>JAUSFV010000031.1 GCA_030649305.1 bacterium
GTCCCATTGACCGAAAACTTCGGGATGAGTTTGCAGCGCTTACCCCCGCAGAGTTTCTTGAAGGATACGGCCTTTCTGAATGTTCTCCGATTGTATCGGTTATGCGGCCTGGTGATCCGGTAAGAGATGATATTGAGGGAAATTGTATCGGGGCGCCTTTGCCGGGAACGCAGGTAAAGATTTGCAGTGAGAACGGGGAAGAGCTTTCGCGTGGGTTAGCAGGTGAGATAGTTATTGCCGGACCGCAAGTCATGGCGGGGTATTATCAAAAAGAAGAGGCAACAAAAGAAGTTCTTGAAAACGGGTGGCTGAAGACGGGCGACATCGGCGTTATGGACGAAAACGGACTTTTGTATTTTATGGACAGAGAAAAGGACCTAATTAAAGTTTTGGGAGAGAATATTTATGCTTCCCACATTGAGCGCGTGCTTCTTTCGCATCCGGCAGTGGTAGATGTGGTTGTGTGTAGTATGCCGCATGCAAAAACAGGAGAAACTCCTGTAGCGCTCGTTATGCGGAAGGAAGGTGCTTTATGTGACGCATCTTTGCTTCGGGCGCATGTGCGTGAGGCGCTTTCTTCGTATCATGTTCCTTCGCAGATTTTGTTTCTTGATTCGCTTGATCAATTTAAGAATGCGATTGGGAAAGTATTAAAGCGGCACGTTCGTGAATATGTGAAGCAGCGGGAGAAAGAGAGTAGCGCATGATAGGGCGCATCAAAAAATCGTATTTTAAACGTACGTGCATTCATTGGTGCGGATGTCCGTGCCACGATAAAGGTTCTGGACGCATGCCGTGTCAGATTGCGAAGTGCCGATGCGAGTCGTGTCTCCTGTGCGGGCGCGCGGTGCGGATGGGAACAAAAGCGGAACATTTTACCGAATGCCATAAAATAAGAAAGGAGATTTGTGATGGCAGAGTATGATGTTCCTGTTTTTGTAGAAAAGATTTGTAGGCATAGGTGCAATTCCATATGTCATAATCCGGGCGCTGTACAGTTGGGAATTTGTTGTGAGAAATGTAAGATTTGCGATGCTCGTATCGAGTGCAGTAAAAAGAATTGGCACTTGATTGAATGTCATAATATTCAGAAAAATTAAGGCCTGCTGTTCGGGCCTTTTTTCTTGCAATTAATCCGTAGATGATTGATTGTTACCGCAAACGAAATGTATGAATAAAAACAAGTTGATTTTCCGGACATTTAAAAAAACGCTTCCGCAAAAAATGCGGGAGCGTTTGTTTTTTATCCGAATACTATTTTAAAGAAATACGCGACAAGGAACGCAATGAGTCCACAGACAGGAAACGTAAGGAGCCACGCGTAGACGATGTGAGAAACCACTCGCCAGCGCACAGCGCTTTTTCTTCGCGCGACGCCAACGCCGATGATGGAGGTGTTGATGGTATGGGTCGTGCTGAGGGGGATACCGAGGTGCGATGCGAGGAGAATGGTTCCCGCCGCTCCGGCTTCAGCCGAAAATCCCTGATAGGTGACGAGCGGCACCATTTTAAACCCCATGGTTTTTATGATTCTCATGCCGCCGACAGAGGTGCCAAGACCCATGACGATGGCGCATAAAAAAATGACCCACCACGGCACCGAAAAGGAAGATGTAGCACCCCCCAAAAGAAGGGCTAGCGAAAAAGCACCGATGAATTTTTGTCCGTCATTTGATCCGTGGCTAAATGCCATGAGGGAGGAAGAACAAATTTGAAGCCAGCCAAACATGCGCCGCGATTTTGAGGGATTTTTTTCTGCAAAAAATATTTGTACCGTTTTTGCGATGAGCCAGCCGGCTGCAGAGCCAAGAAACGTTGAGAAAAGAAGTCCCCAGAGCACTTTTGACCAGCCATTCCATAAAAGAACCGATGGTCCTGCTACGGCGAGCCCCGCGCCCGAAAGTCCTGCGATGAGTGCGTGCGATTCGCTTGTGGGGATGCCGAAGTGCCATGCACATATACTCCAGAAAATAATGGCGATCATGGCGGCACCCACGGTGGCAAGATTTATTGCCTCCGGCCTGATAATGCCTTTCCCGATGGTTGCCGCAACCGCGGTTCCTGCAAAGGCACCCGCAATGTTTAAAACAGTCGCGAGCGCGATTGCGGTGCGCGGTGAAAGCGTGCGGGTTGAGACCACGGTAGCGATGGCGTTTGGAGCATCGGTCCATCCGTTTACAAACTCCGCAGCAAGAATGAGCAAAAGTACCAGTGCAAGGCCGTATTCCATTATAGTATCCTACGCATATTTCAGCATGATTTGTTCTGCAGTATTCGCGCAGTCTTCTGCCTTGTCCGTTACCGTTTCCAGGATGCCATACATTTCATTCCAGCCCATGTCGCTTACGGAAGCAGTCCATCTGTTTTTTTCGAAGAGACCTCCCATCGCTTTTTGTTTTGCGGTATCTCCCGCGTTTTCAAGCGTGTGGATTTTTACGCACATGCTTTTTATTGCGTCCGCATTTTTTCCGGCATTCCGCAGAAGCGGGCAGAGGGTTTGCAGATGTTCGGTAATGTGTAGAATTATTTCTCCAAACGCTTTTGCTTCCGGCGTTGCCTCCTGCAATGTATAGATATAGGTGAAGCGGCGCGCGGCTTTATCAATGTAATCGATCACTTCATCGAGATTCGTGATAAATGAGAAAATGTCTTCGCTGTCAATCGGAGGAATGAAATTTTCAGCAAGGCGTTTTTTCACTTCGTGGGTAATGGTATCGGCACGATGTTCGTGCTCTTTAATGCGGGTAGCCGCTTCTTCCGGAGAAATTTTTCCGTCAAAAAGCATGCAGAGAAGGGTTGCCGCTCCTTGGATTTCAGCCGCGTGTGCTTCAAAAAAATCAAAATATGACCCTTTCTTTTTCTTTCCCAAAAGTGAGGCAAGCCATTGTGCCATGTTAGCTCCTTTTCATGCGTTATTGTGAAGGTGCGTGTGTACTCTCTTTATAACACTTTTTTATTTTTTTGGCAAGTTTTTAGATTTGCGTCTCTTATTTTTTTATTGCTATAGTTTGGTTAGCTTGTTGAAAATAAGGAGGTATCAATGGGCAGAGAAGACGGTATCTATCGTCCGGAGGATGTTGGGGGTTTTGATTATACGCGCGACCTTGGGGAACCCGGTACATTTCCTTATACTCGTGGGCCGCATCCCGAGATGTATCGAAAACGCCTCTGGACCATGCGTCAATTTGCGGGGTTTGGAACGGCCGAGGAAACGAATAAACGTTTCAAGTATCTTCTCTCCCGCGGGCAGACCGGACTCTCGGTTGCGTTTGATTTGCCAACGCTCTATGGCTATGACTCAATCAACCCGGATTATTGGTACGAAACAGGAAGAGAGGGCGTCGCGATTGATTCTTTGCGCGATATGGCAATTTTGTTAGATGGCATCCCGCTTGACGGCGTTATTAATAAAGAACCCATATCCGTTTCTATGACCATTAATTCGCCCGCCGCGCCCATCTGGGCAATGTTTCTTGCGCATGCCGAGGCACGGGGTGTGGCGTGGAATACGCTTCGCGGAACAATTCAAAATGATATCCTAAAAGAATACATCGCGCAGAAAGAATATATTTATCCGCCGGCACCCTCCATGCGGCTTGTCGTGGACACGATTGAGTTTGCTACGCGTTATGTTTCGCAGTGGAACCCCGTTTCTATTTCCGGTTATCATATTCGCGAAGCGGGGGCAACCGCCGTGCAGGAGCTTGCGTTCACGCTTGCCGATGGTATTGCCTATGTGGAGGCCTGTATCGCGCACGGTATGGATGTTGATTCGTTCGCGGGGCGCCTCTCGTTTTTCTGGGATATCCATAATAATTTTTTTGAGGAGATTGCAAAACTTCGCGCCGCGCGAAGAATGTGGGCGCGTATTATGCGTGAGCGGTTTGGAGCAAAAAATCCAAAGTCGTGGATGTTGCGGACCCATTCGCAAACCGCGGGGGTATCACTCGCGCCCAAAGAATTGGAAAACAATATTGTGCGGGTTTCTCTGCAAGCGCTTGCCGCGGTTCTTGGTGGTACGCAATCGCTTCATACGAATTCCATGGATGAGGTGTGGGGATTGCCGACGGAACGCGCGGTGCATACGGCATTGCGGACCCAGCAGATTATTGCTCACGAGACCGGGGTTTCGGAAATTGTGGACCCGCTTGCCGGATCATATTTCGTGGAATCTCTTACTGATACAATGGAGAGAGGGGCATCTGCCTATATTAAAACGATTGATACGATAGGTGGCATGATGAGGGCGATTGAGATCGGATATCCGCAGAAAGAAATTGCAGATGCCGCGTATGCATATAAGCAGGCAGAGGATGCGGGGAAGAATATGGTCGTGGGAGTGAACGCTTTGGTACTTCCGGAAAAAGAAGCGAAAGACGCAACTCTGATTTTAAAGGTGGATGCGAAGCGCGCGCATGAGGTTCAGAAAGCGCGGCTTGAGGAGATTCGCCGTACGAGAAACAATGAACGTGTCCGGTATGCGCTTGACGCAATCCGCCGCGCCGCACAAAATGAGCGCGACAATCTTATGCCGCACTTCATTGAAGCCGCGAAAGCATACGCAACGCTTCAGGAGATGTGCGATGTGTTGCGTGAGGAATGGGGAGAGTATCGGGAGAATGAAAGAATTTAAAACCGCCAAAGGGCGGTTTTTTCTTGTGTTTGTCAGATTTTCTGCTATAATAAAAGAACTATGGAATCAGAAAGAAAATTTTCAGGACACGAGCACTCCAAAAATGTGGAGCGCATTGTGTCAGAAGAATCTCCGGAAGGAAGGCAGGAAATTCATATTGGCAAAAAAACGCTCGTATTTCTTGTTGGATTGCCGGGAAGCGGAAAGAGTACGTTTGCGATAGAGCATTTTCCTCTTGATGCGATTATTAGTACGGATAAAATCCGTCAGGAACTTACCAATAATCAGGGCAATCAGTTGATTTCCGATCGGGCGTTTCAGTTGGCTGCGCGGATCGCGGAAGAGCGTCTTTCGCGCGGAGAAATTGCGGTTCTTGACGCGCAGAATTTGCGCGAGGGCGATCGCGCGAGTTTTTATCAGGTTGCGAAACGGTGCGGCGCGGATGTTGAAGCGATTTTTTTGAATGTCGGCGCCGAAGAGAGTATTGTCCGGGCGCGTAAGCGAAAAAAGAAAGTTCCGGAGGAATATATCAGGGGCCGGAAAGACGCGCATCGCGTTGCGTTGCGCTCGCTTCAAAAAAGCGAACATGTTTCCCGCGTGCACGTGCTTGAGGCTGATGCCATGGATCGCGTGAACGTTATACTGCCGGAAGATGACGCCGAGGATGTTCTTGCTGATAGGGAACTATTGCGGGAAGCGGAAGCCGCGGAGATGTTTATTGCGGGGAGTGAAACCGGATTTTTACGGAAGGAAGCTCCGGAAGGATTTCGGACTCTTTCAATTGATGCGGGGTCGGTGTTCTTTGTTGAGCGCGAAACAAACGAACGTACGGAGAAGTTTCTTTTGGGGAGTTTTCTGCCGCATCAGATTATTGACGTTGAGCAGATTGCCAGGCGTCTTGGAACAGATGTACATGACGAGGCGGTGCGGGATGTCGCGCAATTCATTCTAAAAGAGAGAACCTATCACAATCTTACGAGCGTTGTTTCGTATCCCGCCACCTTTCCGTTTATGGAAGACCTCCGTACAAAAATTCAGGAAGCGGGTAGGAAACGGGATGTTACCATTCCGGCACCCCTTCTCAAAATTGAAAAAGAAGGAGAGAGTACCGCGTTTGCTACTGGTTTTGGAGCAACCCGGGACCCGTCTTTTATTGGTCGTTTGGGGGAAGAGGATAGCAAAGATACTCATATTGAAGTTATCCATGATGCTCCGAAAGACACCCCTCTTTTTGTTGTGGGAGATATTCAGGGGTGTTATCGCGCGATGCGGGAGTTGGCATCCCAGATCCGACAGGAAAATATTGTCCGGGAAAAAGAGGGAGAAGGAAAACGGATGATCGTATTTGTCGGTGATATGGCCGATCGCGGACCGCATGATGCGGAGGCGGTTATTTATATCAGTGCTCTCGTTCGCGCGAAACGGGCTGTTTTGGTAAAGGGAAATCACGATGAAAATCTTTTGCGGGGTTTGCGGGGAGAAGAGGTACGGTCGCAGGAGACGCGCTCTACCGTAGAGGAATTGCAGAAAAGATTAAAACCCGCCTCCATTCAAAAAATTGTCAAAATGCTTGAACGCGCTCCGGCGTACGCGCGGTGGGAGCACTTGGCTGTGGTGCACGCATCTCTCCTGCGGATACCGCGCAAGGGAGAGCGGCTTCCGTCTCAGGCGTATAATCTTATGATGCACGGGGCGCGAAGCGGCCGTTTTGTTGGGGGGCGCGCGGAGGTATGGAAACTGCCGCAGGTTGTCGCGCATGACCCGGATATTTTGGTAGTTGGGGGGCATACGCACGAAAAAGATCCGGTGATGGATATGGGTTCGGGAGCGGGTATTCTGGATACGAGTGTTGAGATACAGGGAAAGCTGTGGGGGATGTATTATCCCGAACTTGAACTTGCTTCTGCCGAGGAACCGGCCGTGCTTCGGATGTATCGCATGCTTACGGGAAAGGAATTGCCGCAAGGAGAGGATCTGCTTCTTTTTATGGAATATGCGCGCCAGCAGGGATTTATTGATGTAAAGCCGGGCGAGGGCGATTACGAGGGTTTGCTTTTAAACACATATTCTTCAATTACCGAGGTATCAAACGTATGGGATACGTATCCCGTTCTTCGACACTTTCGGGGGCTTATCCTTGATACAAAAGGAAATATCGTGGCGCGTCCTTTTTCAAAGACCCATAAGGCGGGGGAGGAAATTCCTCTTGAACAATTGCGGATTGTTCCCGAAAAAGTATTTGAAAAATTAAACGGCTCTCTTGTTATCGCGTATTTCTGGAAGGATGCGTGGCGGGTGGCGACAAAATTCAGTTTTGAAAATAAAGACTATACGAAACCCGCCTCCACGATGCTTTCGCGGATGAATACGTCGGTATTTGATCCTTCGCGGACATATTGTTTTGAAATTATTCTTCCTAATGATTCGCATATTGTGGATTATAAAGGAAAACAGTCGCTGGTGCTCTTAAACAGTATTGTGACACAAACCGGTGTCGCGGATGATTGGGAAGATGTTCGTAAAACGGCTGATCGTCTCGGAGCGGAAACCGCGCGTGATATGACGCCGGAATTTTTGGGCATGACTATTGCCGATATTCATCGTGTTGCACAGGAGGAGGGAAAATTTATTAATATGGAGGGTGTTATGGCGCTGTACGAGGATAAAAACGGAGAAAAGACATTCGTAAAAATCAAGGCGCGCGAGTATAGCGATAAAAAATTTGTCCGCGACCATCTGCAATGGAAGGACATTATAAAAGCGTTTGATGAGCAGACGATGGAAGTGCCGGACGCGAAGAAAGAAGAGATACTTTTTTATAATTTTGACAATCATTTCGCGCGCTCCGCTCTTGAAGCGAGGATTCAGTGGATTCAGCAGGAGTATCACGCGATCGTGCGCGAAGTGCGCGAACTTATTTTTTCTCCTCTGACGGATGCGGAACGAATATATAACGAAACGATTGCCGCAGGAGAAGGGCGTGAGCAGGCGATAGAAAACGCGATGCGGCACGGAGCGCGTCCGTCATTGGAGTCTCTTCTTGAAAAAGTGAAGGGGGAGGCATTAGAGGAAGATAAGAAAGCCATGATGGGATTTGTACGGGATATGATTTCGGGCCGTGTAAAACCGGAAACTCGTCTTCTGAAGTATGCGCTGGGCCGGATAGAAAAAAATATTGAAGCAGAAACAAGGAAGCGCGGAAAAAATTCTTTCTGGATTGTGCCAAATCAGTAGAGGATTGTTGCGGGGGATGTTATATTTGACTTCTTTGTAGTTTTATGGTAAGTAGTATATAAGAGAGTAACGAAGTCGGGGAGGATGAATTGAGGATTAAAAAGCATCCTTTGTTGGTTGTGTTTGAAGAAGTTGAATGTTGTGTGTTGCGTCACGCGTTTTCAAAGGGCGCGTACGCGGACCTGTTGGACGCGGTGATTGAAGAAGTTGCGAAGACAGAAATTATTCCTCCGCATGATCTTTCTATTCTGGCAGAAATATTCATAAACACCCTGCGTCTCGGGTTTATTCCGGGGATCGTGCATCGCGTTTTTTACAGTAAAGTTGCGTATGCGGAAAAAGAGGCAATAGGGACGGGTAACGTTCTTATTTCGTGCGGTCATACAAAAGAAGAGCATATCAAGGCGCTTGATCGGATCATTTGGCTTATGGCATGCCCGCAAGGTCAAAATTAAGACCGTCTTTCAAGGGCGGCTTTTCTTTTCATTTACCCCGTTAGAAGTCTAAGAATGGCCTTCGATATACCACAGCCGGAGACGAAAGTCGGCTCCGCGCCTTTGGCTTACTCTAAAAAAAGTCACCCGAGGACTTCTAACGGGGGTTTATAAACCTGTTATGCACAGCACGAATTGTAGGAGACGGCGCGGGGGAGTAATATGGGGAAAGGAGTTTTTTGTAGGTGCTATTTTCCGCCGAAGGCGGATCCGCCTCTGGCGGAAGAGTTTAGTATTTTCCGCCCGAGGCGGATCAGCCTCTGGCTGAAGAGTTTAGAATTTCCCCGTAGGGCATATGGATTTCGACCATTATCAAACGCATTCCCGAAAAACCGCAAAGTACCCCGATCTCGGGGCGAATTTTATATACCCGACGCTCGGTTTGGTTGGTGAGGCGGGAGAAGTTGCGGAGAAAATAAAAAAAGTTATCAGAGATCACGGGGGCGTTATTGATGAGGTGAAAAAAGCGGAAATTGCGAAGGAGCTCGGGGATGTCTTATGGTATGTTGCGCAGATTGCAACCGAACTCCAACTTCCCTTGAAAGCGGTTGCGGCGGCGAATTTGGAAAAATTGCAGTCGCGCCTTGAACGAGGAACGATTTCCGGAGAGGGGGATAATCGGTAACATAGTACGTTATGGGGAACTGGAAGCAGTCCGTTTATATTTTTATCTTTACTCTTCTCGGGGTTTTTCTGCAATTCATCCTGCACGGCCTTCTTGAGATTTGGTATATTGGCTTGCTTCTGAATAATTTTTCCCGTTGGAGTTTTGGTTTTTCATGGGACACGTGGGTTCTGATTCATAGTTGGAGTGCCGTAGCACTCTTTTTTGCGGGAAGTTTCGCGGGCTTCCGGCAGGGGAGGTATTGGTGGAAAAGAATATATGAAAAAGGTTTGGTGAGCCCGTCGAACTATTGACTTTTTCTTTTATTTTTGCTATACTCGAAAAAATGAACCCCGTTATGCCATTTTATCTATTTATTTAATGTCTGGCACAAGCAATTTATAAATCAGGGCTAGCCATGTGCGGGGTATGCTCGTACCCGACCATGAAAGAATAAATAAGGGGGTAGAAGTTTCTGGTTTTACGATACGGGGATTATCAATAACAAAAAGTCTGTTGAAGGCTAGCGTTAGTGCTATACAAAATAGACTTCTAACGGGGTGAAATCCTCCTGGTTTAAAGCAAAAGATATTGGTATTGCGACAGCGCATTATCCCGTCACCTGGCAGGGTTGGGTTGTGTTTTTTTTTGGTGCGGCATTGCTTGTGCTTATTTTTATGGTGAGCGATGCATCTTCTCACTCCGCAAGCGATACGCTTATTGATGCGGCTCCCCCCGCCGTTGCGGTCCTCCTTTTTACTAACTGGATTACGTGCAGGCGCTGTGAAAAAATGTGCAGAGAAAAGAAGCAATGAGCCGTATGGACACTAAAAAAATTCGTATATTTCGAGCCGCCGTATGGCGGTATTATCGTATGCATAAACGCGCTATGCCGTGGCGCAATACCCGTAATCCCTATAAGATTTTAGTTTCGGAGGCTATGCTTCAGCAGACGCAGGTATCGCGCATTATGGAAAAATATCCGGTATTTATCAAAAAATTTCCTGATTTCCGCGCTTTGGTATCCGCGTCACCCCGCGCCGTGCTTATCGCGTGGCAGGGGCTTGGGTATAATCGCCGTGCGCTTTCGTTAAAAAAATGTGCGGAGATTATTGTGCGAGAGTACCGAGGTATTCTTCCGCGCGACCCTGCAAAACTTGAAAAACTTCCCGGCATCGGCAAGGCAACAGCCGGTTCTATTGCCGCGTTTGCGTTTAATGCGCCAGTGCCCTTTATTGAAACGAACATCCGCCGCGTATTCATCCATTTCTTTTTTCCAGAAAAGAAATCAGTACGCGATGAGGATATTTTAGAATACGTTGCGGCAGCACTCCCTCGGAAAAAAGCGCGGGAATGGTATTACGCGCTCATGGATTATGGAGCAATGCTTGCGAAAACAATTTCGAATCCGAATAAAAAAAGCGCGCATTATTCGCGCCAATCCCGTTTCAGCGGTTCAGACCGCGAACTGCGAGGGAAGATTTTAAAGTTTTTGCTTCAGAAAAAAAGTATGACATTTGGCGGGATGAGCAAGATGCTTCGTGAACCGATTCCGCGCGTTAAAAAAATATGCGCCGCCCTGGAGCAGGATGGGTTTATAAAAAAGAGAGGAGGAAAGGCGGGCGTCGGTGTGGTATTATGAAAGTATATGGATACGAAGAAGAATACTTTCTATAGTGCTGTCGCGGGGGTGCTCGGCTCCGGAAAAACAACGGCGTCAGCTCTGCTTTCAAAAGAGCTCGATTTTCATCTTTTTGAAGAAAATCCCGCGGACAACGTTTTTTTGCCCCTTTTTTATAAAGAGCCAAAACGCTGGGCTTTACCGGCTCAACTGTTCTATCTTCGGGAGAAAGCGCACCAGCTTGAAAAAATAAAAACTCTCCTTGCGCGCGCAGGCGTTGTGCACGACTCTCCTATTTACCAGGACCATTTTACGTATGCCAAAGCCCAGCTGCTTCTCGGTCATATGACTAGGGATGAGTATGCCTTGTACGATAAATTTTTCAGTGTATTCAGTAAAAATATACCCGTTCCCGATCTTATCATACAACTTAATGTTTCCCCCTCCGTGATTCAAAGACGCATATACAGCCGGGCGCGAGAATACGAAAAAGAAATTGATATAAAATATATAAAGCTCATCTCCGGCCTTCAGAAAAAATGGATTACTATGCATCCGCATCTTACTATTGCCACCGTTAAGACCGACGACCTTGATTTGGCGGTAAACCGGGATCATCAAAAAAAATTCGTTGCAATCGTAAAAAACATGATTGCAAGATTATAAGAAAATTCTCCCGTATAGGGAGAATTTAAATAACTTTCAGCAATTCGCTTATGGAATTAATGGTGACAGCACGGGGATGGTCAATGGAAGTAGATGTCCAATAGTCCATGCCTCTTTTGCCTCTGAAGTATTGGGAGGTGGAGCCGTGCGGAATATAAATTCCTCGCCATCTTTCGGAAATTTCAAGTGCGGGGCGTACATCGCTTTCACCGTTTCCCACGGCATACCATTCGTGATTCAGGTCGGCATATTCGTTTTTCCAGCCGCTTACGGCGATAAAATCTTCCTTTGTTTTTTTAAATTCCGTAATACGTACATTCTTTTTGTCAAAAAAGTCATACAACCCGAGGAATTCGGCCTTGCGGGGAAAAACTTCCTTGTCAAAACTTGAAAGGAAACATACGGTATGGCCTTCTTGTCGCAATGTTCTTAAAACATCTTGCGCTCCGGGATTCCAGGTTAACCGTTCGTATTGAAACGGTTGGTCGCCGATTTTTCGGATCTGTTCTTCGTGTTTAAAGCTGTGCATATCTTTGCCGAATTCGAATTTTACCCGTTTGTTTAAATCCCGGTACATTCTGACCATCGCTTCCGCAACGCGGCCTCGCTTCACGCCCCATTCTTTATATAATTCGCTTTCTATCAAAAAATATCGTTCCCAGATTAGATGAAGAGCGGGTGTTTTGTTTTCGAAAATTTTATATAGATAACTGAAATAGTTGGCATATGCTTCCGAATATTGCCACTCGTTCATCCACAGCGTATCGTCGCCGTCAAATACAAAAACTCCCATTGGCCTCCTCCTCTTTTTCAACGACCCATTTTTTGTTAGTATATCATTATGGATACGAACACAAAATTGACAGATGGGATTTTTTCTCGTATTACGCCGCTGTATATCCGCAACTTCATCTTCGGGGTGGAGGATAGTTTGGTTTCCACTGTGGGGCTTTTGTCGGGGGTTGCGATTGCGGGAGTGGAGCGCCACACTATTCTTCTGACGGGGCTTGTTTTGATTTTTGTGGAGGCATTTTCCATGGGGGTGGGCAGTTTTCTTTCGGAGCATTCCGTGGAGGAGTATGCCGCGCAGAGAGAAGTTTCTTCACGCCGTTCCGTTGGGGGTGCCGTTATTATGTTCGGCTCTTACTTGGTTTCAGGATTTATCCCGCTTGCTCCGTATGTGTTGTGGCAGGCAAGTTCAGCGTTTTGGATTTCAATCGTGTTTTCTCTTGCGGCACTCTTTTTACTTGGCGCTTGTGGCGCGCGGCTTTTTAAAATAGGGATACTTCGCAAGGGATTTGAAATGCTTTTTGTCGGAGGTATCGCAATCGGCGTCGGGGTTTTTGTAGGCCAATTTTTCGCCGGGTTTTAATATATGAAAAAAATTGTTATATGGGGAATAATTTTTTTGATTGGCGCGGGCATTGTTGTAGCCGCGGTTTTTTATCGTGAAAATTTGCGGGGCATCTGGCCCGCGCTGACATCGCCGTCCGAAGATATTGTAAAAATTATAGAAGAACAAAATTTGGCTTCGGAAAACTCTATCGATTTTCCGTTGAAACTTCCGCCCGGATTTTCCATTTCTATTTTTGCGAAAGGGCTTGGCGGGCCGCGCGTGCTTGCGCGCGACCCCGTGGGGAATATTCTTGCAAGTATTCCATCGGAAGGGCGCGTGGTCGCTGTTCTACCCGATGCGAATGGCGACGGGCTTGCCGATAGCGTTGTTACCATCGCGGATGGGTTGCATAAGCCGCATGGCCTCGCGTTTCGCTGTCGTGAGAAGTGCCAGCTGTATATCGCGGAAGAAGACCAGGTCGCGGTATATGATTATGATGTAGAAAAGCTGAAAGCATTACATAAGAAAAAAATTGTTGATCTGCCTCGTGGCGGAAATCATACTACCCGCACTATTTTATTTTTGCCATATCCCGACGAGGATACGCTGCTTATTTCAGTGGGGTCGTCCTGCAATGTGTGTCGTGAGAGCGATTCGCGGCGCGCAAAAATCTTGTCGGTGAATGCGGACGGCAGTAATTTAAAAACATTTGCTTCGGGCCTACGGAATGCCGTTTTTATGGCGATTCATCCGGTTCTCGGTTCCATTTGGGCGACCGAAATGGGCCGTGATTTAATCGGGGATGATATTCCGCCCGATGAAATAAATATCGTAGAAGAAGGAAAAAATTACGGCTGGCCGATTTGTTACGGTCAAAATGTTCATGACGCATCTTTTGATAAAAATGTATATATAAAAAATCCATGCGAAGAGCCGGAAAAAATTCCCTCGTATATTGATATTCCCGCGCATTCGGCACCCCTTGGCTTGGTATTTATACCCGAAGAGGGATGGCCAGAAGAATACTGGTACAATCTTTTGGTGGCGTATCACGGTTCATGGAATCGGACAGAGCCGGCGGGATATAAAATTGTGCGCTATCGCTTTGACTGGCGCGGAATCTATCTTGGCGAGGAGGATTTCATTTCGGGGTGGCTTCAGGGTGGTGAAGCGTTGGGAAGACCTGTTGATATTTTGGTTGAGCCGGGGGGGAAGATATACGTTTCCGACGATAAGGCGGGGGTGATTTATCTCATAACTTACGACCAACAACCTACAACTAATAACAACGAGATGAAAGACGATTTGATACGGATTACAACACCGAAATCTGATGCGGTGGTGCAAAGCCCGTTGGTGGTTGAAGGAGAAGCGCGGGGTAATTGGTTTTTTGAAGCGGATTTTCCGGTGCGCGTATTTGATGAAGATGGAACAGAATTGGGGGTTGGCATTGCCCGGGCGGAGGGCGAATGGATGACTACGGATTTTGTGGCATTTAGTGCGACGGTACAATTCCGTATGTCAAAGGGTAGCCGCGGCACAGTCGTATTTCAGAAAAATAATCCATCGGACTTGCCCGAGTATGACGCGGAGATAAGAATTCCCGTTCGTTTTTGGTGATGTCTCATCAGTAGAGTTATCCACACGAAAACTGCCCTTTCGGGCAGTTTTCGTTTATAATAAAAATAGTATATATACGCGTATTCGCTCGTATTCATTCGTGGTTTTTCCTCGAATGGCTTAAGTATATGAGAGAGTTTCGCGACTATAAGAATGTCCTATAAACATATGTTTCTTTTTGCCGTAATTATTGCGGCGGTTTTTTTGTTGGTACAGGGGATATTCGTTTCCGCGCAGTCAAGCACGTGCAGTAGTGCTTTAATTACTCTTTTGGGAGACGGTTGTCATTATATGTATAGTGATTCTTCCGGCAATGCCATTTATTGTAACGGGGCTATGACACAATCGGCAAAATCCGGAGACACTACGATTACTCAAGGATGTTCTTCAACAAGCTCATCCTCTTCCGGAGGCGGGGGTTCTTCAAGTACGTGCGCGAGCACTCTCATCACATTGCTCGGAGAAGGCTGCCACTATATGTATAACGATTCTTCCGGCAACTCAATATATTGCAATAGCGCGATGACGCTCTCGGCAAAATACGGAGACACCGCGGTTACTTCGGGTTGTTCTGCTCCTACGACTACCACCACGACTACGACAAGTACTACCACTACGCCACCTCCGGTTATCAGTAACGAAAGCGTGACAAATATCACTTCAAATTCCGTGACGATTGGTTGGACTACGGATAGGCCCGCTACTTCCAAAATTGAATATTGGGTTGGAACCGTATCGGGAACCTATAAGGAAGATCTTAGTTATGTGACGTATCATTCAATCACGCTTGCCGGATTGGTTTCAGGAGCGACGTATACGTATAATATAGTCTCGCGCGATGCGAATTATTACACGGGGTATATTTATAATCGGACATTCACGACCATCGCTCCACCCCAAATAACGACAACGACTACCACTACCACAAGTACTTGTTCTACTGGCTATCACTCTATGGCTCCCGATGCGAGTAGTAGTACGGTATATTGCATGAGCGATACAAACGCTACCATCTGTCAGTCTCTTAGTGATGGCAAGACGTATACATGCCCGACTGTAAGCACCACTTCTTCGACGACAACAACGACCCAAACTACAAGCACCACGTCCTGTCCCTCCAACTATCATTATATGTATCCCTATTCTTCTGGGAGTGTAGGATATTGTATGAGCGATACGAATAGTCCTGTGTGCCAGCCTCTCGGAGGAGGTAGTACGTATACGTGTCCCGGGTATTCATCTGCTACTACGACTATCACCACGACGACGACAGCTTCAACGTGTGATAGTTCTCTCATTACGTTGCTCGGAGACGGTTGTCATTACATGTATAACGATTCTTTGGGGAACTCAATTTATTGCAATAGCGCGATGACGCAGTCCGCAAAAAAAGGTGCTACGGCAGTAACGCAAGGATGTTCTTCTTCGGGCGGGGGAGTGCCCGTCACCTCTACCACTTGTGAAAGTGCGTTGGTAGCACTTTTGGGAGAAGGATGCCATTTTATGTATAACGATTCATTCAGTAATTCAGTGTATTGCAATAGTGCGATGACGCTTTCCGCAAAGAAAGGCGATACAACCGTAACACAAGGATGTTCTTCCGTTACCGATTCGAGTATTTTTGGTGTTACGTCGGCCAATGTCGTTATTGATTTTGATGGGAAGGTACGGGTTACGGTTCTTTTTTCGCGTACCGTTGATCAGACAACGTTGACGGAATCAAATATCGGGATCTTCCGCGTTGCGGATGGATTGAGAGTTGCGGGAAAAATTTGGGCATACGCAAGCGGTTTTGAATATCTTACGTTTGATGCTCCCATCGGCGGGGCTACCTACGAGCTTCGTGTGAAAAAGAACGTCAGGAATACTTTGGGAAACGAGATGCGCGCCGATTATATTTCTTCTCCCGTCGCTGTCTCGGGTCTTGCAGTCAAGACGTTTTCCGTTGATCCGTCGCGCACGTTTCCCGTTCAAAATGCATCGGGTGTTGATGCGGCGAGCCGTGTTCGCGTTGGCTTCACGAATGCCATTGATCCGGATTCGTTAAAAACCCAGTTCTTTTCGTTCGTGAATATGGCAAATTCCTCTTCGCTTCTTTCCGGGACATTTTCTATATTTTCTGACGCGTTTGAATTTGTTCCATCCGCGGCACTTGAGCCGAACGCGAAGTATCTGTATACCGTTTTTGCGACGATCAAAGATATAACGGGCGTTGTACTTGCTACTCCGTTTAGCGCTTCATTTTCCACGGCGGGCGACAACACGCTTCAGGGGGGCGAGGTTCTGGGAAAAGTAACTGACAGCGCGGGAAATCCAATGGGACGAGCATTTGTTTATTTCTCGCGGAGCGATTTTTCTTTTTCGCGGAATATTGAAACAGACGCAAGCGGTGGGTTTTCGGCCGTTCTTCCCGAAGGAACGTATCGCGTGGAGGTATTCCCGCCGTTTGGCGGGGGGAATTTGATTAAACCGGATGTTGTTACGGTTACGGTTCGCGCGGGGGCAAGCCAGACGCTTAATTTTCGTTTTGGTTCTGCTATTAAAACGATTACCGGCCTTGTTCTTTTTTCAAGCGGAAATCCTGTGCCTGACGCGGAAGTGGGAGCGTATTCGAGCGAGTCGGGTCAGCAGACACGGGGCGTTGTTGATAGTAAAGGACGCTATACGCTTAAGGTGGATAACGGCGTCTGGCAGGTCGGCATTCGGCCTAAGGACGCGGCGATCGCCTCGTGGAGTTATACAGGCCCTTCGCCTAAAGTTTCTTTTTCTAAAGATGTAATCGCGGAAACGCAGGTAGCGGATTTCACGGTTCCGATTGCTGACGGAAAACTTATTGTGAAGACCGTAGATCAGAATGGTGCCGTTATTGTTAATGCGGGAGTTATTGTAGATACGGTAAGTTCTGCGCAAGCTCCGACAGAAGTCCATACCCCCTCGCAGTTTAAGAGTAGCGATGTGTCGGGGAGCGTGATATTTTTTGTGCGCGGCGGCACGTATTATGTGCGGGGATCACTGCCTCCCGAATCCGGATTTTTGAATTCTGAAGAGCAGTCTCTTCCTGTGTATAGCGGGGAGACGCGGACGCTCACGTTAGTGTTTCGGAAACGGGATACAGTCGCTACCGTATTTCTTTCGGGTTCGACAAAATTTGCAGATGGCACGCCAACAGACGCGTTCGTATGGGCGTGGTCCGAAAAAGGAGGGTCTGCCAATACCCGCTCAGATAAATCGGGAATATTTCGTATGCAGGTAGGACTTTCCGAACGATGGCATATTGGCGCGGGAAAAGAAATTTCCGAAATTCCGTATAAAGCGCCCGAGGTAACGGTTGAGGCAGGAACGAGCGGCGCTGTTGTTGAATTATTTTTGACGAAATTTAGCGAGGCGCTTCTTTCTCCGTCCGTCAGCGTAAGTCAATCGGCGGCCGAGCATGTGGTGGTTCAAGCTCAAGATGGCGCAAAAATCAGCGTTCCTCCGGCTGCGGCAGGGGGAAGCGGGACCGTGCAGGTTGAAGTGAGATCGACAGTGGAAGCACCCTCACAGGCCGGGGCACAAGTGGTGGGTACGGTATATGAAATAACCATTCGGGATGCCGCGGGTGCACAGGTTACGCAATTGAAAGAAAACGCTGAAATTGTTCTTCCCTATAGCGATGATGAATTGAAAAAACAGGGGGTTAACGAAAATACTATTATGCCGAGTTTCTTTGATGAAGAGACGGGCTCGTGGGTGAATATTGAAAATTATACCGTGGATAAGGATAAGAATATTATCATTGCGCGCGTAACGCATCTGACGCGCTTTGCCATTGTGGCCGCGGCAGACGTGACACCGCCCGCATCTCCCGCGAATGTTTCAGGAAGCGCTCTCGGAAACGGAAAAATCAAGATTGTTTGGACGAATCCCGCGCGCGATTTTAATCACGCAAAAGTGTATAAGGCGGAACGCACCGGGTCGCTTGGTGAAATTCTTTCTGCGGAAATAAAAGGCGTTGAGGTAACCGATATGGCGGTACGTAACGGCATAACATATTATTACACGGTGCGAGCAGTTGATCCTGCGGGAAACGAATCAGGCAATACGAATCAGATTGTGGTACGCGCTATCGGAACGTCCGCCACTCTTGCTCAAGCAACGTCAGCCGCACTCCCCGCGGGGCAGGCTGTGAAGGGGGAACTGTTACGTAATCTCCGACAGGGAAATTCCGGTGATGACATAAAAACCCTTCAGTCGCTTCTTTTGAAAGAAGGGGTGTATCCGCAGGGACTGATTACGGGTTACTTCGGTGCGCTTACGAAACAAGCAGTAGTTCGTTTTCAGGAGAAGTATGTTTCTCAAATTTTAGCGCCCGTTGGTTTAACGAAGGGGAGTGGCTTTGTCGGTCCCGCAACGAGAAAGAAAGCAAATGAACTTTTGAAATAACATACGAAAAGCCCCCGTGCTCTGCGGAGGGCTTTTCCGTAGGTTCTTATTCATGTTGAAATATCTCATTCTCGCGTTGTGCGGTCTTGCGGGAGCGATCGCTTCACTTTCTTTTTGGGTTGCGACACCACGTCTGCATGAGTACGCATCTTTGCGTTTTACCACGCCGCATATTTTTAATAATCCGGATAGCGGCATTCAACACATTCGCATTGCCGCGTTTTATTTCGTGCCGAAAAACAAAGCAGCGGCAGGAACAGCCGAGTGGCGTACTCTGCTCGAAAAAAATCTGGAACAACTACAAAAATTTCACACACTTCAATTTCAGGGGCGCTCTGTCGTTACGTACGTGGTGTATCCGGAACCTGTCGTCGGTTACGCAGATCAGCTTGTGTATGATACCGAAAGTACGCAACACGGAAATCCAAAGGCACTTTTGAATATCGGGGAAGAACTTGACCAACGCGTTTTTTTTCCAGAGGGCGACTTATATCGTCCTGATTTTTGGAAAAAAGAAGAAGGGAGCTATCCCGTGATGTTTATCATGTATGAGGGCGTTGGGGCATCGGGGGGTGTTATCGCGGAGAGCGACTTTGAGTCGGTGGGCGATATTGCGAAGGAGCTCGGACTTCCGGAATCCGTTATTTTTAAAGTCAACGTGAAATCAGCAGAGGGTTTTTTTCTGCTCTCCCGCACCTTTCTTTCCGATCTCCCGTATCGCGCATTCGGGGCAAGCGTATTGGCGCATGAGTTTTATCATACCCTCGGAATTCCTGATGAATATGAAGAAGAAGATGAGAAGCCGACGAGTGCTGATATTATGGGACTTGGCCGATTCAGGCCGATTGAGAAAACATATATTCAGCGGGAGACGCTGAGAGCCCTCGGGCTTTAGAAATACAAAATGAACAGTGCGTTTTTTCGGCTAATTTTTAGGAGCGAGCTTCGCAATAAATTTGCGCTCTTTTTTATTATTCTCGCGTCAGTTCCGGCACTGATACTCGGCGGGGTTGCCCTTCTTTTGATTGATATTTCGCACCGGCACGATGTTGCGAATCTTGAAGCGCAACTCATTGATGAGAAAACAAGCGAAATAGAGAAATTTTTTTCCGATACCCTCGGCATTCTTGAGCTTCGTGTCGGCTTCACCCAAACGTCGGAAATTGCTTCCTCCGAACAAAAATTTCTCCTTGAGGGACTTATGGAGGAGCACCGCGCATTTGAGGAAGTGAGTTTTATTGGTTTGGAAGGCCGGGAAAGCGCAAAACGTTTTCGGGATGGCACCGAGTTTTTGTGCCAAAGAGAGGAGGATGAGTGCAATGATGTTTCCCGTCTTCCTAAATTTCAAATTCCTGCGGCGGGTAAAAATTTTATCGGAGCAGTTTCCTATACGCTTTCGGGTCCCGTAATTACTTTTTCAGCACCCGTACGGAACAGAAACGACGACATCATTCAGGTGCTTTCGGCAGAAGTAAATCTTTCACAAGTGGTTCGTTCCATAGAAAACGCGCGACTGGGCGCTGCCGGGCATCTTTTACTTCTTGATCGTGATGGAGCGCTTATTGCGGGGCGCGAGCATAGGGGTGTCGGCATCGGAGTTGATCTTTCGCAGTTTGAGAGAGTTGGGCGGCTTATGGAGGGAGAACAGCTTGGTGGCTTGGATGAAGAAGATAGGTATAGAAGCATTTTTACCCACGAACCTGTTGTGGGAGCCGGAAAACGAATCGGGGGAATCGGGTGGCTTTTGATGGCAGAGTGGCCGCTTCGGGATGCGGACGCGATTATTGATGATGTTAAAAATCAGGTGCTTCGTGTGACCATTTTTGGCATCATTGCGGTTTTACTACTGGCGTTTCTTTTTGCGAACCGGCTCTTACAGCCTATTGCAGCATTGAAGCGGGGTGCCGCGGAAATTGAGGAGGGTAATTTTGAAAAGCAGGTTGTGATTCGCACGAACGACGAGTTTCAGGAGCTCGGGAGCGCCTTCAATAAAATGGCCCAAGGATTGAAACGTTTGCAGGAACTTAAAAATGAATTTACCTTTATTGCCGCGCACGAACTTAGGACACCGGTGACAGCCATCCGCGGCTATATTTCTATGATTCGTGAGGGAACGGCCGGCAGTGTTTCAGAAACCGCCCGGAAGTATCTGGATACCGTATGGGAAGCAAATGAGCGGCTTGTTCGTCTTATCAACGATATTCTTGAAATTGCGCGCTCTGAGGCCGGCCGTATTAAAATAGAGGTATTCGCCGTGGATATTCGTGAATCGGTGCGTAGTGTTTTTGAAGAGACAAAACCCCTTGCTGATGAGAAAAAACTTTCACTTGCGTATGAACGTTCGGATGAGCTACGCTTGGTGCTTGCGGATACAGCGCGTCTCAAAGAGATTTTGGTGAATCTTGTATCAAACGCGATCAAATATAACCGCGAAGGAGGATGGGTGAAGATTTCACACGAATTGGAGGAGAATTTTTTAGTTACGCATGTTGAGGATAACGGTATTGGTATATCTTTGGAGGATCAGAAACATATGTTTGGAAAGTTTTTCCGGGCGGATTCGGCAAGGGTTCAGAAGATCACGGGTACCGGCCTCGGGATGTTTATTACGAAAGAATTGGTGGAAAAAATGGGAGGAACAATTTGGTTGCAATCCGAAGAAGGAAAGGGGAGTCGGTTTAGTTTTAAATTACCCGCTGTTTCTTAGTAGCATGAATTATCTTGTTTGATTATTTTTCAAAAAACGGCGAACTTCATTCGATGGAAGAGGCGGTGATTCCGCTCGCGAATATTGAATACTCCTATGGCTTCGGGGTGTATGAGAATTTAAAAGTGCGAAACGGCATTATTTATTTTTTGAAAGAGCATCTTTTGCGCCTGCAAGAGTCGTGTCGTGTTATTGGTTTAGAACACCCGTTTTCGGAAGATACTATTGTTACCGCGGTACAGGCCGTTGTGCGTGCGAATAAAATTGAAAATGCGAATTTAAAAATTCTTTTGATTGGCGGAAAAACGAAAGAGACGGCGGAGTTTTTTATTCTGCCCTTGAACCCTTTATATCCGGAGGACAAATGGTATAAAGAGGGGGCCGCGGTTATTACCTGTCCGTATGAGCGTGAATATTCGAAAGCCAAGACGCTTAATATGCTTTCAAGCTACCTTGCGTATAAAAAAGCGCGCGAGGCGGGATGCTATGACGCGCTTTTGATTGACCGCGAAGGATTTATCCGCGAGGGCACGCGCACGAATTTTTTCACGATTCGCGGCAAAACGATTTTTTCGCCGCCCGAGGAAAAAATGCTGGACGGCGTTACCCGAAAAACCGTTTTGCAGGTTGCGCGTGAAAATGGCTATGAGGTAGTGCTACGGGATATTGTGCCAAATGACCTCGGAAGTTTTGACGGCGCATTTTTGACGAGTACCTCCTCAAAAATTCTGCCGGTTCGAAAGATAGACGCGTTTGAATATTCGGTTATTCCCGACGCGTTAAGACAATTGATGAAATTATATGATACATTTCTTGATGCCTCCGGCGGCGTTTTAAAATAATTTACAATTCGGTGTTTATCATTTAGAATTTAAAAAGTATGGATTTTAAAGAATTACAGGAAAAAGTATTTCAAAACGCGCTGGATTACGGCAAGCGAAATGGGGTCGTGATTGACCAGGATTTTGCCCTGCTTAAATTATTTGAGGAAGCGGGGGAATATATGCAGGCCGTTTTGATACACCGAAAAAAATGTCGCCCCGAAAAATATCTTCCGGAAGAGGAATCAAAAAAAGAATTGGAAAAAGAGCTGGCAGACGTGCTCGGTATGGTGATTACGAACGCGCGTATGTTTGATATTGATTTGGAAGAGGCGCTTCGGAATAAAAATTGGCTTCGTGATTAATTTTATTCCTAAAGAGGATATTTGTTTTTATAGACAGTTAAGAAATAGTTATGAAATTATTAAAGATAGAACCATTTCAAGAAACGTTGAACAAGGGATATTGCGGTCCTGCTGTTTTGAAAATGGTTTTGGGGTTTTATGGTATTAAAAAATCAGAGAAAGAATTAGCGCGGCTTGCGGGAACTAATATAGAAGAGGGAACTGATGCAAGGCAAATGCAGGGCGTACTGCGTCTTTTTGGACTCAAAACCCGAATAAAGAACGATTCAACCTTTGGCGATATTAAGAAATATCTTGATAAAGATATTCCAGTTATTGTAGATTGGTTTACGAGGGGAAGAAAAAATTACCCTGATTCGGTGGTTGCGGATGGTCATTATTCAATAGTGGTGGGGTTGGACAAACAATATATTTATCTCCAAGACCCCGAAATAGGTAAATTGCGAAAAATTAAACGTACCGATTTTTTACGCGTATGGTTTGATTATACTGGTGAATTTTTACGTTCAAATAAGCAAGTATATTTGCGACAGATAATGGCGATATATAAATAAATGAAAAAATTCGAAACGTTTTAAATTTGGAGATTGGAATTTATTTGTGATTTGGGTTTTTTATATATGTCTTTCTTTCTTCTTATTTTTTGGATTCTCGGCATTTCAAGCTTCACGCTTTTGGGAAGCTGGTACGCGCGCCGGTTTGAACGCGCGGATTTGTTAATCGCGCTCTATGTTACATTCGTGCTGGTTGCCCAAATTTTGGCGGTAAAAATTTCCGCGTTCAATTTGGGGTTCGCGACGTTTTTCGGGCCAAGCGGGGTTTTGGTATTTTCTCTGACGTATCTTCTGACCGATATTGTGAATGAAAAATTTGGCCGCGCCGAGACGCACCGCATGATTTTTATTGCGTTTGTGTCGCAGGTTGCCATGGTCTTTTTCTTCTGGCTTGGCGTGAAGTTTCCTCCGGCACCTTTTTGGATGATGCAAAACGAATGGGCGCAGATTTTTGGGATTGTCCCGCGCATCACCTTTGCAAGTTGGGCCGCATTTCTGGTGTCGGAAAATTTTGACGCGTATGTGTTCGCGTGGTTCAAGCGCGTAACCGGCGGACGGTATTTGTGGATGCGCAATGCTTTCAGTTCTCTTCCCGCACTCCTTCTTGATACGTTGATTTTTATTCCGCTTGCCTTTGCGGGCGCGGGCCTTCCGCTTCTGCCCCTGATTATCGGCCAAACCTCCGTGAAGTGGCTTGTCGGGCTTATTAATATCCCGTTTATGTATGTGAATCGCCGAGTGCTTTTTGGAAAATAATATTTTTTTCTAATCGGCTAATTCGCACGAATTAGCCGATTAGGTTTTTTAGGATATATGAAAAAAGTCGTTCCGATTATTGGAGCGACTTTTTGATTGCTTCGGGGTCAAAGCCCGAAAAAATAGGGTCGGTTGTTCGTAGGTGTTCCATCGCGGCTTCGTCATGAAGTTCTTCTTCCGCGTTCGCGTAGATTCTCCCGCCGCGCACTTCCCACAAATGGAGTTGGAGGTATGGCCGGAACGGTGTACCTCCGGTGCCGCGCGCTTTTTTTTCACCCGTTTCTTTATCCTCTATATAACCAATGGCATCTTTTAGGTGTTCGCGCAGGAAGAGATAGAGGCCGTGGACACAGGCATTATAAGCATCGCGCAGACCGGGATATTCCTGCCAGTGCTGTATGACATATTCTCGGACTGACGGCATCTCTGCAATGAGGTCAATAAATTCAATTTGTTTCGCTACCATATATTCCCGCATTTCGCGCCGGTGATAGGTGAGGGGCGATGTTGTTTCGGGAATGCCGAGAAATACTCGAATCAGTTCAAGCAGTGTTGATTGAGCGCCTGTTTCTCCGCGAAGGGTTATGGGTTCTTGATACCGCGGATTCTCTACGCCTTCAAAGCGGATATTTTGAAAAAGTTGAATTTGCGGGCGTACTTCAAGATAATACATATTCGGATCGCACCAGTTTGGCATTTTAATAAGTTCTGCGTACATCAACGAAAGAGAAGCGGCAATGGTTCGCAGGGTTGATGCGGCAAGGAAATGGTATTTTTCATAGATTGCACCAAGACATATAGCTGCGGCTTCAGGAATGTATTTGCCGCGCTTATCAATTACGGTATGGATAAGAATAAAACCCGATTCATCTGGAATGATGTGTGGATTCACGAAACATTGCTCAAGCCGGAGGTTTTTTATCTCAAACGGTCCGTTTGGGTCAATCAATTCCCAATTTGCTTTGCAGTAAAGGTCATAGGAGAGAATTGGATGCTTGCGTCCGAGTTTTTCGCAAACTGCGACAAACAAGCGCGCGAGATTTGAGGGAATATAATTCAAGTCTGGTCGCAGGGGTTTTCCATGCGAATGGTTTTTGAGCCATGCTGACGCAAGAAACGCGCACCGTTTTGCTACGCGATATTGTTGCGCGACGGAGAGAGTATCAAGCAATACAAGATTTGGTTTAGGTAAGCTTTCAATAAGCGGGTATACCGCTTCCGTTCCGAATACCTCGGGAAGCTGTTTTCCCGCGCGGTTAAGTTCAGGATATTCCTTTGCAATCGGCGCGTCCTGAATAAGTGCTCCGTATTTCGGTGACCACATAAAATTTTCTGGATGCCGAAATTTTTGAATGCTGCTGCCACTGCTATCGATGACTCCCATGGTGCCTCCTTGTCAAAGAATGGTTTTTTGTATCGTACTACCTGTTTGTTTCTTTTGCAAGAGTACGCTTGTGTTCGGGTAGATTTTTTGGTACGTTAATGACGATGATCTTTGTCATAATGAGGGAAAAAATGGAAGAAAGAATCGTGGGACTTGAAACGGAGTACGGTTTAAGCGTAAAAATGGCGGATGGAAGTTTTGTGCATCCTCCCTATGCGGGTAAATATTTTTTGGAACCTCTTGAGGGTTTACTGGCAGAACAAAAGAATCATAGACATCCATTTTTAGAAAAAGCTGGTATTGTGCGTATAGTTGGTGAGAAACTGGTATCGGGGCCGACATTTCGATTTTGGATAGCGGCAAGCGGGGGAAAACTGTATAGGGATACCATTGGTCCCGCAGATATTCTTGAATATGCGACACCCGAATGTATAACCATTCGAGATCTTGTTCGCGCTGAACAGGGTGGTGACCGGTTGGTGTACGAACTTTCAAAAATTCTTTTTCCTATCGGAGAGAATGCGTCATCGGTGGTAATTACAAGGACCAATTGGGACGCTATTAACGGAAATTCTCTTTCCGAAATTAAACATTGGGGAAATCATGAAAATTATCAAGTGAAGGATGATTTTCTTTCTGTGTATGCGATGCGTGGACGGGGGAGCGCATATCTTATGAAACTTTTGAACACACTTTTGGTGACGCGCATAGTTCTCACCGGCCTTGGCGGACTTTTGTATGATCGTACGAACACTACATGGCGCTATGTGGTTTCTCCGCGAGCATTTTCGTCGCGACTTCCACTTTTTACATTTCGCGGGGGAAAGATTGGCAACCACTCCGGTGATTCTCATGATTGTCCGGAGGGTTTTGCCCGCTTGCATGTGTTTAGCGGAGATCCGTTGATGTTGCCCAAAGCCACACAGATACGGTTTGGATTGGTGAGTGTTTTTTTACGAATGTGCGAAGCGGGGGTTTTGGAGGAATACTCGTTGCCGGTACTTGAAGAGCCCGAAAAGGCATTTCCGTTTTTTTCTCGGGATTCATCTCTTAGGAGGCGAGCATCTTTGTATGGGAAGAATGTTTCCTGGACCGCGGTTCAGATTTTGAGAGAATGGGCAGAATGCCTTTCTCGATTTATTGAATCTCGGCGTGTGGAGGTGCCTCTTGAAGAGCGACAAATAGTAGAAAGAGTCCTAAGGCTTTGCGATGTTGCCGAGCGCGATTCGTTTCTCTTATACCCCTATGCCGATTGGATGCTGAAGCGCACACTTTTAGAGCAATATTGTAGAAAGAAAAAAATTGATTTCGGCGATAGTCGGGCCCGTTTTTTTGATGTGTTGTATTCAGACATTAGTCCCGCGGGGATATATCATCGTTGGCGAAGTGCGCAGAAAAAATCACCCCTTCTTTTTTCTGAAGAAGAAATGGATAGGACGCTTCTGCAGCATCAAGCAGCTCCCCGCGCGGAACTTCGCAAAAAGCATCTTCGCGCATTGGATCGGGCGGGCGAGGGGACCCGAAATGAATGGGGAAAGTTTTTTTCTTTCCCCAAAAAAGATTTTTATTTAGTGAGAGATCCGTTATGCGGAACGCATACCGGAATTGAAGAAGAAATTGAGTATCTTAAAAAAACTTCGGAGAAAAAGTGTGCTGATAAATAAAAAACGAATTTCTGATATTTCAGAGATTGAAAGAGGGTAGTTACCCTCTTTTTTATTTGACCCCGCACTGATTCGCTTTGGGCGGACTAGTGACGGGGTTTGACTTATTTTTATTTTTGTGATACGTTTCTTGCGGTAGGTTGAAAAAGAAATACGGAGGAAAGGATGCGAAACAGATGCTCTTGTTCCGGTGTCTCTAAGAGTATGGAGACCATAATTGATACTGCGTATTTACGGCGACACATCAAAGATGTGCCGAATTTTCCTAAGCGGGGCATCGTCTTTAAGGATATTACGCCCCTTTTTCGGAATCCGAAAGCATTTGGGATTGTCGTTGATGGTCTTGTAAGACAATTTAAGGATGCCGATGTTCAAATCGTGATGGGTATTGAGTCGCGGGGATTCCTGCTTTCTGCTCCCATGGCGTATGTTATGGAGGTCGGAAAGGTGATGGCGCGGAAGAAAGGAAAGCTTCCGGGTGAAGTGATCGGATGCGCGCATGGGCTTGAATATGGAGATAGTGTTCTTGAAATACACGCCGATGCTATTAGGAAAGGCGAGCGTGTGCTTATTATTGATGACGTGCTCGCAACCGGGGGAACTGTTGGGGCTGCGGTGAATTTGGTAGAGCGTCTTGGCGGTATTGTCGTTGGTCTTGGTTTTTTGATTGACCTGGCAGAATTCGCACAATGTGAAGGCAGAAAAAAATTGGCAGGATACAAAATACGTTCGCTGATTCAATATTAATTTTTATAGAATGGGCCGACCTCCGTGGTCGGTTTTTTCTTTTGTGTGAGATTTTGATACAATGGAGGAATCATGGATGTTCGTATATTACAACAACGAAAAAAGAAAGCCGAGTGGATTGTGGCGGCTTTAAAAAAACTTTTTCCGCGCGCGAAAATCGCGCTGAAGTTTTCAAATCATTGGGAGCTTTTGGTTGCGGTGATATTGTCAGCGCAGTGCACCGATAAAAAAGTGAATGAGGTGACGGCGAGTCTTTTTAAGAAATATAAGACGCTCGATGATTATGTTAAGGCAAAACCAAAAGAGTTTGAGCGTGATATTTATTCTACCGGGTTTTATCGCGCTAAAACAAAAAATATTTTGGCGGCGGCAAAAATGGTGCAAGAAAAATTCGGCGGAAAAATTCCGAAAACGATGGAAGAAATTTTAGCAATCCCGGGTGTTGCACGAAAAACCGCGAATGTCGTCTTGGGGAATGCGTACGGCATTGTGGAGGGAATTGCGGTGGATACGCATGTGCGGCGGCTTTCAAAATTGCTCGGTTTAACCGACCATACTGACCCCGTCAAAATTGAGCGTGATTTAATGGCAATTCTCCCAAAGAAAGAATGGTTTAGTTTTACGTATCGTTTGATTGAGTATGGAAGAAAATATTGTACGGCAAGACCGCATAATCATAAAAATTGTCCGTTAGCAAAATTAAAATAAAAATTCGGATTAAGATGAAAAATATAAACACATAATGAAAATTTTTGTAAAAGTAAAACCGAATGCCAAAAAAGAATTGTTGAAAAAAGTAGACGATATGCATTTTGTAATTTCCGTCACGGCGCCGCCGAAAGACGGCAAGGCAAATCGCGCGGTTCTTCGGGTATTGAGTGATTATTTGGGAGTACCTCCTTCGCGCCTGGAAATTCTAACAGGGCATACGTCAAGGTTTAAGGTTATAGCGGTTCATTAGGCGTCTTTTTTATTGCGGGTGTGCCCAGCCCCAGTTTTTATACCATAAAACTGGGGCTGGGTGTGGATAACTTATCATGTTGGGGGGGGTGAATTATGATAAACTAATAGGAAGGGTCTTAGATAATAAATTATACGTTTTAATAGTGAGTTTTATACGTTTTAGAATTTTTAAATAAACATAAAATAAACATATGAACCCCGTTAGATATCAGGCTCCTACGCACATACCGTAGGGCAGGGTATCATTTCGGGGATACTAGCTATGAGTCAGAAGAAATTACCCCAAATATCTAACGGGGTGAAAATAGTTAATAAAATTTCACTATCAATAGTCGTATTGGTTGTTGTGTTTACATTCGGCCTCGCTTGGCTGATTACTGCGCTCGCGGCAACAACACCATCTCTTGGAATGGCGGCAACCTACGGTGTTCTTTCCAGTACCTACACCAATACGGTGGCGGGAACCACGATCAATGGAGATGTTGGATTTACCACGGGACCGGCAGTTGTTCCAGCGGGCGTACATACGAATTATGGATCCGGTGCCCCCTATGCTACGGCAGGCACAGATCAGGGCAGTGCTTTGACGAATCTCAATGGCCAAGCATGCACATTCACTTTTGCACCCGGAGCAATTGATCTCGCTACGGATACGACACACGGTCCAATTGGAGTTTATACGCCCGGAGTGTATTGCACATCGGGTGCAGCATCCATTGGAACAGGGGGAATTACCCTTAGCGGCACCGGAACATACATCTTCAGAGTCAGTGGCGCACTTACTTCGGTAGCCAATTCTGTGGTCACTGTAGCCGGTGGCGCATCATCGTGCGATGTATTTTGGACTCCAACCGCAGCAACAACTCTTGGTGCCAACTCTACGTTCGTAGGAACTAATATTGATGCCGCAGGTATTACCATAGGCAGTACCGTAACATGGACGGGAAGGGCCTTGGCGTTTGGCGGCACGGTTACGACCGATACGGATACTATTACTGTACCGACATGTACGGTTCCTCCTCCAGCACCTGCGCCAGCCACCCTGCGTGTCGCGAAGCTTGTGGTAAATAATAACGGAGGCACGGCTACCGCCTCCTCCTTCACTATGCATGTAAGGCTTTCCGGGACTGACGTTGCAGGCTCTCCGGCGATCGGAACTGTAGCACCCGGAACTTCTTATTCGCTCTCTGCGGGCACATATGTAGTAAGTGAGGATGCAAATGCCTCTTATACGCAAAGTTTCAGTGGGGTCTGTGATTCGAGTGGTAGCGTAACACTCTCCGCGGGTGCTGACGCAACGTGTACGATTACGAATGATGATATTGCGCCTGCTACGGTCGTGGTAGCGCCGATAGTAGTTCCTACACCAACTCCAACTCCTACGCCAACTCCTACACCAACTCCAACTTCAACTCCTACACCTACTCCTGTTCCAAGCTTGCCGAATACAGGGATTGGTCCGGATGCGAAAAGTATTCCCTGGAATATAGTCATACTCTCTAGCATTCTTATGGTAGTTTTTACTTCATTAGTAGTTCTCAAAAAACGCACGATGTAATTAGGTGTTTGAGCAGGATCAATACATGTGCTTGGCCTAGAGGCAGGAAAGGCCCCGCCTGAGCGGGGCTTTTCCGTTATCTTTTGGAAAACGTATGCCGTTTTATATAGTTGTGTAATGTCTGGCACAAGCAACGTATAAACCAAGACTAGCCATGTGCGGGGCATACTCGTACCCGACTATAAAAAAATAAATAAAAGGGTATGCAATCCCGTTAGAAGCCGCGATCGAATATACAATATTAACATCTTCGTATGCTACATATATATAAATAATAAGCATAGCAGATAGCATCAACTGATCGCGGTCTGCTTCTAACGGGATGCGGTTGAAAATTGTATTAAGAAGAATATTATTCATAGTCGCTCCTGCAGGATTTGTGCTTTTTTTGGCGTTATTTTTAGATTTCCTCCCGCAAGACTCCAATCTGGCTGCCCTGTCTACCGGGCAGGCCCAGAGCGGCTCGGTACTGTCTGAAAATACTGTCGCTCTTCCGAAACAGGAGCACGAAAGTTTCGGGTTGCCGGTACGCCTCAAAATTCCGAGGATTAATGTTGACGCTCCTATTGAGCACGTGGGTCTTGCACCCGACGGAGCAATGGACGTGCCAAAAGAACGCGTTAACGTAGCTTGGTTTAATCTTGGGCCGCGTCCCGGGGAGGGGGGTAGCGCTGTTATCGCTGGGCACTTCGGCTGGAGGAAAGACAAGGAAGCATCAGTGTTTGATAATCTACACACATTACGCAGGGGTGACAAAATATACATTGAAGACGAAAAGGGAGAAATTATTTCTTTCGTGGTGCGCGAAAGTCGAAGATATAATCCGAACGCGGATGCTTCAGGCGTGTTTGGCTCGTATGACGGAAAATCCCACCTGAACCTTATTACGTGCGAAGGTGTTTGGGATAGGGTTTCTAAAACATATTCTAAGCGGTTGGTGGTGTTTACTGATAGAGAATAGGTATTTCAACGAATCATCCATTTCTGCCGCTCTTGTCCGGCATATACTCCTAATGGGGTGTGGATAACTGGCGTTTAGGGGTGGTGCTGGATGCGTTATAATAAGAATAGAGATAAAAAGGTCGAACTCGGGAATCCGAGGAGGAAATTTGGGTATTATTATACTATATCTATAAAATCGAATGGGCAGAAAAGCGATGCATACTTTTTCGCTCATTCCGGAAAAATTATTTTTTGAAAGCTGGTTTTTCGGGGTTGTATCCGGTTTTGAATTTTGACAACCGGTACGGGCTTGGAAAACTTCTTTTTGATATATGGTATTTGAGACCGTAGGAGACGTGCTTACCAACTCGCTTTTGCAGGTGTGGTACGCTGTCGTAGATTTTCTTCCCGCGCTCATAAGCGCCCTCATCGTATTTTTTGTGGGGTGGCTTATCGCGGTGTCGGTTGGAAAATTGGTAGAGCAGGTAGTGCGCGCGCTTAAGATTGACCAATTTTTGGCAAAG
>JAUSFV010000044.1 GCA_030649305.1 bacterium
CATTGCTTCCACGACAGCCGTTCATCTAGCTGTTGGCGCATCGGGGAGTAGTATCACCACTCCATTTGCGGGCAATCTTGATATGGGCGGAAACGATATTACGAATGTGCGTGGTATTTTTTCGGCCAACGGCACATGGTCAATCGGCGAGGACGGCACGCTTCGCGCGGTCAAAATTATTACGGAAGAATTAATTGCGGACAACATAAAAGTCCGACTTGTTGAAGCCGAGCGCGTAAAAGCCGCGGAAGTTGAGGTGAATGAATTTAGGGTTTTTCGCCCCGTAAACGCGGAAGAGGCAACGGTGGGAGAAGGCAGGATTTTGAGGGGCGATATTGAGACTACTATATATAGTAGCCGCGTTGCATCCACCTCAAAAATTTTCGTCAGTTTTACGTCAGATTTGCAAGGCCGCTCGTATTTTGTAGACAAATCAAATCTTACGAGGTTCAACCTCGTAAGTGGGGAAACGGCAGGTGAAGCGGCAAGCGGAAGTGTTCCATATTTTAAAGTAAAAATTTCATCACCTCTGCCTGATGATGCAACGTTTGATTGGTGGGTGGTGAGTACGCGAACAGACGCGAACAGCATGGATACACAAACAGACGCGAACAGCACGGATACGCAAACAGATGTAAACAGCGCGACCGCAGAGGTTTCGCCTCCCGCGGGAGGCGAAACCTTAAACGCCGGCGACACAACGCCGGCAATGACGGATAATGCATCTCAAACAGAAGCAAGTGCCCCGTCCTCCGAAGAAATCACAACCGCAATAAGCACGGAGCCCGCGCCGGATACATTACAAACCATAACAAACACGGAGTCCGTACAGGATATATCAGAGACCGCAACAAGCGCCGAACCCGTGTTAGACCCAACCACTACCGTATCAGACCCCGAGCCGTCTCCGGCGGAATTACCCGTTTCAGACACCACCGCCACATCCACCACGACAACAGAATAAAAAACTTACGAGGTTCAACCTCGTAAGTTACGTAAGTTAATAAGTATTGATCCATGTTTGACATTGTACGAAGCTACAAGTAATATAGAATTATGCAAACAATTCGTATTCCCCAGAGAACAACTAAAGAAATAAAAACATTTATTAGTCAGGCGGTCTATGAAGCTATGCATGACCCCGATTTTGGGCATGCCTTAACAGAATCGGCAAAAAAGAGATTAAAACAAGCATTTCAAAAAAAACAAAGGGCAGTGTCCTCTTTGGAGATTAAACGAAAATAGTATTATGGGTACAATTACTATTCCAAGAAAAATTATAAAGGGCGAAGATTTGGTGGCGATTTCTCGAAAAGAATATGAGGAGTATTTATTGCTTCGTAAAGTTATCCCCGTCGTGAAAATGACATTTGCGGAAAAACAAGAATGGGGGCGAGCCAAGAAGGACTATGCGCGGGGCGAATACGTAACTATCAAAGAATTACAACGTGAATTGGACTCTTCACATACGAGAAAAAGTTAAGAAGGCCATCCTTCGTTTTCCTCTAAAAGATCGTGAGAATATTCGTAACACGCTTTTGGCATTGAATGAAAATCCTTATTATGGTGATATCGTCAAGTTGGAAGGCGAGGATAATTTATGGCGTCGCAGAGTGGGGGCATACCGCATTAAGTTTCAAATCAAAAATGATGAGAAAATAGTATACGTGTATGAAATAAAACGGAGAACTTCGGGTACCTATTAATTGCGAAACGCGCCACCCCCGCCGTACGGCGGGGGTGGTTTATATTTGAGCAGCGTTGTTTAAAATCATCGGAGCAACTTCCAAAATCCATAGGAAACGACAGCGGTAAGTTCGGAAAGTTCGGCAAATATGCGTCCGAAAAAAGATAAAAGCCACCCCGCAAATCCCGAAAAAATAAGTGAAGGGAAATCAGTAGCACCTCCGCCGCCCTGTCCCTCTCCATCCCCCGTGCCGCCGCCGGATTCGCTACCCTCCGGGGATTGCCCGCCTCCCGTTTGCGTGCCTCCACCCGTGGACCCCGCCGGTTCCGCTCCGCTTGTTGAACCTCCGCCACTCGAATTTTTTTTGCGCCACGTCGTATTCACTTTGAAATTGACCGTCTCACAACTTGAGGTGTTGGAACAATTAAAGCTTATCCACCCGATGTTCTCTCCCCATGCGTATCCCGTGAAATCTCCCGTGGCGCCATTAATAATAACCTGTTGGTCTCCGTAAGGATCGAAATTAATCCATCCAACATTTTCCCCCCACGCGAATCCAGAAAGATTCCCATAGCCGTCGTTTTTTACTCCTCCGTCCGCAACCTCCGTCGGATTCATATTGACCCACCCGATATTTTCTCCCCAGGCATATCCGCGTACGGAAAAATCCTCAACCAAAACTCCGCCTCCGAGGTCCGGCTCAAAATTAATCCATCCCACATTTTCTCCCCACGCGTAGCGGCTAGTCGCGTCAATGTTGCCCGCGTATGTTGCGGCGGCAAAAAAACAGAATAATAAAATAAAAATAATCCCTACAGTATTCATATCTTCAGTATATCGTGTCTTTCCTTTGTTATCCACAACAGTATCGTATGAATGGCTGAGGATAAGGTATAATGTACGTATGGCCGAACAGGTCGTAGATATCAGGAGAATCAAGCGGGAACGCGAGGAGCAAGCGTTTATTGACGCGCGCGCGGAAGCATCAGCGCGGTTTTTGCGTACGCGCGAACATCACGCACCGGGCGGACTCCGTTTTTTCGCAAAACAGGTCTTTATTACTTTTTTTGGCCTTGCGGTATTGGTGACCATGACGAATGCGGGCAATTTACAGCCAACAGCAACCCCGGGAAGTACCATGTTTAGCTTGGAACAACTAGCATCAAAAACCGGCTCCCCGGGCAATTACGACCGCGTGTATCATTCGCTGGAAGCAATCGGCATCTTGGTAGGAACGACAACAAGCCCACAGCCCCTTATTGCAACGGCAAGCTCAACGGTGCAGTCCTCAATTCTTGCAACATTTAATAGGCCCAATGGCTTCGGGTTTCAAGTGTTCGGCGGTACAGGCGGGGATGGCAATCTTACAATTTCTTCCGGAACCACCACGATTAACACGATAAAACAGTATAATAATTTAACGATTAGTGCGGGTGCGGCACTTGTTGCCGCAGGAACCAGTACGCCCATCGTGATTGCGGTGCGGGGAACTTTAACACTTTCCGGAAGAATTGATGCTGATTACGCAGGACCCGAAATGGCCTCCGATATGATTAGTGGTCTGGGTTGTGTACCTGGTGGAGCTAATGGCATCTCGAATGGCACAGTGGTAGTAGCAACAACCACCAATCCTGTGGTGGGAGGCGGCGGTGGTGGCGGAGGAGGTGCAGATGGTGGTGGTAGCTCGGCAGCTAATGGCGGGTCTTGCGGAGGATCAGGCGGACGTTCAGCTTCTAATGCCACAGCAGGCAATGGTGGATCTCCTGATTTAAACCAACAGTTTATGGGTCGGATAAGACAGGAATTTTGGAGTACAGGGGCATCCGGTGGTAAAGGAAATAGTGGGGGAATAGGAGGGAATGGTGGCGGCGCAATTTATATTGAAGCAAACACCTTTGCGTTTAACTCGGGTGCTGTTATAAGCGTGAGAGGACAAAATGGTGCATCCGATAATTCGGGGGCTGTCGGTGGGGGAGGAGGCGGCGGTGGCGGTACCGTATGGGTGCGCGCGCGGACGATAACGGCAAATTCGGGCGTTGTTGGTGTTTTGGGTGGGGCTGGGGGAACGGAATCAAGCACCGGTTTTGGTGGCGGAGCGGGCGGAAACGGTATGTATGTTATAGAAACCATTACCAACCCCTAAGAAATCATTCTTACGAGGTTCAACCTCGTAAGAACCCTATTTGTTTGAATGTTGCGCGGTTACAAAAAAACATCCGCCCGGATGTTTTTTTGTTTCGTCCTCAAATCTATTGAAGTCGGACTTCAATAGATTTGAGTCCAATTAGTCAAGAAGCGCTTCTTGAATGTCACTGAAATTTCTTTCTTTTAGCATTTTTACGACATTTTTTTCATACTGGTCGGGACCCCCGATGTAATCAAGAAGAAAATCTCTTTGCGTAATTATGGGAAAATTGGAAATACCCAAATAATCAAGATGGCTTGACCAGCGATAGGAACGTAAGAATTTGTCGAGGTCCCCCGTAGATTTATTTTTGGGAGCAGGCGCCAATTCAAGCGGATTAAAATGGATGTAGTAGGGAAGATAGATAAAATGCGGCTCTTTTTCAAGGAGAGCCGCTTTAAATTTTCCCTGAAAAAGAGGCCCCACCCGCTGATATTTAAGATTGAAGTAATTGGTGTATCCCGTTCCAAGTTTCCGCATAAACTCGGTAATGCCATGTTCACTGAGCGCTCGGATCATTAAGTGGTAATGGTTTGGCATCAGGCAAAATGTTAATATTTCTACTAGTGATTTTCTTTTTGTTTGAAGTCGGACTTCAAACAAAGAGGGATCGCTAAGAGATAGGCGGTAGATATTTGTTGCCGGCTGCTCATTGTTAAATTCGTGGAGCCCATAGATAAAGCGGCGGTAATCTTTTTCGCCAAGAAAAACGGTGCGTTTCTCAACCCCCCGATTATAGATATGATAGATATTTCCTTCTCGAAATTTTAGTCTTTTCATAATTCGTATGGTAACATGTTTGAAGTCGGACTTCAAACAGATGGGCTATTGATTGATAAGAAAGATCTTTTCTGATAGCGTGAGGAAATATGGGAAATGCGGGAAAAAAACGAATATGGAGTGTTGTTATTCTTGTGGTGGGCGTTCTGCTCGGCCTTTTTGTCGCGCCGCATATTCTTCCCGCGGCAGCATACCAATATCTGCCGTCTTTTTTGTTGCGGCCGTTTCGATTAGGCCTTGATTTGCAGGGTGGGACGCATCTTGTGTATCGTGCGGATGTGAGCGGCGTTGCGTCGGGCGAACGAGGCGAAGCTATGGAGGGCCTCCGTGATGTGATTGAGCGGCGAGTGAATTTCTTTGGGGTGACCGAGCCCGTGGTGCAGGTGGACCGCGTGGGGGATGATTATCGCCTTATTGTTGAGCTCGCGGGAGTGAAAGATATTAATGAGGCAATCCGCCTTATCGGCCAGACGCCGTTTCTTGAATTCCGCGAAGAGGGCGCTACCATTACCCCGACTGATGCCGGTACGACAATTAATACAAACAATCTTCAGATTGATTTTGTTCCCACCAAGTTGAATGGAAAATATTTAGAGCGCGCGGAACTTAATTTTGACCCGACCACGGGAGAGCCCCTTATCAGCGTTTCTTTCAATGCGGAAGGAACTGAAATTTTCGCGGAACTTACCGAAAAAAATCTCGGCAAGCGCCTTGGCATTTATCTTGACGGTCTTCCTATTTCAGGGCCCGTCGTGCAGGAAAAAATTGAAGGAGGGAAGGCCCAGATTACGGGGCGATTTACGCTTGAGGAAGCGCGAAATCTTGTGCGTAATTTGAATTCCGGAGCGCTTCCCGTACCCATTATCCTTATTTCTCAACAGTCGGTTGAGGCGGCACTCGGGAGCGATTCGCTTGCGAAAAGTTTATCCGCGGCTGTCTGGGGTTTTGCGGCGGTCGCTCTTTTTATGATTTTTTGGTATCGGCTCTCCGGATTTATTTCGGTGGTGGCACTTTTGGTGTATGCCGTGATTGTATTGGCTCTCTTCAAGGCAATTCCGGTCACGCTTTCTGCGGCCGGTATCGCGGGCTTCATTCTTTCTATGGGTATGGCGGTTGACGCGAATGTTCTTATTTTTGAACGCACAAAGGAAGAACTGAAGCGGGGACGGCACCTTGCGGAGGCGATTCATGAGGGGTTTGTGCGCGCATGGACTTCAATTCGTGATTCAAATGTTTCCAGCATTATCAGCGCGGTTGTTTTGTATTCGTTCGGGACGAACGTGATTAAGGGGTTTGCGCTGACCCTTGGCATCGGTGTTGTGATAAGTATGTTTTCCGCGATAACCGTCTCCAGGACGTTTTTGATGGCCGTGATGACGCCGCGTCTGGAGCGTTTTCGCGGATTATTTTCAAGCGGGTTTCATTGGTTTTCGTAATTCGTAGGACTATGCGTATTATTCCAAACAGAAAATTATTTTATATTTTTTCCGGAATTTTGGTTGGCGGGGGTTTTGTAATGTTTCTTATCTTTGGTCTTCGGCTCGGCATTGATTTTACCGGCGGGTCGCTGCTTGAAATTGAGTTTGTCGGTGAGCGTCCTTCATTGGGGGAGATACACGAGCGCCTGAGTCCTTTGGGTCTTGGGCAGGTTATTGCGCAACCGACCGGAGAGCGGGGCATGTTTATACGCACCAAGGACATTTCTGAAGAGACGCACCAGGAGATATTGGGCGCTCTTGCGGGGAGCGAAACAGAGGAAGAAGTTCTTCGTGAATTGCGGTTTGAATCCATCGGCCCAACCATCGGGAAAGAACTGAAACGAAAATCCGTATATTCCATTTTTACCGTTCTTGTTTTGATTATCCTGTATATCGCGTGGGCATTTCGCAAAGTTTCAAAACCGGTTTCTTCCTGGAAATACGGTGTTGTTGCTATTGTAGCACTCTTTCACGACGTGGGTATTCCTTTGGGCGTTTTTTCCGTTCTCGGACTTTGGGGTGTTGAGGTTGATACGCTTTTTATTACCGCCCTCTTGACAGTTTTGGGGTTCTCGGTACATGATACAATTGTAGTGTTTGACCGCATCCGGGAGAACCTTGCAAGTGCGAAGCGCGGCGAACTTTTTGAAGACATGGTTGAGCGGAGCATCCATCAGACATTCGGGCGCTCTCTGAATACGTCATTGACCGTCTTGCTCTCACTGCTTGCCGTTTTTTTCTTCGGGGGCGAGTCGGTGCGGTACTTCAGTTTAGCCCTTATGATTGGTGTGGTATTCGGGACCTATTCTTCCATCTTTATCGCGAGCCCCCTGCTAGTTACTTGGCACTATTTCAGTCAGAGGAAAAACGTTCTTTCGTAGGATGATGTTATGCGTTTATGCGACACCAATCTTCGCAAAGATTGGTGTGGGGGCGAGTCCCTTGCTCGTGACACGGCACCTCTTGACAGAAAAACGTAAATCGTAAATACTTGGGGTAATCATATTTGACTTATTTTTCTATAGTGGTATCATATTAACGTAATAAAGGAGGGGGTTGGCAGGCCAAACCGCCCCGATAGAGTATGGAAAAACTTGAGTTTAATGGGGATTTACGCGCCGTATCGGAGAATGTGCTCGGCGTACTTAATCATAAGCGCATGCAGGAGGTGTTGCGGAAACGCTTCGGTCTCAAAGGGAGACAGTATACGCTCGAAGCAATCGGGCAGGAATACGGGGTAACGCGCGAGCGGGTGCGTCAAATTGAGGAACATGCGTTAAAAAATCTTGCGCAATCGCGCATTGCTGATTTTGTGAACCCGGTTGCGGAGGCGGTGTATAACCATCTTTCAGCGCAGGGCGATATTGCGGAGGAGAAGAAATTTTTTTCAAGCGTCGCGGATGAAAAATTACATCCGCATCTGCGTTTTCTTTTAACGCTTTCCAAGCGTCTGCGGAAGCGCTCAGAAAATGATTTGTATCATGACCGCTGGTTCACAAAAGAGGAGGCGGCGGACGCCGCAGAAGAAATTGTAGAAGGCGTCGTAAAAGAACTTGAGGGCAGCGGGAAATCCATAAAAGCCGAAGAGCTCTTCAGGATTTTTTCGGGAAGTGCCGAGCGCGTGCTTGGCGCATCATTCAAAGGAAAAAAGGCGGTTGATTCGTACATGAGTATTTCAAAATCTATCGGCCAAAATCCATACGGCGAGTATGGTCTCGTATCGTGGCCTTCAATTAATCCGAAGGGTGTGCGTGATAAGGCGTATGTCGTGCTTGCGAAAATGGAGAAACCCCTTCATTTTTCCGAAGTTGCGCACGCAATCAATAAGGTGGGCTGGTCAAAGAAAAAAGCGCATCCGCAAACGGTGCATAATGAATTAATTAAAGATAATCGTTTTGTGCTGGTGGGCAGAGGACTCTATGGTCTTTCAGAATGGGGGTATGAGCCGGGAACAGTGAAGGATGTGATTCGCGCGGTATTGGCAGGTGCGAACTCTCCGCTTTCTAAAGATAAGGTGATTGAGCGCGTGCTTGAAAAACGGTTCGTGAAGGCAAATACGATCTTCCTCAATTTGCAGGATAAAAAGCATTTCAAGAGGGTGGATGAGGGGTATACGCTGGTGTAAAAACTCTAAATTTTAAACTCTCAAACTCGCTCCGGTTTAAACCGGGGCGAGTTTCTTTTTACCCTTTTTTATGCTATAATACAGGATATGGCCGCGTTATTTGAGGCGTTTCAAGAACAATTTTTGAGTGATCCTATCATCGCTTTTTTGCTCCAGCTTTGGTGGCTGTGGCTTTTGTTGTTTGTCGGGATGGGATTTCAGGCCGTGTGGCTTCAGACGCGGCGTTTTCAATATATTTTGAAACAGGGGCAGGTGCTTTTGGAAATACGTATTCCGCGCGAGGTTCGCAAGAGCCCGAAGGCCATGGAGCAGGTATTTGCGAATATGCATGTTTTGAAAAACGGCCCGTCAAATTGGCACGAGAAATACGCGGATGGTGAAGTGTGTCTTTGGTATAGCATGGAGGTGGTAAGTCACGGGGGAGACGTTCATTTTTATATGCGGATTCCGGCAATTCATCGTGCTGCAGCAGAGGCATTTTTCTATTCCCAGTATTCGGATATTGAAATTACGGAGGTACCCGACTACATCCACCGTTTTCCCAAAAGCTATAGTGAACTTTCCGCTAAAAAATACGAATTGTTCGGGTCGGAACTCATGCTGAATAAGCCCGATGCCTATCCCATCCGTACCTATATGGATTATGAGGCGGTTGCCGAAGAAAAGGAACTTGACCCGATTGCGGCCCTGCTTGAGGTTTTGGGGAAATTTAAAAGGGAAGAGGAGATGTGGGTTCAGATACTTGTTCGTCCCGTCGGGAGCGAATGGCGCGCCAAGGGGGAGGCGCTGGTAAAAGAATTTAAGCTAAAAACATCCGGTATGGTGAAAAATGACGCGGGAGAAGATATCTGGCAGATGCGAAGTCCCGGTGAGACCGAAGTTTTGAAAGCGGTTGAGCGCAATATCGCAAAACCGGGGTTTGAGACATTGATCCGGTATGTCTATTTTGCGCCAGAGTCGGTGTATAACTGGAAGTTTCCGTATCGGGGTATTACCGCGGCATTTAATCAATATGCCGCAGCCGATATGAATTCGTTCAAAAATAAATACTGGGTTTGGACTATTGTGAGCAAGTGGTATTTTCCGTTTTTGTTTGCATCAAAGCGTCGGTTCTTGCGGCGTCAGAGCATGTATCAATATTATCGGGAACGCATGATGCCCGACGAACCTCTGTGGGGAATTTCGTCCTCGCGCTCTCTTGAGATGGTCTTAAATACCGAAGAACTTGCGACCATTTACCACCCACCGACGATGCATGTATTGACAGCACCGCTCATTAGGCGCGTTGAATCGCGCCGCATGGGGCCGCCGGCGGGGTTGCCTATTTTTGGCGGTGAGGATACTTCAGAACTTTTGAAAAAGTAGGAATTGTATGTCTGAAACCAAGCTTCATATTATAAAGTACGCTCCTCCTCCCTCTGACCTCCCGATTTATAAACAAGCAAATCCTGCGGAGGTTTCTTTTTTTGGGAGAACGAATTATGAGGCGGCGTTGGAGGAAAAAAAATTCATATTCGGCATTAAGCGTTCGGATCGCAAGCGCCATATGTATATCGTGGGGAAATCGGGGGTCGGAAAGTCAAAACTGCTTGAACTTTTGATTCGCCAGGATATCGCGTTTGGCCACGGGGTATGCGTTCTTGACCCGAATGGCGACCTTATTTCGCATATTCTTGATTTTGTACCCGAAGAACGGATGAGGGATGTAATATTGGTGGACCCTTCGGACATGTCTCATGTTCCGGCATTTAATCCATTTTCGGGGGTGCGGGAAGAGTTGCGGCATCAATTTGCCGAGAGCTTGGTTGAGATCATGGAGAAACAGTTCGGCGAGAACTGGTCGCCGAATATGGAGCACGTTTTTCGTTTTACGATTTTGGCACTCCTTGAATATCCCGAAGCCGCGATGCGGGGGATGGCCGCGATGCTCACCGACCGTGCGTATCGGCGGGAGGTTGTTTCGCATGTGCGGGACACTATGGTGCGTCAATTTTGGGAGCATGATTTTGAAGCGTGGGCAAAAAAATTTGAAGAAGCCGCGTTAGCACCGCTCGTAAATAAGTTGGCACAGCTTTCAGCACACCCCATGCTCCGGCTCATCTTTTCACAGCGCGAGAACCGCATTGTTTTTGAGGAGATTATGCGGGAGAAAAAAATTTTTCTCATGAATTGCGCGAAAGGAACGCTTGGAGAGGGGGCTTCGCGTTTTCTTGGTTCTCTTTGTATCATGACAATCGCGCAGGCGGGCAGTACGCGCTCAGCGCTCCCCGAGTCGCAAAGGCCGGACTTTTATTTGTATGCGGATGAATTCCATCATTTTATTACGCCAACATTTATGAATATGCTTGCCGAGGGGAGAAAATACGGAATGGCGATAACCCTTGCGCATCAGTATTTAAACCAGCTTCCCCATGATGTGCAGGCCGCGGTTTTGGGAAGTGTTGGGGCGATGGTGCTCTTTCGCGTGAGCGCGGATGACGCGGCGCGTTTTGAAAAAGAAATGACGCCCGTTTTTAAGGCAAAGGACATGATTAATTTGGGGGTTCAGGAGTTTTACATAAAAATGACGATTGACGGCAATACCCATGACCCTTTTTCCGCAGAGGCCTTAAAAATTCTCCCGCCGCCTCATGCGTCGTTTCGCAAGGAAATCACAGAAGAGAGCCGCAGTCGATACGCGATTATGGCAGAGGAAGCTAAAAACAAATTGATGGAGCGGGGTGATGAAAACAATCAGGAGAGCCATTCAGAATCTTTGGACGCTCCTTTCGCTTGATTTTTTATATTTTTTGTGGTATAATGGAATTGACCAGAATTTTCAAGTCATCAGACGCAGAAAATTATGCGGTCAAACCATTACCCCCTCACTCGAAAATCAATATGTTCTATTTTTATGTTTTGCAGTCGCTGAAAGATAAAAATCTCTATTTTGGTTACTCGGACGATTTACGCAGACGATTGAAAGAACATAACGATGGCAGAGTTTCGGCAACAAAAAACAGAAGACCGCTGGAGTGCATATACTATGAAGCATATAAAGCAAAAAAAGATGCTCGTGAACGAGAGCGGCAAATCAAGCGACGCGCAAAAGCTCATATTAGTCTTAAGCGTCGTATGGCGCATAGCATCTCGCATTGATTTTCGAGTGAGGGGGTGCTCAATTTTGTAGCGATATTTTGTTCGCTCGAACAAGATTTTCGCTCCAAAATCTCGACAAAATTGGCATGGCAGAAACGAACCAGATAAAGCCCGCAGAACAGAAGACTGATGAGAATGCGGTAACCTATTTTGCAAAAACTAACTTCCGCAACAAGGAGGTTATTTTTGGCGTGAAATCGCTTGATCGGCGCCAGCATATGTATGTCATTGGGAAGACCGGCACCGGAAAGACGACGCTTCTTAATAATTTGGCGATTCAGGATATTAAGGCGGGAAGGGGAGTTTGTATCGTGGACCCGCACGGAGAATTTGTGGAAAACATTTTGCGGAAAATCCCCAATGAACGCATGAATGATGTAATTTATTTTAACCCCGTGGATGTTGATTACCCCATCGGATTTAACGTGCTTGAAGTGGCGGATGAAAAATATAAGCACTTGGTTGCCTCCGATCTCATGGGGATTTTTACGAAGATTTGGGCGAATGTGTGGTCCGCGCGCATGGAATATATTTTAAATAATTGCGTGTTGGCTCTCCTAGATACCCCTGGAACGACACTGCTTGGTATTCCGCGGATTTTGGTAGACAAAGATTATCGCCAAAAAATTCTGGCAAACGTAAAAGACCCCGTGGTCAAAGCCTTTTGGGTGCATGAGTACGAGGATTATAATGAACGATTTCGGGGGGAGGCAATCGCGCCGATTCAGAATAAAGTCGGACAGTTTCTTTCAACGCCGCTTATCAGAAATATTGTTGGTCAGGCTAAAAGCACTATTAATATTCAGGAGATTATGAATACGGGCAAGATTCTTTTGGTAAACGTATCCAAAGGCCGCGTTGGTGAAGATAACTCGGCGTTACTCGGCGCCATGCTTATTACAAAAATTCAGCTTGCCGCCATGGAGCGTATTCGCGTGCGAGAGGAGGATAGACGGGATTTTTATCTCTATGTTGATGAATTTCAGAATTTTGCGACTGATTCGTTTGCGGGTATTTTGTCCGAGGCGCGAAAATACGCCTTGAATCTTGTGGTGGCGCACCAATATATCGGACAGCTGGTGACGGATGTAAGCACGCGGGTACGTGATGCAATTTTTGGAAACGTTGGCACTATGATCATCTTCCGGGTGGGAGCCGGGGACGCGGAATATTTAGAGCCCGAATTCGAGCCCGAATTTGTTATACAGGATTTGGTGAATCTTCCGAATCGCGAAATTTATGTAAAACTCATGGTGAATGGCGTTACTTCGCGTCCTTTCTCGGCCGCAACACTTCCCCCTATGGCGCTTGCGGGCGATGAAGAGAATCGGGAGGAGATTATCAGGATTTCACGCGAGCGGTATGCAAACCCGATTAAAGAAGTAACGGACCAGATTAATAGCTGGAGCGGTATTATGGGGACGGGTGAGGGGAACAGTAGAGAGGGTTCCGCAGGAGGAGGAGATGCGGCAACGCAATATGAAATTTCGTGTTCCAATTGTGGCAAGCGGTCTCGCGTCAGTTTCGAGCCCGATCCGGGGCGTCCGGTATATTGCCAGGATTGTTTGAAGAAAATAAAATCGGGAGAATTGTCTCCGCTTCGCGTGCGAAGGATGCAGAGCGGAGGGGGTGCGCGCGAAGGAGGACATGAATCGCATTTGGGAGAACTTGGCATTGAGTTTGCTACGCAAGGCGAGTCTCGCTCGCCTCGCTTCGCGGGCGAAGCGGGTTCTGGGCGGTTCGCTCAGACGGGTGCCGCTCATGGGAGCGAGCCTAGCTTTCGGCGGGAGTCTCGTTCGCCGGGAGGCGGGCAGGAATCACAGAGCCGGGTAATTCGCAACGAGCGGCCGCAATTTGATCGGCGTTCGGCGCCTCCCGCTGCCACCAGCCGTAATTTTACTCCCTCCGTCTCACGGGGGAGGTTAAACCTCCCCCAAGGGCCGGCGCGTGAGGGGGGAAGAGGGGATTTTCGTGAAATAAGGCGGGAAGACCGTGCGCGTCCCGCGCCTTTTGGCGGGAGGCCGTTTCGCGGGGAGCCGGTCGTGAGAATACCGGAGAGGGCTCCGACTGCGTCACTGAATATTTTGCAAAAAAAAGAACCGGAACGGAGAGCAGTAAAAGAAGATAATGTTCCGCGGGAAGATCGCCACAAAAAAGAGCTTGACGTTGCCGGACTTCGGGCGATGCTTGAGGAATCGTTGAAAGAGACGGAAATAAAAGATACAAAAGTTGCGAATGACGCAAATGTTACAAAGGCGGCAAATGCGGTAAGGGTTTCAAATGCGGGCGAAAAAAAATCCGGCACCCTGCGTCCCGGAGAATCGGTGAAACTATAGAAGCAATGATAAACGCAATCGATTACGCAAGATAAAAACGCAATTATTGCGTTTAGTATTGCGTATTTCGGTTGCGTTTTTTTTGTTGGCTTCTACGTTTTTCCTTTTTCAACTCGCTCCGTATACAAACCGGTCCCTGTATTGACGCGAACAGTATCACCTTCGTTGATAAAGAGCGGTACTTGGATTTCAACTCCCGTTTCAAGTTTTACGGTTTTGGTACCGCCCTGTGCGGTGTCACCGCGGATTGCGGGAGGCGCTTCAACAACTTTCAAATCAAGTTTGATGGGGGGTTTGATCGCGATAATGGTTCCTTCAAAAAAAAGTCCTTCCAGCTCCATATTCGGTTTGAGCCAGTTTTGAATTTCTCCGGTAATGGATTCAGGGAGCGGAAAGCGGTTTTGGGGTTTTCCTTTTTCATGGAACACGAATTCATCGCGGTGGTGGTAGAGATACATTACCGGTTTTTTTTCAATGTCGGCTTCAGCAAACATGTCCGCCGGCTTGAAGTTTCGTGAATACACCTGTCCGGTACGGAGGTTCCTGATGCGTGTTTGTATGGAGGAACTCCCTCGTCCCATATGCAGGTGCTTTACTTCAAGCGCCTCATAGGGGTTGTCATCCAGAATAAAAAGAGTTCCTGTTTTTAAGTCGTTGATGGAGAGCATACTATAAATTCAAAATGTAAAAGTAAAAATGCAAAATTATGCCGATTGCATCGAGCATCCTCGACAAAGTCGGGACAAGTAAAAATTTAAAAGCATAGAACGCATAAAACTATTCCGCCTCAACGTCATATAATGCGTTGAGAATATTGCTCCAGAGGGCGCTATTTTCTTTTTCTAATTCTTCAATTTCTTTTTTCTTTTTTAAAATCTCCCCTTTCTTTTCTTGAATGGTAACGCCACATTCTCTCAGTTTTTCTATAAGCGGAATGGCCCGCTCCGCGTGAAGGGGATGAAGCATAGCGACAAATTTCGCTTCGGTCATTGCGCCGTTGATAAGCGCTCCGATTGCTGCATTGATGCGGGTTATATTTTCTGGATTTTCTGCTTCTTGACGGTGTTGTCTTTTTGCAAATTCGGCGAGATTAACGACTTTTCGCGGGTTTTTCTCTTCCGGGTTTTCTTGTTCGGGTGATTCTATCATAATTTTTTTCTGATAACCCCGAACGGCGTTTGCTCGTTGGTTTGGCCGAGGGGATTATCGCGGATTACTTTTTTAATAAATTTTGTATTGATTGCATTATCGCTTTTGCCGATGACTTGAATGCCGTAGTCATTCGCGTCTACGAGTGTCACCGGAACTCCGAGTTTTTTCGCAATTCTTCGTGCGGAAGCATCGGGGTCTTTTGGGCCAAGCGAGCAGTACTCATTATAAGGAGGTATCACATAGTCAGCCGCGCCGTCAATCATGGCAACTTGCCGTCCCGCGAGCAAATAGAAAACGCCCCTGATGCGTAACAATTTGAAAACCCCTCCGATTAGAGCCGCAAGGATGATGCGTGGGGCTCCCGCCTCGTTAATGGCAAGTTGGAATGTTTCGGGGCTTGAAATGCCGACTCCGCGTTTTGATTTCGTGACAAAGCGCACCAAAAATCGCGCAAGGGGAGTGACGCGGATGTCTTTTTTGTGCCACGCCCGTCCTTCGGCAATTGCGATTGCTTTTTCGCCCGCGAATATAATGTCATTGTTTTGCAAAATAACCCCCGCATCGGTAAGGGCTTTTTGGTAGATTGTGGGGTAGTCGCTTTCGGGAAGGATGAGCGGAGTTTTTACCGGGATGCGAAGATACGTTTTTTCATCAACCTTGATTTCCAATTTTTTCTCGGGGTTTGGAGAAATTTCTTTTTCCATTTAGCGGTGTGCCGCTTTGTTTATAAAACAGAGGTACTGCTCTGTTTTATAAACCCAGGCCGCATTTATGTGCAAAGCGGAGGCGGCAGGATTCGAACCTGCGAGGGGCTTTTGGCCCCTAACACATTAGCAGTGTGCTGCTTTCAGCCGCTCAGCCACGCCTCCGCTTTGCATATAAGTTAATGAGGCAACCGTGAAAAGCAAATGTCTTTGCTTTTCGCCCACAGAGCCACGCCTCCATTTTTCTTATTATACGCCCTTTTTCTTATGAAATCAAATCTGGTATTCTTAAGGAATGCGAAAGATTTTGCGGGGTGAATTTTTCAACCGGCCGACGCTGAAAGTCGCGCGTGAATTGCTCGGGAAATTTTTGGTTCGAAAACAAGGGAGAAAGATGGTTGCGCTCATGATTACGGATGTGGAAGCATACATCGGACATCGCGACAGGGCATCACACGCATCGCGGGGGAAAACTGCGCGCAACGCCCTCATGTTTGGGCAAGCCGGATATTGGTATATATATTTTACGTACGGTATGCATTGGATGCTGAATATCGTAACCGAGGGCAACGGGTATCCTGCGGCAATTCTGATACGTGGTGTGCAAAATATTTCGGGACCCGCGCGTATCACAAAATTTTTAAAAATTGATAAAAAGTTGAACGGTAAATCCGCCTTACGTGTCAGCGGACTCTGGATTGAAGACCGTGGCGTGAAAGTAGCTTCGCGAATGATTAAAAAGGGGAAACGTGTCGGTGTTGATTATGCGGGGGAGTGGAAGAATAGGCCATGGCGTTTCTTTATCAACTCTCTTGTTTAGAGTTTATGATTTAGAGTTTATAATTTTTTCCGATGTCCGCTTATTATAAAAGCCGTATCGTCTACCCCAATCGCAAAAAAGAAGCGCGAAAACGCGTGTTCGGCTTTGCATTTTTGGTGTTTGGAATTTGTGTGCTTGTCGGACTGTTGTTATGGGGGCTCTATGCATTTGCGCGGCTTGAAAAGTTTCGCATAAAAAATATTTCGGTTGAAGGAGCGCGTGTTCTTTCGCAGGATGAAATCCGTGGAATTGCGGAGCGGGAGCTTGGTGGTTCGTTCCTTTTTATTATTCCGAAACATCACTATATCTTTGCGTCGTCGTGGCGCATTGCGGAAGCTTTGCGGGCGGAATTTCCGAGAATTCGTACCGCATTCGTAAAAAAATCATTTCCCGATGGAATAAAAATTTCCATTGAAGAACGGACGGAATGGGGGATTATTTGCGGAGGAACAAGGGTTACAAAAGAAACGGAGGCAACAAATGGGGTAGCGAGTACGCCGCCGGCGGAGACCGAAGGAGAAAAAGATACATGCGGTTATATTGACCGTGAGGGGGTGCTCTTTGAATATCCGCTTGAAATTTCAGGCGCGTTTTTCCCGATTATTTTAGATGATTCTCTTGGAGAAATTCGGGAAGGGGATCGGGTGGTCGGCGAACACATTGTTTCTTTTTTTGAAACGGTGCGAAATAGAGCAAAACAGGAGATCGGTATTGCCTTTATCGAGCTTGAGATTTTAGAGGAACTGCCGGATGATTATCGCCTGCGTTCGGATGAGGGATGGTATGCGATAGTACCCCGCTCGGGCGACCAGACGCTCTGGTTTAGCCCGCTCAAGGCGCTTTTGGAGCACGAACTCAAAAACCGCGCGGGGCTGGAATATATTGATGCGCGGTTCGGCAATAAACTATTTTATAAAAAACGGTAGAAGCCATTCGAACGCCAATCGCTACGCTATGATAAACGCTAGCGGCGTTTTGTGGCGTAGCGCGCCAGCGGGCGCATAGCGTTTTATTGGGGCCTCTATTGTAAAAAAAATCCCCGGCGCGTAGTGCGCGGGGATGGCTTGACCCAGCTTGGCTGGGTGGATGCCCTGTCTGCCGACAGGCAGGCGCCGGACCGGCGGTACGCGATTAGGAGCTTCAGCCGCCTTGGTCGGATGTTTCTTTGGAGGCGGCTGTTTTTCCGAATGCTTTTGCGAAATTTTCCAGCGCCTGTTGTAGATTGATTTCTAGCTCCAAGGTTATGGCATCGGTTCTGTGGGTTTTTTCTTTGCCGATAAACCATTTTCTTTTGAACGCCTCAAATTTCACGCCGTGTTCTTTGAGATATTGTTCAAGCGCGGCAATCTTGTCCAGCGCCTCCGGAACGCCCTTTTCATGATTTTCTCCGGTAACTCTCACGGCAAGTCTATGTTCGTCAAAAGAAAAACGCAGATGATTATTTTCAAAGAGCCATGTCGTAAAAACTCGTGATTTCATTTTTCTCCTCCCCCGGGTTTCCCACGAGTTTGTATTGTAGCAAAACGGGTTCATTATGCAAGTCCTCAAATCAGATTTGATGCGGGGGCAAGCGGCGTGCGTAAAATAAAAAAAGAGACCCCATAGGACGGTGTCCCATGGGGTTAAGCAAACGTATTAAATATGGCTTTTGGTGAGCCGGCCAATTTCTCACCCGTCGGTAAGAAACGCTGGCGGGACCTGCCGTCATGGCAGTTTAGCCTCGGAAGATTGAAGAGTTTTGGCGCGGCCGCGCTTCCCTCCTACTGCCCGGATCACCCCCTATGTACGGGGGTTCATACCTAGGCTCAACCTTCCTACGAACCCGACCACCCTTTTCCCGTGTACCCGAGAGGAGGATGGATTTAACGTAAATTCGAGAAGAACTATTATAGTAAGCCTCTGGGGATGAACCGAGGTTATTGGTGATGAAGTTTTGTGCCTCAGACCTACGCTCGGCGTTCCCCAGTGGCTTGCTGGCATTGTAGCAAAATTGTTGCGTCTCTGTCAATAGTTCGTGGGGGTTTGGTAAGATTTTGTTGCAAATTTCTGACACATAATATGTAGAAGCTATTAAAACGCCAACTGATACGCTAGATACGCTATAATAAACGCCAATAGCATAGCATGGCGTAGCGCGCCAGTAGGCGCATGGCGTTCAATTGGCTTCTATCTTTACGGCAGTTTATATATGAAGATTGAAGTCCCTGCGCGTGCTACGGGTCGGAAGGGCTTCAACCATTCATACGAATCATCGTGCGCACGCACGAATCCGGCAGCGGGTGTGGCGAATCGCTCTTGTTGGAATGTTGCCGAGACCGCAAAATACCCCGAGGGTTTTCCTTTGGTGGATTGCCACGGTACAAATTTGTTTCCGAGATAATACTCAGGATTTCCTCCGCCGAAATAATCCAGGGATATTTTTTGTATGTTGTTTTCTTCCACATATTGTTTGAGGCGGATTAAATCCTGCCCCCAGTCGTAATTGGAATCAACCGCAACGGTGTAGCCGTTTCGCGTACCTCCCGCGAGTTCGTTGTAGAACGAAAGATAATAGGGGAATGCCAAAAGCGCTCCGAAAAAAAGCCAGAGCACCATCGCGTATAAGAAAAGATATTTCGGAAGGGATTTTATATAAATCGAAAAAACATTTTTAAGCCATGAGAACCAATTTACGGGGTCGCCAAACGATTTGAATGTAACCCATTCATACACGGTTTTTGCAACGAGAAGATAGATGAAAGGAAACGTGGGAAGCACATGCCGCACGCCGATATTCAGGGGGCTTCGTATTGAGTACAGCCAGTAAAACGCAATAAAGAAAAGCGAAGTAAATTCAAGCGGGTGTTCGCGAATCCATGACGCAAGGGCGCCAATACCCCAGCGCGCTCTCCAAAGAGCCCAGAGCGAGAGAAGGAGTGCTATAAGAGTCAGTACGTGCAGAGGCAAAGGTTCTTTCAGAAGATAGAGTGTTGGGAAATAATACGTCCATCCTGCTGCCGATACTTCTCCGAGAAAATATGCGGTATTGCCTCCGGAGGAGCGCTGAAGCACCATAGTAAGCCCGAGGAGATATTGCGCGTACGGGCGGAACCACGGTTTGTCAGATGCCCATGTGGTAAATTCGGCAACGCATCGGACTCGGCGCGAAAGAGGAACAGATGCTTTGGGGTTGCACGTCTCCCATTTTGGGTCGGGGCCTCCGGCAAATGAGCCGAGGATAAATACCGTGTCTGATTTTTGGCGCTCCGGCGGGTAGTTCCAGACATGGAATTGGTACACGGGCCAAATGAGCGCTACGGCAATCACAAAAATCGCCGCAAGTTTTATTAGGTGCATTCCCGCAAAAACAGGGAAGCGGAATATTCCTCCTGCCCGGATATGTGCCAGAAGCCAGACGAGAAGCACGATTCCATAAATAGGGAAGAGAAGAAACAGGGAAAATTTAAGAAGCTGTGCTATACCAAGCGCTAGTCCCGCGATTCCCGCGCGTTTCCACGAGGGTTCTTCAAGAAACATGATAAATGAGGCAAGCCCGATGAAAAATCCGAATGCGGCTGCCAAGTCAGTCGTGACATAGCGCGAATGCGCGAGGAATGTTGGTGAGAAAGCAAAAAGGGAAAGTGCGAGAAGCGCTGTTTTGTCTTCGTAGTGTTTGCGGAGAAATGAGAAAAAAAGCCATCCGAAAAAAATTGCAAGAAGCATGACGGGAAGACGCGCTAAAAAGATAATACGGTCCGCATTGTTTCCCGATTCATACAAAAACACGCGCCCCTGGTCCCACTGACCGTTGACGTCATCCCGCCAGAATTCCGTATCTCGCGGAAAATTCGGCTGCATCAAACTCAGAGGAAGAGCTGCCAGGTCTTTGATAAGCGGGGGGTGTTCGGGATTCAGGCGGTAATCCTGATAGCGCACATAGCTGTATCCCGCGGGGATATGGGGGAGTTCATCCATGATCGCAGATTCGTTCCATGCGGAGGCAACCATGAGGATAAACATGAGAAAAAGGATTGCGTATGCGATAATGTTTGTTTTTTGCATAGAAAATTTTGTTTAATTTGATAATCTTCCCGTGATAAAATCGCCGAGCGCTGAAAAACGGATTCCGGGAAATTGTTCTTTCAGAAGTCGCAGCGTTTCGCGGTTTGCGTTGAGAGGAACGATGATGGCATCCGCGGGAAGTGCCGTAGAGGCAAGCGACTCGGGCGTTAGGTATGTTATGTGTTTCGTGATTCGTGATTCGTTTCGGAATGTATCCGTAATAAACATGACGGTTTGTGCGGGCATAGGAATACCGCGTACTTCTGTTCCCGAAAGATTCACGAGGACATATTTTGGGGTCTCATACGGGAGGGCATTGAGATATTGTCCTATGTGGTGAAAATCAGCCGCGAAGGCAGAATATGTTTCGGGAGACGAGGGGAAGCGGAAGAAATATGTTTTGCCGGTTTGGAGTGCTGCAAAGAAAAGTAAGAGGAGCGCTAAAAACGCTACTTCTTTTTTTATCCGGCTAAGCTGGTTGGCGCGAGCCATATAAGCAGAATTTTTGGCCATGTTTTCAAGATATTTTTTAACAGTTTGCCAAAGCCACGAGGCACCGAGCCCCGAAAAAATCATAACGGGAGGAATCATGCCGATAGCGCGTAAGGCATGGGGCAATCCTTCGGCGGTGAGAGTTGCGGGGAAAGACATAAAGAGAAACCACGCGAATAACGTTGTAAGTTGCATAGTATTAGCTCTCGGTTTTCGGAAGATATCGCGAATGGCTATGAGTATGCCAAGGAGAAAAAAAAGTGCCACAATCGGATGTAGCTGGGGTTGGCAATTGAAGTTGTGTCTCGGATTGCAATCGCCCTGCCAGAAAAACATTTGCAGAGTGAGCAGATTTGATTTCACGAACTCATACAGGGGCCGCTCCGCGGCAAATACCGAAACTTGCCCCCCTCTGCCGAAAAAATCAGCAGGGTTTTGTAAAAAGTACCAGCCGATGGGAAGTGCCACAACGAATGTGACAAAAAGAAAAAGAATGATGGCGCAGGGAATGCAGGAATTAGCTTGTAGTTGCCTGCCCGCCGAAGCCTCGGCGGAGGCGGGGTAGTTTGTAGGTTGTAGGTTCGCCCGTCTTTCTTTGAGCCATCGGATTATATACCACAGTATCGGCACCGCTAAAACAAACGGCATGAAGCGGAACGCGATATAGGTATGAAATCCGAGGCCGATGAAAATGCCGGCAAGCGCCACACTTGAGATTTTTCCGGTGCGTAGTCCCTTGAGGAGCCAATAGATTCCGAATGCGGAAAAAAACGGAATGGTAATGGCACGAAATCCGATGCGGGAGAAATTTATGTGCCAGTAACTCGTAGCCAAGAAAAACGAGGAAAGAAGGGCAATCATTTCAGAATTTAGTAATTCTTTCGCTACCAAGTATACCCCCAATATCGTAAATGTCCCGAAAATGGCAGATACCACCCGCAACGCCCATGGCTCATTTCCGAAGAGCCATACGGAGAGCGCCTGGATGTTGATAAAAAATCCTTCGCGGCCATTGTTTTCGGGATAGAAAATCTTCCAGCCCAAGGCTGGTCCGCCTTTGGCGGAGAAATCCGTATTATGAATGGCTTCCAGCGCGTTATTCCCGTTCATGGCTTCATCGGGATAGAGTCCCGGCGGGATTTCGTTAATCGAATAAAAGCGAAAAAAAGCCCCAAGAATGAGGATTCCGATAAGCACCCATGCGCTTTTGGAAAGTTTACGCATTACTTATAGTATACTATACTTAACTGTAGAAGCTATATACACGCCAACGGCTACGCTAGACACTATACGTATAGCGTAAAGATAGCGTAGTGCGCCAATAGGCGCATGGCGTTGGATGGTTTCTATGTATATGCCCGAAGAATCAAAAAACGGAATTCATGAGCAAGAAATAAAAGAATTGGAACAGCTTCTTGAAGAAAAAAAGAAGGCGCTTATTGAACGTGGAGAAGAAAAGGAGCATAAAGAAGTTTTTAGAGAAGTATTTCATGAAAAGTATCAGCAAATCGCGGGCACTCCGATAGCGCCTTCCGCGGGTGCGGGTATTACCCCCGTTCCTCCCGTGAAAACATCGCCCGTATCAAAAGAAAAAGAAACCGAGCTTCAATCGTTTATTGAAATGGCATTTGCGGATGGATTGGTTTCAACTATTAACCGCGCGAAAGCATCAAGCCCGTGGCTTTTGGATGAGTTGCACGACCGGCTTTCGGACGAATATTACGAAAAATTGATTCAGGCGCGCCAGCTTGAGAAAATATAAAAGTTTTGCGGGTGTTTCATTAGGAATTAAAAATTAGGAATTAGAAATTGCTGTTCTTATATCTCTACATCATTGCGGGTGTTGTCATCGGGGTCGGACTCGTCCTCCTTTTTTTTGCGCGTATCCGGCAGCGGAGGCAGGAAGTATGGCGTTCATTTAACCTCCAGCTTTTTTTGGTGCGCTTTCCACCCGAAAAAGAAACTCGCGAGGAAACAACGCTTGAAAAAATCCGCGAGCACATCGGTATCATGGAAATTTTGTATGCCAATCTCGCGAATATTAAAGACACAACGTTTCGCACGTGGCTCTACGGCTCGCCTCCGTTCGCGCTTGAAATTACGGTGCCCCACATTGGCGAGGAAATTCATTTCTATATCGCGGTACCCCGACGCCTCGCCTCATCTATTGAAAAAATCGTGCAGGGGGTGTTTCCGCAAAGCTCGCTTGAGCCCGCGAAGGATTACAATATATTCAATCCGGAGGGTAGCGCCGTTGCCTCTGTCGCGCGCCTTGCGGGAGACCCGAAGTTTCCTATCCGCACCTACCGCATGATTGATAACGACCCGCTTCGCGCGATTACGAACGCGTTTTCCAAGCTTCAGAAAGTCGGTGAGGGGGCGGCATTTCAGATGGTCGCGCGTCCCGCGGGAAGTCATTGGCGAAAATATATTTTGAAATTTGCGAAAATGGCGTATGAGGGGCGGATTTCTTTGCGTGAAAAAGAAACTCTGTTGGGTGGTTTTAAGGGAGTGCGAGATGTTTTGAATCCTCCGACAAAAGAGGCAGCAGAAAAAGAAGAAGCAAAAAAACGCTTAAGCCCGCAGGAGGAGGAGCTTATTAAGCGGATTGAGGGCAAGGCGGGGAGAGCGCTTTTTGACGCGAATATCCGTATGGTGGCATCCGCGGCAACTGAAGCTAGGGCCGAAGAAATTGTATCGGCCCTTGAGGGGTCGCTCGCGCAATTCGGCGACCCGAACCTGAATCATTTTAATATTGAGCGCGCCAAAGGCAAGCGTCTCAAAGAAATGCTGTATGATTTTTCATTCCGCGTTTTTGATGAGCATGATCGCGTGTTGTTAAACGCGGAAGAATTAACAAGCGTGTATCATTTTCCGAATGTGACACTTGAAACTCCGCGTGTAAAATCCTTGAAAGCGCGCGAAGCGCCGTCTCCCGCGGGTCTTTCCGATGATGGCATCTTGCTTGGCTATAATATGTTTCGCGGGGAGGAATCAAAAATTCATCTGACGCGCGAAGACCGGCGGAGGCATTTGTATGTTATCGGCCAGACCGGCACGGGTAAAACTGTTTTCATGCGCGAGATGATCCGCCAAGACATTCAAAATGGCGAAGGGGTCTGTGTTATTGATCCGCACGGCGACTTGGTGCAGGCAGTTTTGTCGTTCGTGCCTCCGAACCGGGTTCAGGATGTAATCTATTTTGACCCGGGTGATACGTCGCGTCCCATGGGGTTGAACATGCTTGAATACGACCCGCGTTTCCCCGAGCAGAAAACATTTATCGTAAACGAGCTTTTGGATATTTTCCATAAGCTTTGGAAAGACGTACCTGAGGCATTCGGTCCCATGTTTGAGCAGTATTTCCGGAACGCGACACTGCTTACGATGGAGGACCCTTCATCCGGCAATACGCTTCTTGAAATCAACCGCGTTTTGGCAGATCGCGATTTTCGCGAAATGAAACTCTCGCGCACGAATAATGTGGTGGTCAAAACCTTTTGGACGCAAATCGCGGAGAAAGCTGGAGGCGAGGCGGCAATTCAAAATATTGTGCCGTATATTTCATCCAAGTTTGATGTCTTTCTTTCAAACGAGATTATGCGGCCGATTATAGCGCAGGAAAAATCCGCGATTAATTTCCGCGAGGTGATGGATTCAAAAAAAATTCTCCTCATCAATCTTTCTAAGGGGCGTTTGGGCGACTTGAATTCCTCGCTCATCGGGCTTATCATGGTGGGGAAGATTTTGATGGCTTCACTCTCGCGCGTGGATATGCCGGAAGAACGAAGAAATGATTTTTACCTTTATATAGACGAGTTTCAGAACGTAACAACCAAATCCATCGCGACCATTCTTTCAGAGGCGCGCAAATATCGGCTTGATCTGACTCTGGCGCATCAATTCATCGGCCAGCTGGAAGAAGATATTAAAAAAGCGATTTTCGGGAACGTCGGGTCCATGGTGGCATTTCGTATCGGGTCGGATGATGCCGAATTTATGGCAAAGCAATTTTCACCCGTATTCGGCGAGCAGGATTTGCTGAATATTGATAACTATAACGCGTATATCAAACTTTTGATTCATGGGCAGACCGCGACTCCTTTCAGCATAAAAACCAATCCGCCGTCTGTAGGGGAG
>JAUSFV010000015.1 GCA_030649305.1 bacterium
GCGAATTTTAATCCGGCAGTAGTGCGGCGAGGGTCGAAAGGATTGAATTTAAAGACAGACGCGTCGTTTCGTTTTGAGCACGATTTAGACCCGAATCTCGCGGGACACGCGGCATCGCGTCTTGCGGAATTGATTCACGAGGTTGCGGGAGGAGACGTTAAGGAGCTTGTTGATATATATCCCGTAAAAACAATACCGCAAAAAATCGTTTTGAACCCGGAATACGCGGATAATCTTATCGGAGAAGCAGTGGCACCCCGCAGTATGGAGGGGTATTTGGCGCGGCTTGGCATGAAATTGGAGAAAAAAAATCATGAGTGGCTTGTGGAGGTGCCGACTCTACGGCGCGATATTGTATTACCCGAAGATGTGATTGAAGAAATTGCGCGGCTCCACGGCTATAACCGCATCAAGGCAAAAGCGCCCGAAGCGCTTCTGCGCCCGGCTCCCGTGAATGACGAACACGCGTGGGAAGAAAAAATCTGCGACTTTTTCAAAGGCGTTGGATTTACCGAAGCATATTCGTATGTGTTTACGGGCGAGAAAGAAATCCGTGATTTTGGCGATGCGCATGTAGGATATGTAGAGCTTGAAAATCCCACAAGTCCGGAAACGCAGTATCTCGTGAAGCATTCCCTGTTTAAATACGCGCGGATGCTTGAACAAAATCTCCGCCATGCGGATGAAGCGCGTCTTTTTGTCGTAACAAAAGATTTTTCGTGGAAAGGAAAGGGAATTGAGGAGCGAAAAGAGCTAATTGCCGCGTACGCAAAAAAAGGAAAAGAAGGCAAAGATGAATTTTTTGAAATGAAGGGTGTCGCGGATAATCTGTTTTCAGCACTTGGTATTACTGATTATCGGTACAGTAATACTACAAACTACAAACTACAAACTACAAACTCCGGATTTTATCATCCGTATCGTATTGCAGAGATAAAAATCGGCGACGAAACTATCGGCGAAGTCGGGGAATTGCATCTTACGATTGCTGAGTGCATCAAATTAAAATCACGTGGGATATTCTTGCATCTCAATTTTGAAAAATTATGGCGCGCGGCGGATGCGGAGCACGAATTTCACCCCGTTTCCAAGTTTCCGGCAGTCACGCGCGATATCGCTTTGATGGTGCCGAGAAATGAAAAAATTGAAGCGATTCAAAATGTGATTGAGTTGTCGGGCGGCGACCTGCTTATTGACGTTGATTTGTTTGATTACTTTGAGGACTTTGATAAAAAAGGGAGCCGAATGAGCGTTGCGTTTCATTTAGTATTTCAGTCGCCGGAGCGTACCCTCACCGATGGGGAAATTGACGCGATTTTTGAGAACATTATAAAGGCCCTGAAGGAAAAACAATGGATTGTGCGGGGTTGACCCCATTAGAAGCCAAGCCATGGTTTTCTTGAGAGAAGGCAGAGAGGCGAAGCCGACTTATGTCTTTGTTATTCTTTAAATCGGAAGGCTTTCTCGGGCTTCTAACGGGGTTGAAAAATCTCTTCATTTCTGCTACAATTGAATAAGATGATTGTTGTAGGACACATGAGAAAAACCGCGCGGGAAAGCGGTTTTTGTGATGATTTTTTGAATATATATGGCAAAGAAATCTAAAGAAAAATCAAATAAAAAAGCCGTTGTGGATAACGCAAAAGAGGGCTCGTATTCTGCGAAGGACATTTACGTGTTGGAGGGGCTTGAGCCCGTGCGAAAGCGGCCGGGTATGTATATCGGGTCAACCGGCCCCGCGGGTTTGCATCACTTGGTGTGGGAGGTTGTTGATAATTCCATTGATGAAGCAATGGCGGGGCATGCAAAAAACATTGGCATATCCCTTCTTCCGCAAAATCGCGTCATGGTCATTGATGATGGCCGCGGCATTCCGGTTGAAATTCATAAGCAGACCAAACGCTCCGCACTTGAGACCGTCATGACAACGCTTCATGCGGGTGCTAAATTCGGCGGCGAGTCGTATAAAGTGTCGGGCGGGTTGCACGGGGTCGGCGTTTCTGTGGTGAACGCTCTGTCTATTTGGATGAAAGCGGAAGTATGCCGTGAAGGGAAATTGTACGCGCAGGAATATCAGCGCGGGAAGCCGAAACACGCGGTAAAAAAAGTTGATACGTGCGAGGGAACAGGAACTGCCGTAACATTTGAACCGGACTCCGAAATTTTTAAAGAAATTGTATTTGATTGGGAAGAAATTTTGTCGCATCTCCGCCAGCAGGCGTATTTGACGCCCGGCGTTAAAATTTCCATTTTTGATAAGCGAACCAGTATCACGCCAAAAACAGAAAAAGGAAAAACGGCGCATGAATTTCCCGCGCAAAGCCACGCGTTTTATTTTGACGGCGGTATTGTGAGTTACGTGAAGTTTTTGAACGAGGGGGAGACGCCGAAGCACGACCATATTTTTTATGCGCGAAAAGAAGCCGATATTTCCGATAAGAAAAAAATACTGGTGGAGGTTGCGTTGCAATATACCGACGACATTACACCGAAGGAATTGAGCTTTGCGAACAACATTTTTACGCCCGAGGGTGGGATGCATCTTACGGGATTTCGTACGGCTTTGACCCGCAGTTTAAATACTTATGCAAAAAAGAATGAATATTTCAGAAAGGATGATGAAACGCTTACGGGAGATGATGTCCGCGAAGGGCTGACCGCCGTTATTTCGGTGAAATTGCCCGAGCCACAGTTTGAGGGGCAGACAAAGGCAAAATTGGGGACGCCCGATGCGCGAACCGCGGTTGAGTGGGTAGTGGGCGAGACGCTGGATGAATTTTTGGAAAAAAATCCGGATGACGCAAAACAGATTATCGCAAAAGCGCTTTTAGCACAGCAGGCGCGAAAAGCCGCAAAAGCGGCAAAGGATACTATTCTTCGCAAAGGTGCCATGGAGGGGCTTATGCTTCCAGGGAAACTCGCGGATTGTCAGTCAAAAAATCCCGCGGAATCGGAATTATTTCTGGTGGAGGGAGATTCAGCCGGGGGTTCCGCAAAATCCGCGCGTGACCGGAGGAATCAGGCTATTTTGCCGCTTCGCGGGAAAATTTTGAATGTGGAAAAATCGCGGCTTGATAAAATGCTCGCGTCAAAAGAAATTCGGGCGCTTGTGATAGCGCTCGGGGCCGCTCTCGGCAATGATTATGACGAATCGCGGCTTCGGTATCATCGTGTAGTTATCATGACGGATGCCGATGTGGACGGCTCGCACATCAGAACGCTTTTGTTAACGCTTTTTTATCGTTATTTTCCAAAATTGATTGATGCGGGATACTTGTATATTGCAGAACCCCCGTTGTATCGGATTCAGAAAGGAAAAAATGTTCGGTATGCCTTTAGTGATGCGGAGAAGGAAAAGATAATTGCTGAATTGCAAAAAGAAAAAATTGAGAAGGCGGCAAAGGAAACAAAGGTTGCGAAAGGAGCGGCGAAGGTTTCTCCTCCCGAGGGAGGTGAAACCTTGACCGACGGCGAAGAAGAGGCGGTGGGCGAAGAGTCGGAGAGTGGAGAAAAAATTAAGGGCATCACGATTCAGCGCTACAAAGGTCTTGGTGAAATGAATCCGGGGCAATTATGGGAAACCACGATGGACCCCGCACGCAGAGTTATGCGCCAGGTCGCGGTGAAGGATGCCACCGAGGCCGATAAGATTTTTGATATTCTGATGGGGGATGAGGTCTTGCCTCGCAAAAAATTCATTCAGACGCACGCGAAAGCGGTAAAGAATTTGGATATTTGACAGACATACCCACCTTTGCTATATTGGGAACGTAAAGGGCCGCGAGGCCTTTTAAAATAGGGCTTGCGCCAATATGATGCAAATCTACCAATGAAATGCTAATCTACAAATTGCTAATCGGATTCGCAATTCGCCAAATTGGCATGATATTTGCATAGGATTGGCATCATTGCTTACTATGTTGGAAAAATTGATTAACTTTCTTAGAGATGTCCGCGTTGAGATGAAAAAGGTCACGTGGCCGACGCGGTCACAGGCAATCAATTATACGATTGTCGTGATTTTGATATCCGTGGGTGTGGCACTCTTTTTGGGAGCCCTGGATGCCCTCTTCACGTTTGTGTTGGATAATTTTATTTTGTAAAGGGCTTTGTCTAAAATTTGGAGCGATGTCGCAAACAAATTTTAGGAACAAAACCTTTACCCCCTCACTCGAAATGTTAGAGATAGAAATTACAGATGCGATAGTTATTATTACTGCATAGTTTTAGAGTAAAATCATCTATATTATTTCGAGTGAGGGGGTGCTCAATTTTGTAGCGATATTTTGTTCGCTCGAACAAAGTTCTCGCTCCAAAATTTCGACAAAATTGGCATGCCGAAACAAACCGGAGAATTTGGAAAAAACTGGTATGCGGTGCATACCTATTCGGGCTACGAAGACGCTGTTTCGAGAAACTTGAAACAGCGTATTGAGTCATTGGGTATGGAGGATAAGATTTTTAGCGTACTTGTGCCGACCGAAAAAAAAATCAGGATTAAGCACGGGAAGCGGCGCGTCGTTGAAGAAAAAATTTATCCGGGTTATGTGTTGGTCGAAATGGTTGTGACGGACGATTCGTGGTATGTGGTGCGCAACACACCGCGCGTGACAGGATTCGTTGGTTCGGGTACCACGCCAACCGCTCTTTCTCCCGAAGAAATTGATGTGCTTCAGAAGCGAATGGGGGTAGAGGAACCGAAGTTTAAGATTGACGTGGCTGTGGGAGATGCGGTAAAAATAACCGACGGACCGTTTAAGGATTATGACGGCAAAGTATCGGAGGTTGACGAAGAAAGAGGCAAGGTGCGGGTATTGGTTTCGGTATTCGGAAGAAGCACGCCGGTTGAGCTTGATTTTTTGCAGATAAAGAAGTTATAAAATATGGCAAAGAAAATAAAAACAATTGTTACGCTCCAGATGCCTGCCGGAAAAGCGACTCCCGCCCCTCCGGTTGGCACGGTACTCGGGCCCCACGGCATTAATTTGGGGGACTTTGTGAATAAATATAATCAGGCGACCAAAGCCATGGAGGGCGATATTGTACCCGTGCAAATTACGATTTATGAGGATCGTACATTTGAATTTAAATTAAAGACGCCTCCCGCGTCCGATTTGCTTCGTAAGGCGGCTGGCATAGAAAAGGGTTCTGGGATTCCAAATAAAAATAAAGTCGGTAAAGTTACGAAAGAGGATATCCGCAAAATTACCGAGCGCAAAATGATTGACTTGAACGCGGAGTCGCCCGAGGCGGGAGCAAAGATTATTGAGGGTACTGCGCGCTCTATGGGGATTGAAGTAAAATAGTGGCTAAACCAATTCCGCCAAGGCGGAATTGATCGCCCGAACGCGCCCGCGGCGCGTTCTAGGGGAATCGAGGTTGGAAAATAATATTGAAACAAAAAAACGGTCCGAAGTTGAGCTGAGCTCGATGGGGCCGTTTTTTTTATTCTCCCTTGTGGATAACACGCGCTTTTTTCTTTTGGGGGAAGGGTTTATAATTTTGATACGTCTTCAACTCATTAAACTCATTTAACTCTTTTAACTCATTAAACTGGCCATGCGTTCCAAGCGTCCAACCTTAGAAGAATATATGATGGCGATTGCCCGTGTGGTATCCACGCGGGGTACTTGCGATCGGCTTCATGCGAGCATGGTAACGTTTGACCCCGTCACCAAGCGTATTTTGACGACAGGATACGGCGGTTCTAAGCAGGGCGAGCCGCATTGTGAAGATGTGGGGTGCGAGATGCGCGATGGGCATTGCGTGCGTACAAACCACGGCGAGGAGAATGCGGTGCGCCAGGCCGATTTGTATGGCGTTGATTTGAAAGGGAAACATGCAGTATCGCTCGTTTTGCCCTGTGGGAATCGTTGTATGGATCCGATGGTCAACGCGGGTTTGGCGCAGGTCACCTACGGAGGAAAATATCACCGCCAAAAGGAAGTTGAAAGCACGCACGCGCAAGAATACGAAAGCGCTTTAAAAAAAGCGGAGGCCGCGGGGGTTAGTTTTCATGAATTTGAAGGCGACGATTTGTATCCCTTGCTTATCGCGGTATATGACATTATGCGCGAGCGCGGTATTGATGATGAAGCATTGTTGGGGGAACTTAAGAAAGTGAAAACGAATGTAACGCATCGCGTCGTAAAGCCCGTGTAGGGCTTTTTCTTTCCGCGAGCACTTCTATAGAGGCTTAGCCTCTATAGAAGTAATTATAGTAATATGAAGCAAAAACAAGGAAAACTTATTGTATTGGAAGGCACGGATGGCACGGGCAAAGCAACGCAATTGGCTCTTTTGAAAGCACGTCTTGAAAAAGAGGGCGTGTCGTTTCGCTCCGATGCTTTTCCGCACCATGGCGACCCGTCTGCCGCGGCGGTTGATTTATATTTGTCGCAAGACATCGCTCCTGCGGATGCGTTCGGGCCGTATTGCGCGTCGGTGTATTACGCGGTAGACCGTTCATTCCGGAAATTTACGATTGCTGGGTGGCTCAAAGAAGTTGATATTGTTTTGCTTGACCGGTATGTCGGTTCAAACGCGGGGCATCAGGGCGGAAAAATAAAGAACGAAAAAGAGCGTGAAGAATTTTTGGCGTGGCTGTATGACTTGGAATACAACCGATTGGGCATCGCGCGCCCCGATTTGAATGTTATTTTGCATCTTCCCGCGGAAGTCGCGCAGAAGCGCAAGCGCGCGCAAAAATTAGCGCTTGCGGGCGCCGTGTTGGATGCGCACGAGGAGGACTTGGGGCATCTCAAAGCCGCGGAAGAATCGTATCTTTGGCTTTCGTGGAAGAATCCTGAGGAATATGTCGTGGTTTCTGAAATGGAGGGTGAACGCGAATTGACTCCCGAGGAAGTTCATGAAAGGGTCTGGAAAGTTTTGGAAAAATTTTTAAGATAAGAAATAGCCCTTCTCAGGAGAGTTGGGCTATGTGCTAAGCTGTATCAGGTATTGCTCGAATCTTTAAAGGGGGTTTCCCGACCCAGGGGCCAGGCATTATCCCAAGCGGGTTCGCTCTCCACGGAGAGGATACCCTGCCAGAGGGAGCCGTCGAGCATTTCCCTGACCTATTTTCAACCCAAATGCCTAATGTGGGCACAGCTTAACAATTACATTATAACAAATCAAAAATAATTTGTCAAATAAAAGCGTTGTAAAATAAGCATAAAATCATGCGGCAGTATCTTGACGCGTTACAACATATTATGGAACACGGCGTTGATCGTCCCAACCGGACGGGGATAGATACGCGCGCGGTTTTTGGTTTGCCCCTTCGCTTCTCCATGAAAGACGGCTTTCCCGCCATGACCACAAAAAAACTCGCTTTCAATTCCATGAAGGCGGAACTTCTGTGGTTCATAAGCGGCTCTTCGGATGTAAAGGAATTGCAAAAGCTCGGGTCCCGCATTTGGGACGCGAATGCTGAAGCGGATTACTGGAAGCCAAAAGCGAAATTTGAGGGCGACTTGGGGCGCGTATACGGAGTTCAGTGGAGGTCGTGGCGAACATCCGATGGCAGAGAAATTGATCAGCTTGCTCATGCGATACAAACAATCAAAGAGCGTCCGAATGACCGGAGAATTATTGTTTCTGCCTGGAATCCGGGGGAACTTGATGCAATGGCGCTTCCGCCTTGCCACATGATGTATCACTTTTTTACGTCGGGAAACAAACTTTCGCTTCTTATGTATCAGCGCTCCTGCGATATGTTTCTTGGTGTTCCGTTTAATATCGCATCTTATTCACTCCTTCTGCATTTGGTGGCACACATTACCGGCCGCGAAGCGGACGAATGCATTCTGATGCTTGGGGATGCGCATATTTACCACAATCATTTTGACCAGGTCAGGGAACAGCTTTCCCGCATGCCGTATTCTTTGCCGAAACTCAAACTGAATCCTGCGGTGAAACATATTGATGATTTCACGATGGACGACATTGAGCTTGTAGATTATCAATATCACCCAGCAATTAAAGCGCCGATGGCGGTGTAACGGATGATTTATGATTTTTGATTTATGATTTACGATTTGTGCATATCCGTAAATCTTACATCTTATATCGTAAATCTTAAATCGATTGGTTATTTCTCTCATCGTCGCAATGGACAAAAACCGCGTTATCGGAAAGGATGGCGCCGGGCTTTTGTGGCATCTGCCAGCGGATTTGAAACATTTTAAATCCGTAACGCTTGGGAAATCCGTTATCATGGGGCGAAAAACATTTGAATCAATCGGAAAGTCTTTGCCGGAAAGAACGAATATCGTCATTACACGGAATACAAACTACGAAGCGCCCGGATGCGTTGTTGTTCATTCGCCGGATGAGGCGCTCACAGCCGCGGGGGATGCTCCGGAAGTTATGATTATCGGCGGAGCGGAAATATTCGCGCAATTTCTTCCGCGTGCGAAACGGATGTATGTTACTCTTGTTGACGGAGTATTTTCGGGTAATGTTTCCCCCCCCACCTTCCCAAATACCATGCGGTCTTATCGTGGGGATGAAGGGCGGTCTCAAATTTCTTTCGCGGAATCAAATATTGCGCGAGAAGGTGGGTGGGTTTATTTTCTGGAATGGAACTCCGGAGAATGGCGCGAGGTTCTGCGCGAAGCGCACGGACCGGATGACAAGAACGCATACGGATACACCTTTTTGACACTTGAACGGGGATAGAAATAGGAAAACGGCCGCAGGCCGTTTTTTATTTGCGTTTTTTGGAAAATATGCTACGAATATAATCAGTTCATTGATAAAAATTATGAAAGGAGAATTGAGATGCCGAATTTGGAAGCGAAAGATCCTGCTGAGCGGTTTGACCTTGCATATCTTTTTGCGAATGGGAGTCAAAAAGAAATTAAAGAATTGGCCGATACCGCCAGAGAGATTGTGCCGGGTGTTTCGGCGCGATGCGCCATGGTCCATGTTGCGGATCTTCCTCTCTTGAAGCAGTATTTGTTCGGGTCTTCTGTCCGTTCCGAGGTGGTAATTGATTTTCCGGATGGTCTTGGCGGTTTGCGCGCGAAGGGTGCTGAAGCAAAAAGCGCGGAAGAGAGCTTGGCGGATGGGGGGGATCCCGTCGTTAATCTCCGGTATGTTGTTACGCGAAATAGATTGGCCATTATTGCCGAATGCGAAGTAGTGAAGCGCCATCTTCGTGAGGTAAAATTAATTACGCAAATACCTTATCTTTGGCAGAAAGATCGTGATGCGATTGCTTGGCTTTTGGATCTTTTGCCGGAAGCCGGAATATATTGCATTAAGGATTGGACAACGCGTCAGAATTTCCTGCTTCCATTGGGAGAAAAGTTGGATGTTGCCATGGAAACAAGGGTTCGTTATACCGCATTTATGGCGGAATATATTGAAAAGCATAATTTGCCCCTTCTGATTAAGATTGCCGGAGGCATTGATGCTACAAGCGCTCGTGCGCTTGTGAATGCTGGTGCTGATCTTCTTGGTATTTCTTATCAAAAGGCAAAATCTGTTCGTGAGGCGTTATTGTAACACCATGGACTGCTCCGACTTTATGTCGGAGTTTTTTTATACAGCGTATCGTGCTTGTGGTTTTTTTATTTTTGGTGTTGTGGGTAAATAAAACGCAGTACATAAGAGAAGATACGTCAAGTAGACAGTATGGCGTTGCCCCGTTTATGCTGAAGGCAGGTCTTCACATTGTTTTGATGCGGGAGGTATGCAATGTCCTTACATCGTGCTAAGCGGAGTGTCATGAATTCGCGTACGATTCTTCACTATGTTCCTCCGGAAAAACGACGCGCCCTTGTGAAAGCGGCAGAAAAAGCAAAGAAGGATTTGCATTCGCTTTTTTTTCTCGTTATTTATTCTGTTGGCTCCATTCAGAATAAATTTCAGGAACGCAAGAGCGGGAAAGAGCGCGTGGGTGACTATGGCAGGCGGTGGCGAAAGAATCTTGATCGCCTTATTGACGCTATGCAGGAAGATTTTTTAAAAGAGGGGATTTTGTGCGTGCATGTTGACCCGACGCGGCTTGATTCCATGGTGGCGCGCTGTCGCTTGGGGGTGCTTCAGCCGCGCCTTCGGCGGCTTCAGATGCATCTCAAGCTTGAAAGTTTGTTTAAGGAGTTTGATCCCATTCGGTATAAAGAAGCCGAAGTACTTCTGCTGTGCGGCGAGAATGTGCTCGTAATTGCGCTGACGCATTTTGCGGAGATTTCCGTATCAGGGGGGTCCGCGGCGGAACTTACCCTGAGCAGTATGGCGGGGGTTCCGGTCTATCTTTTCTGTTCCGAGGAAACACTAAAAAAATACCGTTCCCGGAGTGTCATTACGAGTATCATAGAAAGCGGAAAGCGCGTTGTACGCGGGAGAAACATCTTTCATACGATGGAAGATACGCTTGGCGCCATTAAGCGGGACATTCCCCGCTTAAGGTCTCATACGCCGTACGCGCCCTTGGGGGAATTATTCGTGGCGTATTGGGAAAAGAAGATGGCAAAAGGGAGATTGAGAAAATCATGAATGGCGTCATTAGGCCATCAAGCGGGATGCTTTCCTGCAATAGTGTGGGAGTTATTGTGCGCAATCAAGAGGGCGAGTACTGCCTGCTTGATCGCAGAAGGGGTGTTCGCGCGTGGGCCGCGCCCGCGGGTCATATTGATGAGGGTGAGGACCCGCGCGTATCTGTGGCGCGGGAGCTTGAGGAGGAGACGGGAATCCGCATAGAAACCTCGGCGTTTGCGGAGGTGTTGCGTTGCGATGCCTATAGTCCCTGCGGAAGGGGGGCGGAATTTCACGGGTGGTTCGTGTATGACGGCGGAACGGTTGTAAAAGACCGGATAGAGCTTCTCGAACCGGAAAAACATCGCGGTATCGGCTGGTTTCATCCCGAAGAGATGCGGCACCTTGAGCTTGAGCCGGTGTGGCGCGCGTTTTTTAAGCGATTAGACATTATCTAAGCCCCCTGCGGGCTTTTTTCTTTTCGTTGATTTGGTATAGTGAAAGAAGGGTAGGTATCATATTTTTAAATTATAAATCGTAAATTTTTATGAAGAGTATTGTCTTTTGTTCAAGCCAGCGTTTCAAGCATGAGCTTGAGGATTTTATGCGGGAGCTTCGCCGTTGTGCCGAGAAGCGGGGGCATCATGTTGCTATTTTTCATCCGGAATTTGAGGACCGTCCGAAAGAATTTTTGAATCAGCACGAAAAAGACCGTCTGCAACATCCCGAATACCGGATTTCTGTCGCGGGAAAGGTGTATGACCATTTGTTTCGGAAAGTCCGCGTTGCGGATGTCTGTTTTGTATTTAATAAAGACGGCTACCTTGGCGCCAATACAAACGGCGAGTTGTTCGCGGCGGCCGCTCTGGGCAAAACGATTTACGCGTTGGATGAGCGAACGCTTATGGGTCATTATCCGCATGAATTATATGAAGAACCTTCAAGCCGAAAATTTATACACGAAATTGTCTCTACTCCCGAAGAACTTTTGAAGCGCCTTGTATGAATGCGTGCGCGGAGGGGATGCGGCTTCGTCGAGCTTAGCTCGAGTACGCCGCTTTTTTTATTTGGAAAAATGTGATATTTTATAATTATGTCATACGAAGCAGTTATCGGGCTCGAAATTCATGCGGAATTAAACACGCGGACAAAAATGTTCTGCGACTCTTTGAATGACCCGGATGAAAAACATCCGAATGTAAATATTTGTCCGGTCTGCATGGGACATCCGGGGACTTTGCCGGTTGCGAATCGCGAAGCCATTAAAAAAATGATTCAAATTGGCTTGGCGCTTGGGGGAGAGATTGCCGCGTTCTCCCAGTTTGACCGAAAAAATTATTTTTATCCGGATTTGCCGAAGGGCTATCAGATTTCGCAATACGAACATCCGATTGTGCGAGGCGGTGTATTAGATATCGGTGGGAAGCAGATTCGGATACAGCGGGTGCACCTGGAAGAAGATACCGGTAGATTAGTGCATAGCACTAATCTCGCAGACTGGCGCAGACCAAACGCCGAAGAACGCGGAAATATTCTGTGTGCTTCTGCGTCCAGTCAGCGTGAGTCTGCGACGTTAGTAGATTTTAACCGCGCGGGCGTACCCCTGATGGAGCTCGTGACGGAGCCCGATTTTCGGACGGGTGAGGAGGTACGAAAATTCGGCGAGGAATTTCAGTTGATTTTACGCACCATCGGTGCGTCACACGCCGATATGGAAAAAGGCGAGATGCGGGTTGAGGCGAATGTATCAATTCGAAAAGAAGGCGAAACGGTGTTGGGAACAAAGATAGAGGTCAAAAACATCAATTCATTTAAGTTTGCCGAGGATGCGGTGAATTACGAAATCAAGCGCCAGCAGGAAATATTGGAAGGGGGAGGAGAAATAAAGCAGGCAACACGAGGGTGGGATGAAAAAAAGCGCGCTACCGTGCATCAGCGTTTTAAGGAAGAATCACACGATTACCGCTATTTTCCCGAGCCGGATTTGCCGCCGCTTGAAATTTCGCAAGGTGAGATTGAGGAGGCGCGCGCATCGTTGCCGGAATTACCCGCGCAAAAACGCGGGCGGTTTCAGAACGAATACGGAATTGATGAAAAGCTCGTCGGTGTTTTAGTGCGCGATGGAGCACTTGCGGATTATTTTGAAAAAGCCGTATCGGAACTTGCCGCGTGGGATACGAAAGAGAAAAGCGGGGTTCGGCTTCTTGCGAATTACCTGACGAGTGACTTTTTGAAATTACTCAACGAAGTGTCGGCGTCTGCCGGTGATACGCGCGTAACACCCGAAAATTTCGCGGAACTTGTGCATTATATTCACGATGGAAAAATTTCATCAGCCGCGGCAAAGTCGGTGCTGAAAGAAATGTTTGCAACGGGAGAAGAGCCGGATGTTATTATTGAACAAAAAAAATTATGGCAGGTATCGGATGAGGCGCAACTCGCGTCATTTGTGGATAAGGCGCTTTCACAAAATCCCGAGGCGGTTGCCGAATTTGCCAAGGGCAAAGGAGCTACTTTGCAATTTTTGGTCGGCCAAGTTATGAAGGAGGCGAGGGGTGCCGCAAATCCGCAGGTGGTTGCAAAATTGTTGAAAGAAAAGTTATCGTAA
>JAUSFV010000048.1 GCA_030649305.1 bacterium
TTCTGTGAGGCGTTGCAATCCCTTTATATTACTAAAATCAATCCTATCTGGTTTGATTTTAGTATCAAAATCAGCGTTGTTCTTACTGGCTGCGCCGGCGTAAATTTTTTCTATATCAGCAAGAAAATCACCAGAATTAAATAGATAGGCATTTTCCTCATTAAGAGCTATGAGCAAGATTTGCGCCGGTATAGGCTCGCCCTTAATTCGCTTATGGCTAAGATATTTTATAGCTTGGAATAAGACCTTGTTAATATCTGCAATCGTAAGTTTAAATTCAAACAAGGTACCTTTATACACACCATCAGTGTTGTGAGTAAGCTCGATCTCGGCGCTGATTTTTAGATCATTGAAAAATTTTATCTGACCCTCGCGTTCAGATAGGAAATTATTTCCAGATTTGAATAATTTTTTTGCCATATATTTATTTCAAAAGCTCGTCGCTTGATACTCCCAACGCTTGAGCGATTTTTTCTAAAGTCGAAAGGGTGGGATTCAAAGTTAGAAATTTTTCGGATCACTTTCCCCAGCCCAAAACGGAGGATGTTAGCCAACGAAGCGTGGCTGTGGATAAGTATTGACTTTTAGCGGCGGTTTGCTATACTAAAATTAATCACTACGAAAAAGACCCTTATGCGGTTAGTCCGTATCGGGGGCTTTTTCTTTTATAGCCAAAATAGCCCTTTTATCATTCAAATATACAATTGGTGCACCAGTCCTCTTTAATAAAATAGAGCACCTTGTTTCAACAGCCGGAGATAATATTATTCTCAGTTTGTCTTTCTCCTTAAATAACTTTACTAAGCTAGCATAGTCCCCGTCGCTAGCCACAATAATGGCTTTTTCAAAATTGTTTTCGTAAAGATCTTTCATCGCTTGAACCACCAAATCAGCATCACAATTACCTTTTGGTTTCCCGCTTCCATCATACGTCGTCTCTTTAAAAATAAGCGTAAAACCCGCCTCCTGCAAATACGTGTAAAGTGGGGTATAGTTTGGTATCAGACCAATAAAAAGATAGGCTCTTTCAACGCCGTATTTTTCTTTAAGCCATACTCTGAAACGGTGATAATCTAACTTCCAACCCAACTCCTTAACGCCTTCGTATAGATTTGCACCGTCAATGTAGGCAAAATTATTTTTCGTAGGATTCATTGTATAAAGTTAATATCATTAAAATTTTTCTGTTAAAAACGGAGGGTGAGAGATTCTCCGCCAGAGGCGGATCAGCCTTCGGCTGAGAACTACGACTACAACCTTTCTCCCGACAATTCATTTTCTGCGGCGCGGAGGGTACAGGATTCGAACCTGTGATACCTTGCGGTAAACTCGCTTTCCAAGCGAGCGCACTAGACCACTATGCGAACCCTCCGCGCTAAAGAAAATAGAATTATTGAGACCAAGCACGCACACCCCGCCTTCTGCGGGGCAAGCTAGGCCACTTTACCCCGCCATGGGCGGTGGTATGCGACCTCTCCAAAACAACTTACAACCCACAACTGATAACTTACAACATTCTAACATTCTGCAGAATGTTAGAATGTTATTTTAAGATTCTTTGCCCGTATCAAGCAACTTTAATATCTCCGATTTCAACGCCTTCAAATTTTTGCGACGGAAATTCACCTGCTCATGCTCCTCATGCGTTAATTCGCTGTAGGGTTTATTAAATTCGGGAATCATGAGAATCGGACGATACGGAAACCCCCGTTTCACTTCGCCCATTAACTTTTCCGCAATATACCCATCAAGCCAATTTTCTTTCTTTAACAGATTCGTTCCATCGTAAAACACCATACATCCCCCGAGTCGCGCTCCCCGATTCTCCCGCGGAACCCCTTTCATTTTTTTAATAATCGCATTGGCAAGGTCCTCATCGCTCGCGTTCTCGCCAAGCCACCGCGCGCTCGCAACTCCGGGTGCCCCGCCCAAATATTCCACCTCAAGCCCGCCGTCATCACCAATGCACGGAATGCCGACTTGCTCGAAATATCCTTTTGCTTTCAGAATTGCGTTTTCTTCAAACGTCGCACCCGTTTCTTCCACTTTTTTGACATCAAAGAAATCAGACAGGCCGAGGATTTCAAAATGCCCGTCTTCCAAAACCGAACGTGCTTCCGCGAATTTCGCGGGATTAGTTGTCGCAATCAGAAATTTTCTCATTTTTTCTTCTTTTTCTTCAAATATGCATCAACGCCCGGAACGGCCGAAAGTGAATCTTGTTCTTGCGTCCATGCCTCAAGGCGCTTCCACAGCAATTTTTTTTCATCGGAATTCGTTGCTCCCTCTACAAGCCCCGCCAAAACCCTCATCACCCATGCGGGTACTTCGTTTGATTTTTCAACATATACCGCATTAGTTCTTTTTCTTGCAGCCTGTTCTTTTTGCCATTCTGCAACGCGCTCCCGCATAGTATCTTGTTCCTGCAAAAGAACTTCGCCCGAAAATCCTCGGTTCATGGTAATAAAATCGCGCAACCACTGCGGCACTCTTTCCGATTTTTCTTTTAACGATTCAAATGCCATACTATTTATAACACCATATTTACAACATACTAACAAACCCGAGATTGTTGGTATATTGTAAATGTGTTTTAATATATTTTTAGGTATGCCCTCAAATTACTGATGCATTGCTTCAAGCGCTTTGATGCGTTCCTCAATCGGGGGGTGTGTCATGAATATTCTTACAAACCACGAAATGCGCTGCCCCTCGCCCTCTTTTTTATCTGCGCCAAACGGATTTTCAAAAAATAAATGGGCAGTGGCGTTAGTCGCGGTTGCAAGCGGTTGGGAATGCGCGGAAATTTTTTTCAAAGCGGATGCGAGGCCATCGGGGTATCGTGTAAGCAGGGCGCCCGACGCATCCGCAAGAAATTCGCGCCTTCGCGATATTGCAAGACGGATTAATGACGCAATAATAGGTGCGAGCACGGCAAGAACAACACCGACAATAAGCAAAATTGCTCCTCCCCTTCCACGGTCGTCCCGGCTCCGCATCCCGCCCCACCAGAGTGAACGCATAAACATATCCGAAAGAATTGAAATGAACCCGACAAGCACCACCGCCACGGTTGATACGAGCATATCACGATTGCCGATGTGCGATAACTCGTGCGCCAACACCCCTTCCAGTTCCGTGCGGTCTAGACGCTCCAGAAGCCCCGAAGTAACGACTACGACCGCGTGTTTCGGATTACGCCCAGTTGCAAAGGCGTTGGGTGCGGGGTCATTAATTAAATAAAACTTTGGCATGGGAAGGCCCCCTGCAATAGAAAGATTTTCAAGCACGCGATATAATTCGGGCTCTTCTTTCATATCTACCTCGTTTGCGTGATGCAGACGCAAAACTATTTTATCGGAGAACCAGTACGCGGTAACATTCATCAAAACGCTGAAAAGAACCGCGATATACAGAATGCCCGGGTTGCCGTAAATTTGTGCGAACACCCAGCCGATGGCAATAACAACGCCGAAAAAAAGCGACATTAAAATCCACGTTTTCCAGATATTTTTTGAGATGTGAGTATAGAGAGTCATGAGCGAGAGACTAGTAACTAGAAATAAGTATAGCATTTTTTAGCCAGAAAAACAAGAAAATCAAAATAAAAAAGGCATAGAAAGCTATGCCATTTTATATATTTATGTAATGTCTGGCACGAGAAACTTATAAACCAAGATCAGCAAAATGCGGGGCATACTCGTACCCGACCATGAAAGAATATATGGAGGGGTATGCCTTTTTAGACTACAGATGTTTAGAAACGCGCGGGAACTTTTACGGGAATCTCGCGAATTTCGCATTCTAATTCCTGGTCGTGCCTGATAGCATCCCGAATCAACCTTGCCGTCCTATTATGAAATAACTGCCAAAAAGGGAGGCCGGGAGGAATAAGTTCGGGAATCAGCACGATAAGCCCCTCATTCTTATGCTCTGCCTTGATTGTTTTCAATTGCGCGATGATGGGCGTAATAATATCGCGATATTCCGAAAGAACAAGGTCAAGGTCAACTCCGCCCCCGTATATCTCCCACCATTTCTTAAAATGCTCTTTTTCTTCCTCGTCGGTCCACACATGCATCGCGCAAAGATGCTCGGGCTTGTATGATTTCGCAACCCGCAACCCATATTTCGCGACATAATTTACATCGGAGACCAAAAGCACAATCGTTTTTTTATCCATCATGGGAGGAATTGAAGAGGCGTCAAGCGCCAAAAGGCACCGCATCTCTTCATAATGGCGCTTGATTCTTTTCATCCCAAAAACAAGCAATAAACCCACGGGAATAAGAATCCACGCGCCGTGGGTGAATTTTGAAACAAGCACAACAAGAAAAACTATTGATGTCGCAGCAAAACCAACCGCGTTAATCGCGATGCTTTTCAGATGCGAGCGCACACCCTCCCGCGCCCAATGGCGAATCATCCCATATTGCGAAATAGAAAAACCGAGAAAAACGCCAACCGCATATAAAGGAATTAACGCGTGCACGTCTCCCCCGAATAGATAAAGGAGTCCGAGAGAAACAAGGGAAAGCGCAATAATACCGTTTGCAAAAACCCCGCGTGCCCCGATATTTTTAAACTGGCTTGGAAAATATCCGTCTCGAGAGAGCTGGGATACGACTCTCGGGAAATCGGCAAAGGGAGTGTTGGCCGCAAGAAGCAAAATAGCAACAGTTGAGCCCTGAATCAGAAAGTAGCGCCAGTCGCGGCCAAATAGGGAGCGCGCAATTTGCGACACCACAGTCTCACCCTCGCGCGGCAAAACGCCTATCCATGACGCAAGAAGCGTAATACCAACGAAAACAACAGCAAGGATAACCGACATTCGCAGAAGCGTTTTTGAAGCATTTTCCGCCGCGGGCTCCCGAAATGCCTGAACCCCGTTTGAGGTTGCTTCAATACCGGTGAGAGCTGTACATCCCGAAGCAAACGCACGCAAGATAAGAATAATTCCGATACTACCAAGAAGCGCCCCTGATTCCGGTACCACGGGAACTACCGCCACTCGAGAAAGATTTCCGAAAACATGCTGCCAGATCCCGTATCCGATCATGCCCAAAAACGAAAAGATAAAGACATACGGAGGGAACACAAACATCCTTCCTGATTCCCTAACTCCTCTTAAATTCGCCCACATAAGAAACACGATAATGCCGGCGCCAATCATTATGCGATGAGGCATCAGTGCCGGAAGTGCCGATGTAATACCGGCAACTCCCGCGGCAACAGAGACCGAAACTGTCAGTACATAATCAATAAGGAGGGACGCGGCACCAACAAGCGCCCACAGCCCCCCAAGATTTTTCTGCGCCACATTGTACACCCCGCCACCTTGGGGATAGGCATGGATGATTTCGTAATAGGAAAGTGAAACCAATATAATCAGGGTGGCGATGGCAAGCGCAATCGGCCATGAAAAGGCCGTGATATACCCCGATGCTCCGGCCATCACAAGAACAAGCAAAATTTCTTCCGTAGAATACGCAACGGAAGATAAAGCATCAGAACTAAAAATTGAAAGCCCTTGTGGGTTGGAAAGGCGTTCATACTTAAGAGCCGGCGTTGAAAGCGGCATGCCTAAAAATGTATTTTTCCACTCACGCCATGTCCATTTCCAAAACTGCCATTGCTTCAATCTTTGCATGGGTTACTCCCTAGATTTTCAACGAGCATCGGAAGATATGGTAACATATAAAGGGCTCTTTTACAAGGACGCAAAGAAAAAATAAAACCCGTACCGAGTACGGGGAACTTATAAAAATTATTTCCACTTGATGGACTCACGGAGAAATTCAAGCGCAGCAACCATCTTTTTCTCGTCATCTTTCGCGGCGTCAATCTTCTGCCAGCATTCTTGATAGTATTCTTCCACCGAACCCTTCTCGGGATTTTTTTCTTTCGTATAACATTCCCGCATCTTTGTAACCGCATATTTCACCAAATCTTTCCACTTTTCTAATCGTTCAACCGAAAGTGAGGCATTCTCGCCGCCCGCAATAAGTTCCAGAAGATCTTCGATGTCGATCCGAGGAAATGGCCGCGGAGTATAGTTGCTCTTACCGTATGGATACCGGTATATATCCACCTCGACTTCTCTTTCTTTCTCTCCAGCAGATGCCGGCCACCCTCTTACTCCCAATACCGAGGGATTGAAATGCACGCATGAGCGGATCTGCGTGTCTCCGGGATTCGCACTATAAAATAAGTTGTCCACATCCATTCGCCGTGTAAGCGCTGTACAGCCGCTTCGAAACGCAGCCGAACTCAAAAAACGCTCCTTGGGCGGATAGATGGAAACAATCTGGGAACTCACATGGACCTCGAGCGGTTCATCAACGCTTGTCGCGGACAACTCTTTCGGATCATTATGCGAAAGCGCGACATCAAAACAAATCGGAAGTTTTTCAAGAAATTTCGCAGCCTGCGCTTTTGTAATCTCTGTATCAAGTTCCACAATACGAAAATGGTTCTTATGCTCGTAATCGCTTTCAACCAAAAACGGCTTGAAAGAAACTTTTTTCATCTCGTATCCTCCTCCCTAAAACGTCAAAGAGCGCGTATATAAGTTAGCAAAATAGTAAGCTCGTGTCAAGGACTCCGTAATGGTTCAATAGCTTGGAATCACCCATGCGGTAGAATCCAAGTATATGGCTTACACAACAAATGAACATATGCCCCGTATTCGGATGGAGGCGGTACGCCTCGTGAAGTATCGCGGCTGGAGTACGCGGCAGGTCGC
>JAUSFV010000050.1 GCA_030649305.1 bacterium
TTTATAAACCTGAACTTCTTTTGTCTTTGACGGTTCCTGCTTTATTTGAAGCGTAATCGTGCCGGTGACATTCGCTTCTCCGGAGAGACGCTCAAATACAACCTCGTCTCCCCCCCCAAGCGAAATTTCGCTTATGATAATTCGAAATGGAAGCAGGGTTACCTCATTAGAGACGGCACCCGAATCATATATTGTTCCTTCAAACAACACGACACTTCCGGCATCAAAATGCACGCCGTATGCACTATCGTTTTGCGAAGCAAGCGTACGACCGCGCGCATCACGCAAAACCCCCGCAATCAAGTCAGCGGCGCGCAGAAGCTCTCCCGATCTCTGAAATGACGAAAGGCTGGTTATAACAATCGCCGCAAGAAGTGCTAAAATTCCTACCGCAACGAGTGTTTCAATTAAGGTAAACCCCCTCATACAAAATTAAAAACTAAAAATGAAAATCTAAAAAGTGAGGATTGAATTTTTGTAGTTACACTACAAAAATTCTTTACCATAATTTTTCGCTTTTCATTTTGCATTTTTCATTTATCATAACCCGCCCAACCCCGAATAAATCGGTTGCATAATGGCAACCGCAAAAAGGCCGACAACCCCCCCGATGACAATCATCAAAATCGGTTCAATCACGGAAGAAAGATTTTTCGTCGTGTCTGATACCTCGCCCTCATAAAAAATAGCAAGGCGCAAAAGCATCCGGGAAATCGTGCCGGTTTCCTCCCCCACCCCCACCATCTGCACCACAAGCGGGGGGAAAAGTTTTGGATATTCTTTTAAAATGATGTTTAATTGTTTTCCTTTCTGGATTCCTTCCGCGGCATTTCCGATTGCTTCACGAAACAGGCTGTTTCCCAAAACACTTGAAGTAATATGCAGCGCCTTCGTAATCTCAACCCCCGATGCGATAAGAGAGGCAAGGGTACGGCTCATGCGGGCGGAATTAAATTTCTGAATAAGCGGCCCGAAAATCGGAAGTTTGAGAACGATGCGGTCAAAAAGCTTCTTCCCCGCCGCGGTTTTCAGAGCACGATACAGCCCAAATATTAAAACGAGAAATGCCAGCATCACCAACCACCAGAAACCCAAAAGAAAATTACTAATACCGATAATGATGCGAGTAAGAAGAGGAAGCGCTATGCCAAGCTCCGTAAACGTCGCGGTCAGAGTCGGCACCACATATACCATCATCATAACTCCCACAATGACAAGAAACGATACAATAATCGCGGGATAAATCATGGCCCCCCTCACTTTTGATCGGATATCGTGATCCCGCTTCATCTGACGCGCGAGAAGTTTTAACACGCTCTCCAATTTCCCTGACGATTCGCCCGACGCTATCATATTGATGAACAGCACCCCGAACACGTCTTCAAATTCGCGAAGTCCATCGGCAAAATTCTTTCCCTGCGTTACTCCATCAAGAATTTTCGCGATAATCCGCTTAAACATCTTGTTTTCCGTCTGATCCCGCAACGCCTCAAGACTCTTTGTCATGGAAAGACCCGCCCCAATCATCACCGCCAAATTCCGCGCAAACGTCATTTTTTCCACGAGTGATACCCGGCTAAATTTCTGAAATACATCCCCGAAAAATCCGAGCCACGATGTTGTTTCTCTCCTCCCCGCGCGCGCGGAACCCAGAAGGAGCAATTCCTCTTTCTTGAGGCGCATGCCAAGGTCATATTCGTTCTCAGCTTCAAATTCTCCGGTTACGGTTTGTCCTGCGGGGTTGATTGCGGAGTAAGTATATAACACAGCTTGTAGCTTGTAGCTTGTAGCTTGTAGCAGATAAAAGTGGCAACCTACCAGCTACAAGCTAATTCCTACAAGATTTACTCACTCGTCACTCTCAACACCTCCTCAAGCGACGTCGCTCCTTGCGCCGCTTTCATAAAGCCGTCTTCAAGCATCGTAATCATGCCCTCTTTTTTCGCCTGCTCCTCGATCTGATCGGAGGTAGCTGATCGCATCACCATTTCTTTTATGGCCGATGACATTTCAAGCGTTTCATGAATCCCAATGCGCCCATGATACCCGTCCACGCATTCGGCCGTCGGCTTTGGGTGGCCCCACGGAACCTTACGGATGTCCTGACCGGAGGACACCACGCGCTCATGCACCAACACATCTTCAATTTTCTTAAAATTCACCTCCGGTTCCAAATTTTTATATTCGGCATCGGTGAAAGGACGCATATCCTTTTCGGGGCAGAGAGTACGCACCAAGCGTTGCGCGATAATAGCATTAATGGTAGATACCAGAAGAAACGGCTCCACCTTCATATCAAGAAGACGGGGAAGGGCTCCTGCCGCGGAATTCGTGTGAAGCGTGGACAACACCAAGTGGCCGGTGAGCGCTGCGTTGATTGCAAGGGCTGCCGTTTCATTATCGCGAATTTCGCCCACCATAATAATATTCGGATCCTGACGCAGGAGTGACCGAAGTCCGTTTGCAAAGGTAAACCCGATTTCAGGACGCACCTGTGTTTGATTGATACGCGGCATCCGATATTCAATCGGATCTTCCACGGTTGAAATATTGACCTCGGGTCGATTCAAAATATCAAGAATGGTATACAGTGTGGTCGTTTTCCCGGAGCCGGTAGGACCGGTCGCAAGAATAATTCCCGTGGGTCTACGGATACTCCGATGGATCCGATCAAGCCCCTGTCCGTTAAACCCAAGTGCTTCCAGGGTAAACCCTTTCGCGTTTTCGGGAAGAAGCCTAATGACAATTTTTTCCCCATCAAAGACCGGAAGAATAGAAACACGAAACGAAATCCGGTATTCATCCGTTTCCACTTTAAACCGCCCGTCCTGGGGCAGGCGATGCTCATCAAGTTTTAAATTGGACATCACCTTGATACGCGCGACAACGCCGGCTGCTATCTGTTTCGGAAGGGTCATCGCGTCATGTAAAATGCCGTCAAGGCGGTAGCGCACCATGACTTCTTTTTCTGCCGGCTCAATGTGGATGTCTGACGCCGACTGCAAAATGGCGTGACGAATGAGCGTATCCACAATGCGAATAACAGGCAAATCCTCCGCCATTTTTTTCAAATCCTCTTCTTTTTCTTCTTCCCCTTTTTCTGAAACGAGTGCTAACCCCTCAACTTCTTTTTTAATAATCTCACCGAATTCAGTCTCAAGAGATTTTTGGTACTGTTTCAAAACTGCTTTCATGCTCTCGGGGGTGGTAAGCCGCGGCAGAATTTTTAAATTTGCTTTCTTTCTGATAAATTCAATCGTCTGAATGTCTTCGGGGTCCAGCATCGCAACCTGTAATTCCTGGCCCTGTTTTTTAAACGCGACAATATTATTTTTGCGCGCGATCGGCTCCGGAATAATACTCAATATCCGGGAGTCAATTTGCTCTTTTTCCAAATCCACAAAAGGGATGCCGAGGATATATGCCTCGAGCTTTCGAAGATCATTCTCTTCCACAAGCTTTGCGTGCAAAAGAACGTCCCGGAGCGGCTTCCCGGATTTTTGCGCTTCTTCTTCGGCCTTCGCGAGTTCCTTTTCTTTCACGAGTCCCCCGTCAAGAATAAAGGCCTTTAGTTGTGAATCAGCTACGCGCATAAGGCGCTAGGTGTTGGGTGATAGGTGACAGATATGAACAGAAAAATAAACGAGCTGACACCTGACACCTTGCACCTGTCCTCTATTTTTTTAAAACTTCCCCTATCTTCTCAATCACCTCGCTCAACTCATAGTTGGTTTTGACGAGATACGCCGTTGCCCCCCGCTCAAGAGCTTTTTGCACTTCACTCGACCCTTCCAAATTCGTAAGCACAATCACAGGGATAGAAGCGGTGCGCGAATCACCCCGAATTTCTTTCAAAACCTCAAATCCGTCTTTCTTAGGAAGGATAAGATCAAGAAGCACGACATCGGGAATGTCGCGTTGAGCGAGCCGAAGCCCCTCCTCCCCGTCAAGAGCGCAGAGAACCTCATATCCCGCGTCTTTCAGAGACTCACATAGGGCTTTTTGCAGACCCGGGTCGTCTTCAATAAAAAGAATTTTATGAGCCATATATATAAAAATCCTAAACTCTAAACTCTTCCGCCCGAGGCGGATCCGCCTTTGGCGGAAAATTATAAACACCCAAAAAATGTATAGCGTTTAGAGCCTAGCATTTATAATTATTTTTTATAGTAGACACGATAAACCATGGTTACATCGGACAGGTTTCCGAGACATTTCCCTCCTTGCGCGCGCCATGCTCCCGCGCAACCTCCATCGCAAGGCCCATTTCTTCTCCTATTTTTTTAATAATCGCCGTTACCGAGGTTTTTGTATCATCAAACGTTACGTCAAGTGAGCGGTCGTCATACCGAACATGCGCCTCTTCCACCCCACCCATGGATTGCACAATCCCCTTCATGGTGCCAGGAAGGGAGGGACAGCCGATGCGCGAAGGATGAAGAGTAACCGCTTGTGTCATAGGAATGTTTACTATTATTTTTAAACCTCTTTTACAATAGGAAGAGTGAGAGTAAGTGTCGTCCCCTTACCCTCGGTGCTCTCACAGGTAAGCGTACCGCCGTGTTTCTCCGCTATGTTTTTCGCAACATAGAGGCCGAGGCCCGTCCCGGAGGTCTGAAATAATTGCGCATTGTCTCCTCTAAAAAATTTCGTAAAGACCCTGCTCTGCTGATCAACGGGAATGCCGATCCCCGTATCTTTCACATCAACCCTGATGGTATCGCGATCCCGCATGACACGAATGAGCACCTCTCCACCCGGGGAAGTGTATTTGACAGCATTATCCAATACGTTTTCAAGAAGAATAGCGATTTTTTCATCATCAATCAAAACATGCGGTAATGCGCTCTTCTCCGTCTCCAGAAGCAACCGTATTCCCTTCTCTTCTGCCGCGTTGAGGAAACGCGCATACACTTTCTCCACGACCAGCACCATTGACTGATGAGCCATATTGAAACCAAACCGTCCCTCCTCGATACGCGCCACACTGAGGAGATCATTCACAAGCTCGATCGCCCGCACTGTCACACGAAGCCCGTCTTCTACAATTTTTCGCTGCTCGCTCGCCAGAAAGCCAGTCTCTTTCTCAAGAAGAGCTATATAAGACCAGCGAATGCCGGTAAGCGGTGTTCGCAACTGATGCGCGGCGATCGAAACAAATTCGGATTTCATCACATCCAGATCCTGCAAACGCACATTCGCCTCGGTAAGTTCGAGGTCTCTCTGCACAAGCATCTTCGCACTAATGTAATTTTCACGGAGCAATTCCTGAAGCCGAACATTGGTGTCCGTCAGTTCTCGGGTTTGCCTCAGAACTTCCTGCTGCAACTGAATGGGATATTCCGCAAGGCGATCCGCCGTCTGGTTAAATGAACGAGCGAGTATTCCTATTTCATCCGTACTGAATACCCGCGCCCGCGCTTTCAGATCCCCCCCCGCGATTTTCATCACTACAGCCGTCAATTCTTCAATTGGTTTTATTATTCTTTGAGAAAGGAAAGAGCTGATACTTCCCATTAATGCCACCATGCCCACAATAATCATAATGAGAATATTCTTGTTGTTTCGGTGTACACGAGAGATATTTGCAGATAATTCATCCACGATGTTTTTACGCAATATACCAAGTTCAACCTCCCGCCCCCTCATGACAGAGACAATGTTAATTTCGCCAATATCAATTTCATTTTCTCTAACGACAATTTCACCTACTATTTCAGCCGTTTGTAGGTATACCGTAACATTATTTAGGAGTATTCTATCTAGCCCCACATTTCTCTCAATGTCGCTTCTGAGTTTGCGTATTGATGCAATCCACGCATCAACGGACTCTTTGTTCCGATACTGGAAAACGGCTTCTTTGCTCAAGACCTCCATCAACCCAAAGTTTTTTATCAGCTCAAAATTATTTGTTGTATTGAGAACCGCGCGAAGCCGTTGCCGTACCGCTTCTTCTACAAGCGGGGAATCGCCAAAAAGCGTTTGTCGTTCCAACAGTTCTCTGTGAATTCCGAATGCTTGTTCTTGGTCTTTATCGTGATCGTTTTTTACAGCCAAAAAAGATTGGAAATCAATACTGTTCTTTATATTAGAATTTTTCAACAAACCGGAGCTGATACCACTAATCTCATTGCGCAATTGATTCGCCTTTTCTTCTAGTTTGGCAAATTCATTCAAATCCTTGGTAAGCGTTGCTGCAAATGTTATTGTTCCTTTCTCGGCGACTTTCAACGCGAGATTGCTCATCTCAGCCTCTACCAAAGAGCCTTCTCGCGCTTTATTAGACGTCCATATCCCAAAATAGCCGACAATCACCACTAACAAAACAGCTAACAGGAATCCTGAAATGATTTTCTGGCCTACATTCATATTCTCATCTCGTTTTTGGACCAACGAGTCCTTTGTCTCGCCACTTTTCGAAAATAGCGTTGATCAAACGTTCTGCTTCGGCCGCCGCATTTTCTGGACTCATTTCTCCACGGGCGGCACGCGCAAACATATTAGGAATTATAAAAGAATTAAATACTTCGCCAATTGCCGCATTGGCCGGACCTGGATATCCTATATTGACCGTCCACTCCTCTGCGCTCTTCAAAATGGCTAATTTGCCCGGTGGATCGGAACCAAACGGATCAACATCTAGCCACCCCCCCGGCGCTATCAACTTTGGTGCGGTACTGGGAAAGGCCGGAAAATTGTATAACTCACTGTTATAGACTGCTTGGTCATAGTTTTCCGCCAGATACAAGAGGAATTTCTTGGCCGTATCGCTATTCTTAGAGAATTTTGGAATGGTGTATACATTAATGACGTGCGCGCTGGCAAACCCCTTTCCACCCGGACCCTTGAGTGCTGATGTGAAAAATATATCGTCTGCTACTTTTTCAATCGTCTTTTGGGCAGTACGGTAAGCCGAGATAGAATTGAGAATATAAGAAGCTCTTGCCGCTACGAGCGCTTGGTTATTGGACGCCGCATTCCAATTAAATATCTCATCAGTCATGGCATTCTTGTAAAGTCGGATCATGTATTTAATAGCCGCTACGGTCTCGGGAGAGTTGATAACCACCTTTTCGTCTTTGTCCTGGACAGAAGCTCCGAATGACCAGAGGAGCGCGCGGCCGGCCATATTGGAATCAATTTCTTGTGACATCCCGATGCCCATGCCCACACCCAGGTCTTGTTTAATTTTCATACCAAACACCACTACATCCTCCCATGTATTTGGGCCTCCAGGTTTGCCGACTGCCGTCCATAAACTCTTCCGGTAATTTCCGGGATCTGGCGCCCATCCATGACAAAAACCATAAAATGTATTGGTGGTGGAATTGAAGGAACTCTCTCTGCAAATGGAAATTTGACGACCAAATCTCTTCTGGGCTTCCTGGTTAAGGTCAGTCAAGTCCATCATACCGAGCTCAAAGTCGGCTGGGGGGGTCACAAACTCAATCAAATCATGTCCCTCGTCCGCGGCTATCTCAGCGGCAGCGCTCTTTACAATATTGGCTATGTCCACATGATCTACGGATACCGTAACGCCGTTGTCCTCCCCCCACTTCTTAACGAATGCATCAAACCATATGTCATATGCGGGAACGAAATGTTTCCATTGAAGAATTTTCAACTCTTTTTCCCCCTCAATTGCTATTCGAGTCGGCATCAGCCCGAAAAACCAAATCAGAAGTGCCACAAGGACAACCAAAACGCTCATACCAATTATTATTTTATTTTTCATACCCATTTTATTTATGAGTGAAACGAACAACTATAAAATTGAGTACCCCGTGAGATAGCCCCGTTAGATAGAAACCGCTTATAGATACTTCCGAATTTTTCTTGAAAATATCACTATCATTTTAAGCGACTTAACGTTTTTATCTAACGGGGCATCTCAGGGGATGAACAACCGCGAGTACCGATCCGACCCCGGTCGGATCGGTGCGGTTGTTCATTCTCCCACCGCGAACATCACAACTGTTTCGTTGTAGAACCGAGTATTGATCTTCTCAGTGTCGCGAATCTCGCCGCCCATGGGCGCCTGCTCCCCGTAGGTGTAGAAGCCGAGCAGCGGAACGTCTTTCCCGATAATCTTCATGACTGCCTGAATTTCATCATTTGCTTTCTGGCCGAATAATTTCTCCCGGGCGATGCAGTTAAACATGAGAATAAATTTTGGTTCTGACTTGTCTATCGTAAACTCTTTCATTAATTTTCTTGCCGCGTCTTCAGCGGCCTCAACCGCTTTTTCCTTGCTTCCGATCATCAAGCGTATCTCTGACCCCTGGGGGATTTCCGCAGCACAGGTAATCGCCCCCTTGTCGTCAACAGTGATAGGATCCCGAATCAAATATTCGTCAAGATCGGGAACCTTAATCCCTAAGGGATACGTGATTGCCATCCGCGCAAGTGGCTCCTTTTTAAGATCGGCGGCCTTCTCACCAAAGTAATCCTCATAAATACTGACAGCGGGGCGGTTATCGAGCTCGTGAACGACCGCGCCTTCTGATTTTGTCACCTTCATGGGGGTACCGATAGGCATCCAGCCGTGGCGCACCCCGATACCCATCGAGAATTTCCCCGAAAGACCAACCCCCGCAACTGCTCCGCTCGTTACTTCATCGTCGCGGTATTGATATGTCTTCTGAAAAAGAAAATCATCCCCCGCAGCGCCGCCGACCACAGGAAAATGAAGACCTAATACATCGAGTACGCCCCGCACAACATCGGCGCCATTTCCCGTTAATACATCAGGGAGCATGATGAAAGCGCGGAGCTCCGCTGGCGCCCTCTCTTTCACTTCACGGGCAACCGCCTGCCCCGCCATACGAGCACCCGCTTTTATATCTTTACCAAGACCTGTCGTAAATACGATCTGATCGGATGTAATCGCCATCACACCAACCGATTTCTGGCTCGGTCCTTCATTGGTGATTTCCCCCGCGTCAGTACAGCCGATAATAGGAACTTTCCCGCTTACCTCACGAATGCCCCGCGTAAGCTCTTGTTGATCAAAACCAACCGAGGCAAACGCAATGATGAAATCTGGTTTTTCTGCCCCTGATTTCCCTACTGCGATTTTGCATGCTTCATACCCCGCCTGGTACGAATCTTTGTTTTTGCTTAATCCAACGCCTGCTTGAATTGCCATATATTATGCATGAGTTAGATGATATTTTTTGATAACTGCTTCGACCTTTTTAACAATTTCGCCCGGGGTTGTATTTGCTTTCACAATGTAATCATCCGCCCCCGCCTTTTTCCCGCGTTCTATCGCATCTGCCTGACCAAGATTCGAAATAATGATCACCGGCATGTCTTGATAACGCTCTTCTTTTTTGAGTTCCGACAGAAACGAAAATCCGTCCATGCCAGGAAGCACTATATCAAGAAGCATGATATCCACACGGCCCGTCTCAAGAATTTTCATTGCCTGATTTCTGTCTATCGCCACACTGATCGCGTGCCCCTGCTGGGAGAATTTTTTGGTGAGGAGTTCACCCAAAAAAGGATCGTCCTCAACGACCAAGATATGAATCGACGGCTGTGCGCTATTCTTTTGGAGGGTGGAATCCGGCACGTTTTTCTCTTCTTCTCCCGCAAGGATCCGTGAAACCTTTGCGAGCACTTCGTTCGGATCGAAATTTACCTTTATCAGATAATCACGCACGCCAAGCTTCAAAATATGTTCAACCTCAATCGGCTGACCAGAATTTGAAATGACCATAACCGGCAACTTCGGAATAATTTTTTCTTCGTAAAGTTTTTCGAGTATCCCGAGACCGCTCAGCCGAGGGAGCATCATGTCCAGAAGCACGAGGTCGGGCTCAAGTTCGCGTATCATCGCAAGACCACCCACACCGTCCCGAGCGACCTTCACACTATAGTTGGCCTTCTCAAGTCGAGACCGAAGCAAACTGACTATGATTTCTTCATCCTCGACAAGAAGGATAAATTTTTTATGATTTCGAAAATCTCCCATAGTAAAAAATGAAATCGAGTTACGGCATTACAACGCGCGCGACCCATTGATACATACCTACTTCAAATTATACCTCGCCCGAGCACAATACGCACCAGGGATGAGTTTTTCCACAATTTTTGAAACGCTGGATGCTAAAAAAATATTGAGCGTTTAACGTTATTTTTTTATAACAGGCAAAATAAACCAAAACGTTGTCTTCCCGACCTCGGAAGTAAAATCAACAGTACCACCAAGCTCCCCTATGATTGCTCTTACAATATATAACCCCAGGCCATTTCCCTCGGTGCGATACTTAAGGGCGGTCGTGGAACGAAAAAATTTCTGAAAAATATATTTTTGCTGCTCCGGCGGAATACTGACTCCGTGGTTTTCAATTTGCCAAATGATATTATTGTTACTCTCACGAATAAGAATTTTTACCTCGCCCCCAGACGCAGAATACCGGATCGCGTTATCCAAAAGATTCTGCACGACCATACGCAAACGGGATTCATCCCCGATTACCATGGAAAGCGTCTCGGGAGCTTCAATGGCGAGTGAAATTTTTGAAGCCTCGGCGTATTGCCGAAAAGACTGCACGGTCTTTCGGGTAATATCCAAAAGCTGGGTGGGTTCACGATTCAGCACCAGATGATTTGATTCAATACGCGATACCTCAAGGAGCGTATTGACCATCTGTATCATCTTCTCATTATTCTCCTGGAGAATTTCAATATAGGACGGATCACTACCCAGGGGGTTGTTTCCAAGTGCCGCCCCCTTTTGCTTAAGCAAATCAAGCGTCCATTTGAAAATCGCAAGGGGAGCGCGAAGCTGATGCGAAACAATGCTGACAAACTCGCTCTTCATCCGGTTTGCTTCAGCAACTTTATTAAATCCGGTAATGATGAAATTGCCAAGAACCAGAATTACAATGGAAACCAGGATCACGATAAGGGCGGCCACTTCCGGCTCCGCCTGAAAACGCGTGACGAGCGTATAGGACCCGACCATCGCAAGAATATTGATAAACCCCATCACGACAAACAAAAACGGCGGACATTGCCATAAACCAAGATGCAACGACCGGCACTCGCGGATAACGTTCAATTTTTTAAAAAATTCGGACACGCCAATTTTATTTACAAGTAAAACGATTAACTAGAACCCATGATACCACAAATCTCTCTCTTTATTATATAGAAAACCCTCACGAAACGGAATATCGCCAAACCCCCTTGACAACTACTCATCAATCGGGGTCGTACTAATAACGGAGTTGCTCTTATAAACAAACATGGTACGAATAAGAAAGATAGAACATTGAAAAAACGAGGTAAGCAATGGAAAAACGCTCTTATGCGGAAGAACACCGATATTGGATTATACCCACAACTGTCCCGCCCTCCGAAAATGAAGCTCTCCTTAGCGGAAGCGGAGTATGGATGCGGGTAGCAGGAAAGAAATATTTTGATGCTTGCGCCCAGGTTTCCTGCGCGAATCTCGGCCATAACCACCCCCGTTTTACCGAACTCATGGAACTATTCTGGAAAAATGCGCGAACCGGAGACGTAATCACCAGCGTCATGGGAACAGATTTTTTGTACGAAAACCATTCCGTTCTTGAACTTTCTCCGGTGGCACTCGCGAAACGCCTGGCACCCCATTGTTTCGGAGCAGAAAACACCATCTTTGGTTTTCATGTAACCGGAACGCAAGCGGTAAATGTCGCGATTCGTTTTTTCCGGACCGTTACCAAGAAACCCTTTGTCATCTCCTTTGAGAAGGCATTTCACGGACGGGATGGCGAGGCACGGGATGTTTCCGATTCAAATCCCGTACACTGGGACGAAGTCCCGCGCTCGGGAAACGTATTTTTTCTCCCCTATCCGGAGACGAAGGACGATTTTGAACGCACGCTACAATGCCTCAACGACATCCCACTAAAAAAATGCGCTGCCGTAATTTATGAACCGATTCAGGGCGAAGGCGGAGGCATGCGCGTTGGCAATTGGCTTGCCGAAATTGAATATATCCTCCAGGGTGAAGGAATTTTCTCCATATCAGACGAAATTCAGGCGGGTCTTGGAAGATGCGGAAGTTGGTGGGGATATCAGCAGATCAGATGCAACCCCGATGCCATCGTTATTGGCAAATCACTTGGCTCCGGACACCCTATCAGCGCTGTCGCATTCAAACGCAGCCGTTGCGATGTCAGCGCGTTTCCCGCGGGAAAAGTTTCCGGAACCTTCACCATGTCTCCCGTTGGTATTGCAGCCGCAAACTTCACCATGCATATCTACGAAAAAGAAAAAATCGTACAACGGGCGGAAAAAAACGCCGACATCTTCAGTGTATTACTCAGTACTATCATCACAAAAGCAAACAGCGGCGGTGCCCCATATCCTTGGAGGGCGGACGGGGCCGGACTGTATAGAAGCATTAAGCCCGTCAACGCAAACTGGCATCCCGATTGGAAAAAACGCGACTCCCTAGTTCAGGCGCTGCGGGACGTAGGCGTCTGGACGCTCGGCGCGTCGCGCGCGTATCCCGCGGTTCGCATCACTCCGCCGCTCATTGCTTCCGAAGAGGAGCTCAAATTCCTCGCGGAAAAAATCGGCGAGGCAATCGCCATAACCAAAACATAGCATATCATTCTCCCATAGACCGGTCGTACCGGTCTTTTTCTTTTTTGAACACAAAAGGCGGAAGGTGAAAAGTTGCTTACAAAAGATTTTTCTATATGCTGAAAATAGTGAGGTCCTTTGACACAAGGAGGCGCACCCATGACGCCGATAGTCTATGTGCATCCCCGCGCGTTTGAAACAATGATCCGCGCGAGCATCGAACGATTTAAAAAAGAATGTCTCGGCCATATATTCGGAAGAGAATATAAAAAACCACGCCCTTATTTTATCATTACAGACGCAAGCCCCCTTCAGAGCGTTAAAACAAAAAATCAGGAGGTCGAAGCGTCAAAACGAAGCGATCTCCGTTTAAGAGATTTTTTTTCACGCATGCCGACACATGCGCGCCCCATCGGCTATTTTCACTCCCACACAGAATATGGGAACGTAGCATTTTCCGCGGAGATGAGCGAACACGATAAAGAAGACATGATGCGCGAAAAATCAAAACTCGAATTTATTATCGCAATCTCCTCACGGAAAAGAGGTGTCGTGCCGTGGAACCAGCAACCGGAAGGAAACATCAAAGGATCGTTTTCCGGCGCACGATATAACTATAACCTTGATATACACGCCTATATTCCCGCCTCCGAAGAGGACGCCCCCAGCGCAGTAAGAATAAAAATCGTTGCCCCAAGAGCCGTAGAAGAATTCAATCGCGCCCTAAAGTACCGTACATAAAAAATTCCCCCGAGGGGGAATTTTTACTATAATAAGAAGGCATGCGATATAATACAAAAATATTTTTATCTTTGCTTGCGGCACTCCTCGGCTACGCCTTGTTTGCAAACGCGCACCACGAATCTATTTCCTCAACCCAGCCCGTTCCGGAAGAACGGGCTGGGTCAACTACCCCGTTGCGTATTTTTTATTACACCGAAAGCAATCGGCCGTATGAGTCGGCAAACGCAAACATAGAAAAAATTTCGGTACTGGCCCCGCAATCCTACAGCATTGACCGAAAAGGCAGCTTACACGGAAAGCCAAGTACGCGGATTCTTGAACTTACGCGGGAACACAACGTAAAACTCATGCCGCTCGTCACAAACGGCAGGTTTAATAAATTTATCATGCGCGACATTTTACAAAGTCCTACCGCGCAAAAACGGGCTATCAAAGCGCTCGCAGATGAAGCGGTCCGCGAAGGATATTGGGGTTGGCAATTTGATTTTGAGAATTTTCACGCGCGCCATAAAAACCGCTATTCAAAATTCGTACGGGATGCGGCACTTGCGTTTCATGAACGCGGACTTATATTAAGCGTTGCGGTTGTGGCACAACACTCGGAAAATCCAAAAGCATACCGCGCCAACACATGGACCTACTGGGCGGGACCGTTTGATTATAAGGCACTCGGACAATACGCCGATTTTATAACACTCATGGCGTATGATGATGATTTTTCAAAAGGGCCGAGCGCGGGATTGCCGTGGGTAAAAAAGGTGCTCGCATTCGCGCTTGAGCAAATCCCGCCCGAAAAACTCTCGCTTGGCATTCCGCTCTACTACTGGGAGTGGGATGAGCTTCACCAAAAAAGAGTGGGGACCGGAGGATATTTCAAAGTCGCAAGCTTGCTTGAGGCCGAAAAAATTCTTGCGCAAGGATGGGACACAACGCTTGAAGCGCCGTGGATCCGTTACATGAAAAACGGCAGAATACGAAAAATCTGGTACGAAAATCCTGAGAGTTTCGAAAAAAAATTTGAATTAGTCGCCGCGAATAACCTGCACGGTTTTTCCGCATGGGCGCTCGGCCGAGAAGACCCGAAGATTTGGGAAATATTGGCCCCATAACAAAAGTATGATACATTTAACGTGGCTCTTGTCCAACAAAAAATAGAAAGGGAGATACAGTAATGGCGAAACAAGAAGAGACGAGATGCGGTGATTATAACCTCAATGATATCCTTAAGGCCGCTGAACGCCTTTATATCGCCGAGGGACGGAACGAAGACCTCAATGGAATCTTGAAAGCCCTCGTAACCGAAACAGACAATCTAAACAAAAAGGTTTCCGCACTTGAAAAAGAAGTTGCGGAGCTCAAGAAGCACAACCCCGAAAACGACGGGAAATAGACACGAAAAAGCCGATGGCACACACCATCGGCATTTTTAATACCGTCATTGACATCCTTTGCGCCATTTGCTACGCTTATCTTGATAGTGATTTTCATCATGAAGTCCGCTTGATATGCGGGCTTTTATAAAACACAGATCAATACAGATGTATTACAGATTTTACAAATCACAGATACGCCGCAATCCGCGGGAATCTGTGATCTGTGAATATCCGTCGACAATCTGTGCAAATCTGTTTCAACGTGGACTTAAAAAACTTTAGTCAGGCCATCCGCGAACTTTCGGAAGAAAAAGGTATCGCGGTGGAAAAAGTCATAGAAACGATTGAACTTGCCATAGCTGCCGCCTATAAAAAGGACTACGGAAAAAAAGGACAAATTGTCCGCGCTAAATTCAATCCGGATACGGGGAAGGTTACCTTCATCCAAATTAAGATTGCCGTGGATGAAAGTATGATTAAGACCGAGGAAGAAATCGCCACAGAAGAAGAAGAGCGTCAGAAACGGATTCAGGAGGCGCTGGAACGCGGAGAGCGAGTACGCAGAATTGATGAAGATGAAGATGACTTCATACGCCCGAGAACCGCGGGGGGCGATACCGAAACTGAAGAGCCAAAAAAAGTCCGATTTAATACGGAAAAACACCTCATGCTGGATGAAGCAAAAAAAGAAAAAAAGGGCGTAAAACCCGGAGACGAACTCGAATTTCCCCTGGAAGCGCACGAAGATTTCGGGCGCATTGCCTCGCAAACCGCGAAACAAGTCATCATCCAGCGCATTCGCGAAGCGGAACGAGAGGCCGTCTATGAAGAATACAAAGGAAAAGAAGGAGAGCTTGTTTCCGGTATTGTACAACGAATTGAAGGACGCAACATTTACATTGATTTGGGCAGAGGCATGGGAATGCTGCCCTATGAAGAACAAATCCCGCGCGAGCGCTATCGTATTGGGGAACGCCTGAAAGCGCTCGTGGTTTTGGCGGAAAAAAATCCGAAAGGACCGGGGATTTTCCTTTCACGCTCGCACCCGCGCTTTCTTGAAAAAGTATTTGAACTGGAAGTTCCCGAAATCGCATCGGGCGCCGTTCAAATAAAATCTATCGCGCGCGAAGCAGGAATGCGTTCCAAGGTTGCCGTTGTATCCATAGATGAAAATATTGACCCGGTCGGTTCCATGGTGGGACAAAAGGGGGTGCGCGTCACGACCGTCATCAACGAACTCGGAGGCGAGAAAATAGACATTATTGAATGGGACGAAAAACCTGAAAAATTTATAGCGCACGCACTCTCGCCAGCCCGCGTGCTTGATGTTGAAATGCTTGAGCGCGCAAAAACGGCCCGCGCCCTGGTACCGGATGACCAATTATCGCTTGCCATCGGCAAGGGCGGGCAGAATGTACGCCTTGCGGCAAAACTCACCGGATGGAAAATTGATGTACGCTCCGAAAAAACTGAAGGGGTAGTTGCCGCGCCCGAAGATGACGTTGCTGAAACAAAAGCGGAGGACGAAGCAACGCCATTGAGCGAGGAGAAACGGGAGGAACTCAAAGCAACGATTGAAGAAGCGCTTGAGGAAAAAGCAAAAGAAACAAAGGAAGAGGCGGGGGAAACAAAAGATACGGAAGAAACAAAGGGGGCAAAAGATACAAAGGAAACAAAAGAACCTAAAGAAAAGAAAAAGAAAACAACAAAAAAGAAAGAGGAAAAAAAATGACCTAATTGATCTAATTATTCTAATCAATACCCAAGAACCAATTTGAGAAATTAAGACTTGGGATTTTATTAGATTCATTAGAATAATTAGAAATTAGAAATTTATGGTATACATTCCCATCATTATTTCGCTCATCTCAATCGCCTACGCGCTTGCACTCCGCTTATTTATCATGAAAAATCCGCGCGGGGATGAAAAAATGATTGAAATTGCCGATGCAATTAAAGAAGGGTCGGCTGCGTATTTACGGCGCCAAAATAAGACCATCATGCTCGTTGCCGTTCCCCTTCTTCTTATTATCGGCCTTGCCATCAATTGGCTGACTGCTCTCGGCTTTCTTGTCGGAGCGCTTGCATCAGCCCTTGCTGGGTATTTAGGCATGATGACGGCGGTTGATTCAAACTCACGCACCGCGGAGGCGGCAAAAAAAGGACTTGCTCCCGCGTTTAATCTTGCCTTCCGCGGGGGTGCCGTTACCGGATTTCTCGTCGTAGGACTCGGTCTTTTTGTCGTATCGCTTTTTTACGCGCTTTTCAAAGATATGCCGGACGGACTTCACGCGCTTATCGGTCTTGGCTTCGGCGGGTCATTGATTTCGGTATTCGCGCGCCTAGGCGGCGGCATTTATACCAAAGGCGCTGATGTCGGGGCAGACCTCGTTGGAAAAGTTGAGGCAGGAATTCCCGAAGACGACCCACGAAATCCCGCAGTCATCGCGGACAATGTCGGCGACAACGTAGGCGATTGCGCGGGCATGGCGGCAGACCTTTTTGAAACGTATGCCGTCAGCATCATCGCGGCGATGCTTTTGGGCTCGCTCGTCGGCGAGGGCAACCCCGTTTTTATTGTTCTCCCGCTTATTATCGGAGCGCTTTCTATTATTACCTCAATATTCGGCAGCATATTTGTCCGGATTGGACACCGCCAATCTATTATGGGGGGGCTCTACCGCGGGCTTATTCTTTCAAGCGTGCTTTCAGCGCTCGCCCTCGTGCCGGTTTTCAATTATTTTTTTGACGGTACCGCGGCACTGCACTTTTATCTCGCGGGATTCATCGGACTTCTCGTTACCGCGGGTATGGTTATCGCAACCGAATATTACACCTCGAAAAAATTCCGACCCGTGCAGGCAATCGCAAAAGCATCTGAGACGGGACACGGCACCAATATGATTATCGGGCTTGCGATGTCTATGGAAGCGACAACGATTCCCATGCTCGTGATTACCGCGGGAATGCTCGGCGCTTTCTGGTTTGCGGGAATTTATGGCGTAGCACTTGCCGTTACCACTATGCTTTCACTCGCGGGCATTATCGTTGCGATTGATTCATTCGGACCCATCACCGACAACGCGGGCGGCATTGCCGAGATGGCGGGACTTCCCGAATCTGTCCGCGCCGTTACCGACCCCCTTGATGCTGTCGGCAATACCACAAAAGCCATCACGAAGGGATACGCAATCGCATCCGCGGGGCTTGCGGCACTCGTTTTGTTCGCCGCATACACGGAAGAACTTGCCGCCATCGGAAAAATAGTTACCTTTGAGCTTGAGAGTCCGCGCGTCTTGGCAGGACTTTTTATCGGAGCGCTTCTCCCGTATTTATTCGGCTCCATTGCGATGCGCGCGGTTGGTAAAGCTGCGGGAGGCGTTGTGGAAGAAGTACGAAGACAGTTTCGCGAAATAAAAGGAATTATGGAAGGAACCGCAAAACCCGATTACGCGCGCGCCGTTGATATTGTCACAAAATCCGCAATCCGCGAAATGATTATCCCAAGCTTGATTCCGGTTTTGGCACCAATCGCAGTAGGATTTTTACTTGGTCCCAAAGCACTCGGCGGGCTCTTGGTCGGCTCCATCGTCACGGGACTCTTTGTCGCGATTTCCATGACATCGGGAGGAGCCGCGTGGGATAACGCGAAAAAATATATTGAAGAGGGGCACTACGGAGGGAAAAAATCTCTGGCGCATCAGGCGGCAATTACCGGGGATACCGTCGGCGACCCCTACAAGGATACCGCGGGTCCCGCTATTAATCCCATGATTAAGATTGTAAATATTGTCGCACTGCTTATCGCAAAGTTGCTATAAAAAAATAGCTAGTCGCAATGACTAGCTTTTCTCAAGTTCTTCTTTCATCTCTTCAGCTTTCCCGAAAATGCCGGCAGATACGACATTTTCAATCACAAGATTTGCAGGCACATCGATAATACCCCCATCTCGTTCATATTTTTTCGGAACAACAAACGTGTTACCGGTAAGAAAGGTTGGGGTATGAGGACAATACACCACGAAACACGGCAGAATTGTCCCCTTCGTATAAAGCGCGAGTTCTTTGGTTATAAAAGCCGGAACAAAAACTTCACCGCTCTCTGTTTTTATCCGAAGAAATATGGAACGCGCACGTTTCAAATTCCGATAGGCAGATGCGCTCCCCTGCGCGAAAGAAAAAATATGTTTCAACACGGGAACTTTTCGGAACAAAAGCCCCTGAATCGCAAACCATCGTGAATTGATAAATGTCTCAACCACGCCCGCCACACAGAGTGTTGCCACGAGACTGAACAAAAGAAAGAGCCAGAATTTTGATAGAAACCCAAATACAGAACCGTCCGTAGCCCCAAACACTCTGACGAAAATGGGTTCCCAGAAAGAAAGGGCAGGATCCGCAAGATGCGTTTTAAGAAGGGACCCGAAAAGAAGCAAAAGCGCCAATACAATAAGCCCGCCCGCAATACGGGCACGCAAACTTCTTTTATACGGAACTTCTTCCTGATCCAGCGCGTCATAATTCATGGAACATCTCCGTGTTTTGTTTAAAAACAACTAACCAAAACGTATCACATAGTCATGAATTTTACCACTCATGCCCTCCCCCGCTCGCGCATCGAAGTTCGGGCGGAGGAACCCTACGAAAAACTTGAGCCATTTCTTCAAAAAGCGGCAAAGGCAATAAGCGAAGAAATTGAAATTCCTGGATTCCGTAAAGGAATGGCGCCCTACGAAAAAATCCGCGATGCAGTGGGGGAATTTAAAATTCTGGAAGAAGCCGCGCGCCTCCTCATCCGAAAACAATATTCCGAAATCATGCGGGAGCTTGAAGGCAAGCACGAATTCATCGGCTCGCCCGACATTGCCATTACGAAACTTGCGAAGGGTGATGCGCTTACCTATACGATTACGCTCTCGCTCATTCCCGCGCTTGAATTGCCCGATTACAAAAAAATCGCGTCACGCATCGCCAAAAACAAAAAGAGTATTGCGATAGAAAACAAAGAAATAGAAGACGCCCTGAAATGGCTTCAGGAATCGCGCGCGACGCTCATCACGGTTACACGTCCTACAGAGACCGGAGACCGGGTTGAAATTGATTTCACGGCTCGGCACGACAAGGTGAAACTGGAAGGAGGCGAATCAAAGAACCACCCCCTCACCATCGGGGAGGGGACATTCATCCCCGGATTTGAGGAAGAACTCGTAGGACTTACAACAAGTGAAGAAAAATCATTTTCGCTCGTGGTTCCACAAGATTACCACGACAAGAATCTCGCGGGAAAGGAATTGGAGTTTTCCGTTGCCATGAAACTCGTACAAGAACGAAAGCTTCCGGAACTGACGGATGATTTCGCGCGCTCGATCGGCAATTTTGAAAGTGTTACCGAACTTGAAAAAAATATCCGCGAAGGTATTACGCAAGAAAAAGAAATGAAGGAGCGCGACCGCATCCGTATGGAAATTGCAAACGCTATTGCGAAGGAAATCCACGCAGAGATGCCCGACGTACTTATCGCCACGGAACTCGAAAAAATGCGAGAGGAACTTATGCGAAGCATCACAAGAATGGGACTTAAGTGGGATGAATATCTTACACACATCAAAAAAAGCGAGGATGACCTGAAACGCGAATGGGCGGATGACGCTGAGAAGCGCGTAACAATCGCGCTCGCACTTCGCGAAATCGCGAAGCGCGAAAGCATTGTGCCGGGCGCCGAAGAAATTCAGGAGGCGGCTGACCGATGGGTCGCGCAATCGGGCCTCATGGGCGAAGAGTTAAAAAAAATTGACAAAGAGGGCCTAAAACAGTATGCTTTGGGTGTAGTAAGAAATGAAAAAACATTTGAATTTTTAGAGACACTATGAAACAAAATACCACAAATCAATATCTTATTCCTACTGTCATCGAAAAATCGCAGTATGGTGAGCGCGCTTATGATATTTATTCGCGCCTTCTGAAAGACCGCATTATTTTCTTGGGCGGGCCGATTACGGACCAGGCGGCAAACGCGGTCATAGCACAGCTTTTATTTTTGGAATCGCAGGACCCAAAACAGGATATCAAGCTCTATATCAATTCGGGCGGCGGTTCGGTGTCGGCGGCACTGGCAATTTACGACACCATGCAGTACGTGAAACCGGATGTTTCAACTATTTGCGTTGGCATGGCGGCATCCGCGGCGGCTGTTTTACTTACCGCGGGTGCTAAAGGAAAACGCTTCGCGCTTCCCAATGCCGAAGTGTTGATTCATCAAGTCATGGCAGGCGGCATTGAAGGGCAAGCCGTTGAAATTGAAATTACGGCAAAACACGTAATTTATTTGAAAACGAAGATGAATCAAATCTTAGCAAACCACACGGGCAAATCGCTTTCACAAGTAGAGAAAGACACAGACCGCGATTACTACATGAGCCCCGAAGAGGCGAAAAAGTATGGATTGATTGATGAGATAATTAAACGAAAGAATTCAGAAAATAGAAAGTAGAATATAGAATCTGGAAACAAAAAAATCCGACTGCTGTCGGGTTTTTTTGTTCTTATTACAAATCAAGAAATTCTTCTCTCAAAACTTTCGCGTCTTCATGAGATGCCAATTTCCTAATAGGCTAATTCGCACGAATTAGCCTATTAGGAAAATGGAATAAAAAAACAAGAGCCAGGACGAGGAATAGCCTGTCCTGGCTTTCAACTACGGAAAACGCGTCAGCCCCATCTCCCGTACGATTTCAAAAAATGGCATACCGGTCTCAAGATGAAGCAAGACAACGGCCACGAGATCCTTAAGAGAGATCGGGGCAAGGGTCTTTACGGCGTCCGGATCTGTTATGCCCATAGCGGAAAACAGAGCGACGGCAGCCGACGGCTCACCCATGAGGAATGGAGTCACCATGGAGATGTAGAGCGGCGTACCTCCCATTTCCCCTGGAAGCGCATCGAGAAAATCAACCGCCTTATCAATAAACGCGTTACGACTCGTCTCATCGCTCATGAGTACTGCGTGATGCGCCGCAATCCTGACGATAAACTCCATCTCCTCCGTCGGCCCCTCGAAAACCGCCGTATCCTTACAGCCAGAAATATGCGTCTCCACAACAATCCTTGCCGGCGAGATTTCCGTCACGATACCGCCGTAACCGAGCTCAGCAACGACCATATTCTCGAGAGCCTTTGCGATAGTCGAATGCTCATACTCGCCCTGATACAACTGCCCCTCACTCTCGCTCCGAACACGAAAGTTCTTCTGCCGAATCATAAAATTCACCCCCTTCGTTTGCACACACTCAATTTTAAAAAAAACATGGCCAGAGGGAGAATGAATCGTCCCCTTCTGGCCACTGCGACTTTGCGCCTCGATTAGTTGCCCTTGCCGATAGCGGTTCCGCACTTCTGGCACACCCGCATCATGCGGCCACGAGGGTTGAAGACCATGCTCCAAATGAACTCCCCACCGCAATCATCATGAAGATCCTTCTGCTTCACTACCTTCGTACGATTCGCCACCTTAGCGACGTACTTCTCCTTCGTCATCTGTGCCATCTTCACTCCCCCCTTATTCGCGGTTGTACGCGAAATTGTACTTGAAATACTGGAACAAAATTGTTCCCGCCATCACCATACCCACAATATCCGGTATGATGAGGTACCCAGCACGAATCGTAAATGCATAAGGAATCCGCGAGATAAGAACCGAAAATCCCCAAAATGCGAGGGTGAACGGTTGCCCGCATTTTTTGTCTCGCCAGTTCTTTCTAATCTGCGCC
>JAUSFV010000001.1 GCA_030649305.1 bacterium
CGATATTGTCCAAATTTTTTATTTGGTTACAATATCGAGAGTCCTCGATGTTCTTGCAAAATTTGCCAGCGTAGCTCAGTGGTAGAGCAACTGTTTTGTAAACAGTAGGTCGTCGGTTCAATCCCGACCGCTGGCTTTTGGCAAATTTTGAGAACATCGGGATAAAGCGGAGGTCCTCGGTTCAAATCCGAGAGGTGGCTCCCGCCGCCTTTTTTCATAAATGGGCTTGCGATTAAATATAATAGAGCAGTCTATTGCAATTTTTGTGTTCTTTTGATACAATTGGGATAATGGCGCGAAAATGGAATTCCAAAGAAGAAAAACAAAAATTCGCCGAGCTTCGTCGTTTGTATGTGGTAGAAAATAAAACGATTGGAGAAGTTGGCCGTATTCTTGGCATCGCGGAACAAACGGTATTTCAGCGTATGCGAAGATTGGGTATACCCTCAACACCAGAACGGAAAGCCACTTTTCTTGCGAGAAAACGAAGCGACATCATAATACCTCGTTATTATACATCCAACCTTGCGGAATTTTTTGGCATAATGCTTGGCGATGGAAAACTATCGCATTATCAGGTGGTTGTGACTCTGGGAACGAAAGAATTGCTTTATGTTGAATATGTTGTGAATTTGATTGGGGAACTGTTCGGTGTTCGGCCCAAAATTGGTATTCGTAAGAATGGTTTTCGGGATATATATCTTGGATCCATAGAGCTTACCGGCTGGCTACAAAAGGAGGGGCTTGTTTTTAATAAAGTTCTTTCACAAGTTGATGCGCCAAAATGGATTTTTAAGAAAAAAGAATATTTGAAAAGATTCTTGCGAGGCTTTTTTGATACAGATGGTTCGGTTTATAAACTCCGTTTTGGTATTCAAATATCATTTACGAATAAAGCTGCGCCATTGTTACAATCGGTACGGCGAGCTTTAATAATGTCGGGGTATCATCCTTCGCAAATAAGCCAGTACCGAACATATCTTACTCGGAGATCAGATGTGGAGAGATTTTTTCATGAAATACAACCGGCAAATGTAAAACATAGAGAAAGATTTCGTAAGTTCTTTATTTAATTATGGGCAGGTGCTGGAGCGGTCAATCAGGGTAGGCTGTAAACCTACTGCCTTAACGGCTACGGGGGTTCGAATCCCTCCCTGCCCATTGAGAAAAAATTGGTAAACGTTTTGAAAGTTTCGGTTGGAGGTGAATAGTTTGAGTTAGCGGAATCTCCATCAAAAATAACCATTTTATAGGTGGTTATTTTATTTATAGACATCGTAAGAAAAATGTGCTAGATTTTTTAGTGATTGTAGGTCATTGAAAAAAGAGGGGAGAGAAACTATGACGAAAGCAAAGTCGCGGGCCAGTATTGCCAAAATGTTTGGGATGATTGATGAGCCAAATCGGACGCGTTGCCGGAAACTTTATAAAGAAAATGAAGAACTGTTCCGAAACGCATATGGCTCTGTGCATAATCACCAATCGTGGCCGGGCGGATATCATGATCATATTCAGGAGATTATGAATATAGCCATTCTTTTCTACGGGCCAATGATCGGGGCGCGCTTTCTTCCTTTTTCACTTTCTGACGCGCTTCTTGTTCTTTTTTTGCATGATTTGGAAAAGCCGTGGAAGTATGAGCGGGGCGAAGACGGTATGTTGCGGCATAAGCCGGAGTTCGCAACCAAAGAAGACGCGCATCGCTTTCGAATGCAAAAGATAGCCGAATACGGCATCGTTCTTTCTCCGGTTCAGGAAAACGCTCTCACATACGTGGAGGGCGAAAGCAGGGACTATATGAATCGTCGTCGTATTATGAATGAGCTTGCTATGTTTTGTCATATGTGTGATGGAACAAGCGCTCGCATCTGGTATGGGTATCCATTGAAGCAAAATGATCCATGGTCAAGCGAGGAGGAGAAGTGATTTTTCCGAAGAAAATCTTAAAAAACCATAGCTCTGTTTATAACTTGTGTATAAAATGTGCGGATATGTAAAGAAAAACGGCTTAAAATGCCGTTTTTTTCTTTTTATATCCTTGTGGTTTAAAAGGTTTTGTTTTGTATCAAAGTGGGGTAAAATATAAGCATAGTGGTGAGAAGTGTATAACTCTGTGGATAACTTCCACAAAATGTGCATAACTACCAATTGACAACTAATAACTAACAACAGGTTAAATTTTGTTGGTGGTTGGTTGGAAATTGTGGGTTCTCGTGCTGATAGGAGAATATATACATAATTTGGACCCCAAAAAGCGGCTCGCGATTCCGGCAAAGATGCGGAAAGAAATCGGGGATCGGGCATATTTGACACGAGGATTGGATTCGTGTCTGTTTCTTTATCCACTGCAGGAATGGCAGAAACTTGCGGAAAAATTAACTCAATTGCCCGCGGGGCGGGCTGACAACCGGAATCTTCAGCGCATGATGCTCGGTGGCGCTGTTGAGGTGGAGATGGATGCGTTGGGGAGAATTCTTGTTCCCGATTATCTGAAAGCGCATGCGGGGTTGAAACAGCGCGTGGTTATCGCGGGGCTCTACAATCATTGTGAAATCTGGGACGAGGAGAAATGGAATCAGTATAAAGCGACAGCAGAACAGCATGTTGATACGATCGCGGAAAAATTGGGAGAGCTCGGTATGTTTTAAAAATCAAAAATCAAAGATAAAAAATCAAAATTGTAGTGAAGAATTTTTTATGCTTCGGCGCAAAAAATTCTTATCCTTATTTTTGAGATTTGAGATTTGGTTTTTGAGATGGTGTGGCACATATCCCCGTCTTACTGAATGAAGTATTGGAAATATTTAACCCACAGGCGGGTGAGGCGTATATAGACGCAACGATAAACGGCGGGGGGCATGCGCGCTCAATTGCGGAGAAAGTCGGCGAGGATGGCGCGGTATGGGGGATTGATCTGGATTGTGAATTAATTGAAAAATTAAAAATCAAGAATCAGGAATTAGGAATTAATAACATAAATCTTATTTGTGAAAACTATGCGAATCTTGCAGACATTGTTCGACAATATCATGTTGATCCGCCTCGCGGAATCCTTTTTGATCTCGGGTTTAGTTTTTATCATATCGCGGAATCTCAGCGGGGATTCAGTTTTCAGAAAAACGAACCGTTAGATATGCGCTATTCGCCATCGTCCGGCGGGACGACGGCATCTGATATTATCCGGAAAGGAACACGGGAAGAACTTGAAAAGATATTTTGTGAATATGGTGAGGAGCGATATAGCGGGAGAATTGCCGAGGCGATTGCGGAGGAACGGAGGAGGCACCCCATTGAAACGACATTTGAATTGATCGCGGTGGTGCGCCGCGCAGTACCCCGTTCCTACGAGGGTGGAAGAATACACCCGGCAACGCGGGTGTTCCAGGCGCTTCGGATTGCTGTTAATGATGAATTTGAAAATATAAGAAAAGGAATCGGCGACGGATTTCAAGCCCTTCGGAGCGGAGGGAAGCTCGCTGTTATTTCATTTCATTCGGGAGAGGATAGAATTGTGAAAAATTTATTTCGGGATTTGGTGAAAGCAAAGGAGGGGCTCCTGCTGATCAAAAAGCCGATTACGGCTTCTCCCGGAGAAATTGCCCGAAATTCTCATGCGCGGTCCGCGAAACTTCGCGCTATACAAAAGTTATAATCGCACAAAAATCATGACTGCACTTATACTTGCAACAAAATCTCATCTTTCTTTCTGGGGCTCTCGCATTGCCTTCGTTCGGCAGGAAATTTTTGGTGCGGGAAGGCGGTTCGATGATACGGCGCGCGAGCGTTTTTCGCTCGTGTTGTTCGGTGCTGTTCTGCTTCTTTTGTGTTTTTATGTAGTATCCGTCAACGTTATTCTCGGTGAGGGGGGTACTATCGGATTTCTGGAGCGTGCCATTCGTACGGAAGAAATATCTCTACTGGACACGGAAACCGTATTTGCGGTGCAATCGTCCGCGGAACAGTTGAAAAAATATGAGGTTGTGCGTAGGATGGAGGAAATAGGCAAGGTTGAATATGTGCGTCTTGGCAGTCCTTCGTTGGTTGATGTATCTCACATACTTCCTTGATTTTCATGTATAAATGTCTTCTCGCGTAACAAATTACAAAGGTTCTTCGTGGCGGTTTGCGGCACTTGCCGTTTTTTTTATTTTGCTTGCGGGGGCGGTGTTGTTCCGCGTGTTTTCTCTTGCGATTATTGATCACAAACGCTACGCCGAACTTGCGGAAAAACAGCACGCACTCCTTGAGGAGCTTCCGTCGCGAAGAGGCAGGATATTTTTTCAGGAGCAGAATGGTAACGTACGTGTTGTAGCACTCGATAAAGATTTTTATACGCTTATTTTTGCTCCTAAAACTATTCCGGAGGTGCGGCGCGACGAATTAATCACGCTTGCTATTCGGGCATCTGGGAAGAAAAAAGAGGAGTTTTTAAAAATTCTTGAGAAAACCGACGACCCGTATGAAGTGGCGTTGAAAAATCTTGATGAGAAACAGGCAGAGAGTATTCGTGGCGCAAAAATTCCCGGAGTGTACCTTGTGGCGGAACCACGGCGTGTGTACCCCGCGGGATCCCTTGGGGCGCAGGTTTTAGGTTTTGTAAGTTATGCCAATGAAAAGGGAGGAGAAGGCGTGTATGGCATTGAAAAAGGTTTTGAGAAAGAACTTGCCGGAGAACAAGGGTTTTTTGAAGGCGACAAAGATGCGGCGGGATATTGGATTGCGATTGGGAGGCGTATCGTGAAGCCTGCGGTTGACGGGAGCGATATCGTGCTTACGGTTGATTTCAATATTCAATCGTTCATGGAGGAAGAAATTGCGAAGCTTGGAGAAAAATGGGGCGCTGAATCCGCGATGGCGTTGGTGCTTGAGCCCGCAACCGGAAAAATTATGGCACTCGCGTCATACCCTACGTTTGACCCGGCGCTCTATAATAAAGTGAAAAACTATAATGTTTTCAGAAACCCCGCGGTTGAATCAAGTTTTGAGTTGGGGTCGGTGTTCAAGCCGATTACGATGGCGGCCGGGATTGAGGAAAGGATGGTTACCCCCGATTCTACGTACGTTGATAAGGGTGAAGTTAGGGTCGGTAATGCGACGATTTATAATTTTGATAAAAAGGGGAGGGGTATCGTGACGATGACAGAGGTTTTGGAAAAATCATTGAACACGGGTGCCGTGCACGTTGCGCAACTCTTGGGACAGGAGCGGTTTAAAAAATTCATTTTGCTTTTTGGTTTTGGCGAGAAAACGGGTGTTGATTTACCCGGAGAGGTGCGCGGCAATATTTCACATTTGGCGGAAGGGCGCGATATTGATTTTGCAACGGCGTCTTTCGGCCAGGGAACCGCGGTAACAGCCCTTCAGATGGCGTCAGCCTTCGGCGCGCTTGCGAACAGCGGCGTTCTCATGAAGCCGTATATCGTGGAAAAAATTATTGAACCGTCGGGAAATATTCAGGAGTTTCGGCCCGAAGAACGGGGAAGAGCGGTTTCAAAAGAAACGGCCGAGGCTGTTACAAAAATGCTCGTGAGCGCGGTGCGCAAGGGCACGTATTATACCGCGGGCATTGACGGATATTTTGTCGCGGCGAAAACGGGAACGGCACAGGTGCCGTTCAAAGACCGGCGCGGGTATTCCGATGAGGTTACGCATTCTATGGTGGGGTATGCTCCGGCGTTTCATCCCCGGTTTGTGTTGTTTATTCAGTTGAACAAGCCGAAAGGCATTCAGTATGCCGCAACGAGTATGGCATCTCCGTTTCACCGTATCGCAAAGTTTATTCTGGATTCCTACGAGGTACCGCCGGATGAAACTGGGAATTAGAAAAGCCCCCTTCATAAGTTAGCACTCGTTTGACACGACTGCTAATTTACGTATAATGGATTGTGGATGGTCAATACCCGTCAAAAATCCATATTAGAAGCGGTGATTCGTGAATTTGTACAAACAGCCGAACCTGTATCTTCGAGGTGTCTTGTGGATAAATATCATTTTCCCTTTAGCCCCGCAACCGTGCGGAATGATTTTTTGGTGCTTGACGAGGGGGGTTACTTGGAGCAGCCGCATACGTCAGCGGGGCGTATCCCGACCGACAGAGGGTATCGTTTCTTTGTGGATGCGTATCTGCGTGATGTCCGAGGTGTTCGTAAGCCGCAGAATGATTTTACGGCACTTCGCAAGGCGCGCGACGCGGAACAATTTCTTCGTATTGCGGCAAAGCAGATCGCCGCATTAAGCGATGGGCTGGTTTTTGCAAGTTTTCCGGAAAGCGAATTATTTTTTGCGTCCGGTTTGGCGCGCGTTTTTGATGAGCCGGAATTTGACGATTTATCGTTGCGTACGCGTTTTGCCGAGCTGGTTGATGAGCTTGATACAATTATGGAAAAAATATTTGCTCCTTCTGATTTTACAACGCCCCGCGCCTTTATCGGCAACGAGAACCCGATAAAAGAAGCCAGGGCCTACAGCATGATTGTTGCGTCTTTTGAAACGCCCTATCGCGAGGAGAGCATTGTGAGTATCATTGGTCCGAAACGCATGGATTATTCGCGTAACATTTCTTTACTGCGGGAATTGCAGGAATTGCTATGAGTCCCGTTAGAGAAAACAATATGTGGTATGTCTATCTTATCCGAAGTAACAAAACTAAACATTGGTATACTGGTTGCGCTACAGACTTACGGAAGCGCTTTAGGGAACATAATGAAGGTTTGGTATTTTCAACAAAGGGTCGTGGACCATTTATTCTTATTTATTATGAGGCGTGTCTAAATAAAGGCGATGCTTTTACGCGAGAAAAATATCTTAAGACCGGTATGGGTAAGGGATATTTAAAAAATCGTCTAAAGCGCTTCCTTTCTCTAACGGGATGAGCGACAAAAAAGAAAAAAAAGATGACGATATTTCGTTTTCGCCCGATGAAGAAGGCGTGAATATTGTTATATCAGAAAAAACAAAAAAACTCCGCGAAGATTTGAAACAATGCGAAACGAATAAAAAAGAATATCTGGACGGCTGGCAGCGGGCGAAGGCGGATTTTATTAATTATAAAAAAGAAGAGGGTGCGCGGATGGAGGACATGGCGCGGTTTATTACCACGGGACTTATTCAGGATATTCTACCGGTGTTGGATAGTTTTGAGCTTGGACTTCGTAGCTTCCAGCAACCAGCTTCCAGCAGCCAGCAGAAAGTTGAGGAACGCGCGATACTCTTGATTCGTTCGCAAATGATGGATGTTTTGAAAAAGCGCGGGTTAGAAGAGATTGCGGTTACTTCAGGAGATGCATTTAATCCTGAAATACATGAGAGCATCGGTGCGGTGGAATCTGATGTAGCGGGAGGTGCTGTCGCAGAGGAAGTGCAGAAAGGGTATCGGTTGCGGGGTAAAGTTATTCGGCCTGCGCGAGTGCGGCTTGCTCAATGAAAAAACCCGAAAGAATTTTTCGGGTCTGCTATGGGAGGAACGGGTCTTCAGAGACCGGACTGTTGGGGTTAGGAAAAAGATGTTCTTCTAAAGACGGTATGGGATTGTTGCACTTTGGGCAAATTATACTGCCGACTCGTCCCGGCGCTCCGCATTTCGGGCATTTGATGAACTCAACAAGACTATTGTGATGAGCCATTGTTTACTCCTTTTGTTGCTTGAATTTTGGCAAAGACCAAAATTGAGGTCGCAAGAGTAATATAATAAATATAACCAAGCGGGTCAAGTAAATTAGGCAAGTTAAGTAAATTAAGATAACGGTCTTAACTCGCTTAATTCACTTCTTAAGGAGCTTTTTATTATGTCAAAAATACTTGGTATTGATTTAGGAACGACGAACTCCGCCATGGCAATTGTGGAGGGCGGTGAGCCGAGAGTGTTGGAAAATAAAGAGGGCAACCGGACAACGCCATCTATTGCCGCGGTTTCAAAAGCGGGAGAGCGTCTTGTCGGGCTTTTGGCAAAACGCCAGGGGGTGACCAATCCGAAGAATACGATTTTTTCTGTGAAGCGCCTTGTCGGGCGTAAATTCAGCGACTCTGAAGTAAAGCGCGATAAAGAATGGTTGCCGTATGAGTTACAAGAATCCGCAAATGGCGGGGTGGAAGTAAAATTTGGCGACAAATGGCTTAGGCCAGAAGAAATTTCCGCGATGACTCTGCAAAAATTAAAACAAGACGCGGAAGAAAAATTGGGCCAAAAAATTGAAGAGGCGATTATTACCGTACCCGCCTATTTTGACGATGCCCAGCGGAAAGCAACGCAGGCCGCGGGAGAAATCGCGGGACTCAAGGTTCGCCGCATTATCAACGAACCAACCGCGGCAGCTCTTGCGTATGGTTTTGATAAAAAGAAAAATGAGCAGATCGCTGTGTATGATTTTGGAGGAGGCACGTTTGACGTATCGGTGCTTGAGGTATCGCAAGATACGGTGGAGGTAAAGGCAACCGGGGGCGATACGCATTTGGGGGGTGATGATTTTGACCAGCGGATTATTAAGTGGATTGCCGACCAATTTAGAAAACAGGAGGGGATTGATGTATCAAAAGATACGCTTGCCCTTCAGCGCCTGAAAGAGGCGGCGGAGCGGGCAAAGCACGAGCTTTCCACAACGGTTGAAACGGAAATTAATATTCCATTTATTACGTCGGGCGCCGAGGGCCCGAAGCACTTATTATTGATGAAGATGTCGCGCTCGCAACTGGAAGAACTTGTGCGCGACATGATTGAGAAATCCATTGCAATTACAAAACAGGTTGTAAAAGAATCGGGGTTTCAAATAGCGGACATTGACGAAGTTATTTTGGTTGGGGGGCAAACACGCATGCCCGCGATGCAGGAGGCTGTCAAAAAATTATTCAACGGCAAGGAGCCGAATCGTTCTATTAATCCCGATGAGGTGGTGGCACTCGGTGCCGCGGTGCAGGCAGGAATTATGCAGGGTGACGTAAAAGACGTTTTACTTCTGGATGTAACACCCTTGTCGCTTGGGATTGAAACGCTTGGAGGTGTCATGACACGCCTGATTGAGAAAAATACCACCGTGCCGACTTCAAAGTCGCAGATTTTCTCAACCGCGGCAGATTCGCAAACATCCGTTGAAATTCATGTTCTGCAGGGCGAGCGCGAGATGGCATCGGATAACAAAGTTCTCGCACGATTTATGCTGGACGGCATTCCTCCGGCTCCGCGCGGCATTCCACAGGTAGAAGTAACGTTTGATATTGATGCAAATGGAGTTTTGTCGGTAAAAGCAAAGGACAAAGCATCGGGCAAGGAACAATCGGTACGGATTGAAGCGTCCACGGGGCTTTCCAAAGAAGAAATTGAAAAAATGAAAAAAGATGCCGAATTGCACGCCGAAGAAGACCGCAAGAAAAAAGAACTGGTTGAGGCGCGCAATACCGCGGATGCCATGATGTATACTGCGGAAAAAGCGCTTCGCGATGCGGGAGAAAAAGTCCCGGCCGAAATTCGTAAAGAAATTGAAGATAAAATTGCTGATGTAAAAAACGTGAAAGACGGGAGTGATGTGAGCGCAATTAAAAACGCGATGCAGGCGCTGACAACGGCAACGCAGAAGATTGGGGAAATACTATATAAACAACCAGAAGCCGGAAGCGGAAAGCAGGATGCTGGTAGCGGCGATAGCAAAGATGATACTATAAAAGATGCGGATTTTGAAGAAAAAAAG
>JAUSFV010000005.1 GCA_030649305.1 bacterium
CGTGAGACAGGTTGGTCTCCTATCTACTGCAGGCGTCGATACGTGAAGGGCGTCGTTCCTAGTACGAGAGGACCGGAACGAACGAACCTCTGGTCTACGAGCTGTCCTGCCAAGGGCACCGCTCGGTAGCTATGTTCGGACGGGATAAGCGCTGAAAGCATCTAAGTGCGAAGCCCATCCTAAGATTACGTATCATAAGATCCGTGAGAGATGATCACGTTGATAGGCCGCAGGTGGAAGCGCAGCAATGCGTTAAGCCGAGCGGTACTAATAGATCAATTTATTGTTACCCCGTTCCTAGTGTTGAATGTGCTCGCCCGCCAAAGTTTTTGTTTTGCAAAAATTTAGGCGGGCTTGCTTTGTGCTTTACTGGAGGTAATTTTATTTATCATTATGGAAAAATCATTTGGAGAAAGAATGGAAACAGATCCTGAATTGAGGGCGCGAGTCGAAAAAGGAGAGGCATTGTGGAGACGTGAAAAAGAATTGCTTGCGAAATTAACACCCGAAGAGTGGGAAGAATTAAGAAAAATTCAAAGTGAACGAGCGGGATTGGGAAAACCAGGTGGTAAGTCAAATTTTTTCCCGGACGATAGATAAAAATAATATCGTGTTATAGAATCAAAACAAAAACTTTTATTTGCTGGTATTTCATCTATGTGTGCCCCACCTCTTCCCATTCCGAACAGAGAAGTGAAAGCGCATAGACTCGATGATACTTGGACCTTCGGGACCTGGGAAAGTAGAGTATGCCGGCATATAAAAGTTTTTGTTTAAAAAAGGCCGTATTCCGCGGCTTTTTTTCTTATGTAGGGCGTGGTATCATATTTTATATATGTGGCGTACGCGAAGACAACTTACGGCGCTTTTAATTATCGTCCTCGTCGTCGGGGGTATCGGGTTTTTATTTGTGCGTAATCTCCTGCCTGAGCCGACCTGTTTTGATAATCGAAAAAATCAGGGAGAGGAGGATACGGATTGCGGAGGGTCCTGTCTCCCCTGTATTTTTCGCAACAGGAGGCCGATTCAAGTTTTTTGGACGCGCGTAACGCCCGTTCGCGGGGGAGTGTATGCCGCCGTTGCTGAAGTTAAAAATCCCAACAACGCCCTTGGCATTTCTGAATTTGAATATCTCCTGAAATTGTTTGATGACAAAGACGCGCTCGTGATTGAAAAGCGCGGTACCTCGTTTCTCTACGCTGATGAAGTTTCGCATGTTGTGGAAACGAATTTGCGAAGCGAGCGCCCGATTGTGCGGGGGGTATTGGAAATAGGAAGAACCGATTACGTCATTCGCGATGATAACCCGCCCGATTTGATCGCGGGAGAAAAAGAGCTTCTTCTGGTTTCGCAAAATGGCGGCACCACGGAATTAAAGGCGCGTCTTTTTAACCGTACGTTAAATGATTTTCGTGCCATTTCGGTACATGGTATTTTGCTGGACCAAAGCCAAAATGTTCTTGCGGTGAGTTCTGTTCTTCTTGATGAGGTGCGTGGCGGAGAAGCAAAAGAGATTCGTTTTTTCTGGCCGGGAGAGATTAAAAATGTATCAGTTATGCTGGTTGAGCCGCGGGTCAATACATTAACTAACAACTAACAGCATATCACCAACAACACGCTATGTTGTTTCGATTGAAACAAATGGACTGGGTCTTGAACGGGGCGCTTTTTTTTATTTGTGCTATCGGGCTTATTTCTCTTTTGAGCCTCTCCGGTTTTGAGGGGTCTTTTTTTCTGCGGCAACTCGCGTGGGTCCTTGTGGGTTCCGTCGCATTTTTATTTTTTTCATTGCTTGATTATCGTATTTTTCGCGCAAGCGGCGTTTTCTTGCTTTCGTGTTATCTCATTGGGATAGCAGCACTTTTTTTGCTTCTTGCATTTGGTCCTACCACGCGCGGCATTCGGGGATGGTTTGCGGCAGGGAGCATTGCAATCCAGCCGGTTGAATTTATGAAGCTTCTTTTGATATTACTCATCGCAAAATATTTTTCAAAGCGCCATAGTGAAATTGCCCAAATGCGGCATCTCGTTATTTCCGGCATCTATTTTGCAATTCCCGTTCTTTTGGTTTTGTTGCAGCCGGATTTAGGGTCCGCATTCATTCTTCTTGCCATCTGGGTCGCGGTCACTCTTTTTTCCGGAATTCGCCTGAAACATTTTTTGATACTGATGTCGCTTCTTGTTATTATTTCCGCAATCGCGTGGCTTTTTCTACTTGCCCCGTATCAGAAAGCGCGCATCACGGCGTTTCTTGACCCATATCAGGATCCGCGCGGCACGGGGTATAACGTAATTCAATCGCTTATTGCCGTGGGGTCCGGGCAGATGTGGGGGAAAGGGTTCGGGTACGGGTCGCAGACGCATCTTCATTTTTTGCCCGAAGCCGAAACTGATTTTATCTTTGCCGCGTTTGCCGAGGAGTGGGGGTTTGTAGGGGCGTTGGTGCTTTTGCTGCTCTATGGCGTTTTGTTATGGCGTCTGCTTCGCGTCGGTTTTTTTGCAAAGAACAATTTCGCCCGCCTGTACATTCTCGGATTTTCTACGCTCATTTCTACGCAAATTTTTATTCATATCGGCATGAATGTCGGTATTTTTCCCGTGACGGGTATTACGCTCCCCTTTATGAGTTACGGCGGTTCCAGTTTGGTAAGTCTAATGGCAGGAGCGGGGATTGCGCAGAGTATCAGGATTCATTCATAATGAAAGAGATATGATATATTTTGCCTCCGACCACGCAGGTTTTGAGCTCAAAGAAAAACTGAAGGCATATCTTCAGGAATTTGGACATGAAGTTAAAGATTGCGGGGCGTTTTCGTATGATGAAGTCGATGATTATCCAGATTTTATTGCTCTTGCGGCAAAAGCGGTATCGGAAGACCCCGAACATGCGCGCGCGATTATTCTTGGCGGCTCGGGGCAGGGTGAGGCAATGGTAGCAAATAGATTTCGCGGAGTGCGCGCTGCCGTATATTACGGACCCGCCTCCACCAAGGCTCCCGCCTACGCAGATGCTTCTGCGGGCAGGTCGGCGGGCAAGGGCGACGAAATTATCACGCTTTCCCGTGAGCATAACGATGCAAATGTATTATCGCTTGGCGCGCGATTTTTGACGGAAGAGGAAGCAAAGCGCGCGGTAAAGCTTTGGCTTGATACGGCGTTTAGCGGAGAGGAGAGGCATGTGAGGAGGATTACAAAGATTGATGAGATAGAGAAGAGCTTTAAATAATTAACCTAATTGACCTAATTTCTAATTGACCTAAAAAATATCCAATGTCTAATGATTTAATATCAAAATACTTTTGGACATTAGGTATTTCGTCATTGGGATTTGATTAGTAATTAGAGCAATTAGAATAATTAGAATAATTTGGTCAAGGTTATTCCCGCAATCAATTCGCCTACATGGGATGAAGTCGTTAAAAAAATACGGCTTGTTGAACCGTTCACGGATTGGGTGCATATTGATGTCGCAGACGGTACGTTTACGCCGAATACCTTGTGGCATAATCCGCTAGATTTGGTTGGGTTTGAAACAAAACTTAATCTGGAAATTCATTTGATGGAACGAGAACCCGAAGATAGATTTTCTACATGGTTTTTTCCGCGAGTCATGCGAATTATCGTTCAGCAGGAAGCAACGCGTGATTTTGATTTTATCGTAAATGCCTGCCATAATAATAAAGTAGAGGCGGGGATTTCTGTGTTAACCGAAACAAATTGGAGTGTTTTGAAGCCGTTTTTGGGCAAAGCCGATTTAGTTCAGTTTTTGGCGGTAAACCCCGGATTTGCAGGGCAAAAGTTTGATGAGCATAATTACTATAAAATTAAAAAAATCCGCGCGCTTGCTCCGCACATTCCGATTGAGGTTGATGGGGGAGTGAAAGTAGGGGTTGCAAAAAAATGCGCAAGCGCGGGAGCAACGCATCTCGTTGCCGCGTCCGCAATTTTTGATGCGGTGGATATAGCAAAAGCGATTCAGAATTTAGAGAATGATATATAATAGCTGGGTTATTATGTTTGGAGCATGGAATAAAGAAATTATGTCTGATGAGCAAGCGCGAAAGGCCGGTTCTTTTTTTGCCGGTCTTGTATTCGGGCTTATATTACCCGTTGTTCTTTTTGTGGCGTTCGCCTTTTTTAGCTGGATGTATTACGGACATGGCGGGAGCCCCTCCAATATAGATGAAGTCGGAGTTATTCTCCCTGGTTTTTTGGGCATTTTTATAGAAATTGCATTATTTTTTTTGTGGAGAAGGGCCAATTCTGCTCTTGCGGTCGGTATTTTGAGTTCTGCAGGTATTTTCTTTCTTTCTAGTCCCCTTATTGTCTTATTTCTTCTTAAATAATTATGTCTCATCTTCACGATGACAAGATAAAATTTCTGGAAGAAACTGCGAATAACGTCCGCCAGACCATTATTGAATCGCTGGTTGCGGCGGGGTCGGGACACACCGCGGGGCCGTTGGGCATGGCTGATATTTTTACAGGGCTCTATTTTCATATTTTGAAACACGACCCGAAAAATCCCGAATGGGAGGAGCGCGACCGATTAGTGCTTTCCAACGGCCATATTTGCCCCGTGCAGTACGCGACGATGGCGCACGCGGGGTATTTTCCGTTGGAAGAAATGAAAACTTTACGAAAATTTGGTACACGCTTGCAGGGGCATCCGCACCGCGGGGCGTTACCCGGTATTGAAACAACGTCGGGGCCGCTTGGTTCAGGACTTTCACAGGCGGTTGGCATGGCAATTGGATTCAAAATGGACAAGAAGCCAAATCAGGTTTTTTGTTTGATGTCGGACGGCGAGCAGGAATGCGGGCAGACGTGGGAAGCGGCAATGCTTGCGGGAAAATTGAAGCTGGATAATCTGACCGGCATTATTGACCGCAATAACATTCAGATTGACGGCATGACCGAAGATATTATGCCATTGGAATCGCTTCGCGCGAAGTATGAGGCATTTAACTGGCACGTTTTGGAAATTAACGGCCATGATTTTCAAGAAATCACAAACGCGGTTGAAGAAGCGCGCGCGATTTACGAAAAGCCGGTTTGTATTATTGCACACACCATTCCCGGCAAAGGCATTCCCGAAATTGAGTTTGATTATAAGTGGCACGGCATTCCGCCGAATGCGGAGCAGGCAAAAGAATTTTTGGCGAAATTGCGCACGCTTGGCGGAAAGATACAAAGTGAGCATGAATGAAAAAATAACCGATAAAGAATTTATACTTTGGATGGTCATTTTTACCATGTTGCCATGGTTAGTGGTGTTTTTTTGGTTTGATTTTTCGGTATTAGTGTTGATTCCTGCTTTAGTAAGTTTTCTCGTAATCTTCTTTGTTGCATGGCGGAAATATTATTGGACGGCAAAGCTCTTTATGCTTGCAAATTGTATTACGATTCTAGGATTTTTATTTTTATTTTCTGTTTGTAATGTGTCAGACATGGAGGCCCGCGGTTGGTGCGGTGTTTTAATTCTTCCATTAGTGCTTATGATATTTGGACCTATTATTATTTTTGGACCAGCCGTGGTTGCGCTTGGTGTGGGGGGTCTTATTGATCATCGGCAACAAAAAAATAAACGGATAGAATTTCAAAATGAAGAAAAAAAATAAAAAAGACGAATTTTCTCCGAAGGTGGCGCGGAGTATCGCGCTCGCTGAATTGTTTTTGGAGCGCCTCAAGAAAAAGCAGATAATTCCGCTTCGGACGTTGCGCTTAATGGAGTTGCGGCTCGCTATGGTGCATCGGTTAATTAAACCTTTGCGAAAGAAAGGGCTAAACCAATCGGCTTTGCCGATTGGTCGCCCGAACGATTCAAATCGTTCTAGGGGGAGCGGGAGCGCTACGCGTCTGGATAGCGATATTGATTCAGCGTTGCTTGAAATTGAGCGCGCGAAAGTGAGACGAGAATGGTATTTGAAGACAAAAAAGAAAGCTCGAACATTTGGAAACTCTGCGCTTAATCGTAAAAAATAATTGGATAACCACAATCCTCAATAAATATTTCGTTATTTGAGTTTTGGATTTTGATATTTGGGTTTTCTTTATGAGGGCATATTTTTTTACATTTATTTGCGTCAGCATATTTCTCTTCGTGATTGTCATGGGGCAGATTAAATCCGTTATATCTGAAACCAACAAAGAACAGGAAGCGTGGCTTGCAATTGAAATACCAAAAAGGTGATTTAATTTTCCGCCCGAGGCGGATCAGCCTCCGGCTGAAAGATTTACGATTTAAGAATTTTGAGAAAGATGCTACGAACGATACAAAAAACAACCTTTTGGACAACGATGGCTGTGGCATTTCTCACGGCAAGCGGTTTGATTTTTCAATCAAATTATGCGCTTGATCAGGAGACGCAATCTGTTTTTGCCGGCGTGGGCGAGAGTGTGATTCGTCCGGCTAAACCCATTGTTGATACCTCTGCATGGCTGCGGTATGAAAATAAGAGATACGATTTTTCGTTTCAATATCCGCCGGAATTAAAAATATTCAATTGTAGTGCGCAGGCACTTCTTTGCTTAAATATCGGTGAGAAAAACGAGGCATTTCAGGACAACGGTTTTGCAATTCGGATGTATTCATTGGCGGGCTTGAAACCAAGCGAGGAAGAAAAGTTTGTGACGGAGGAAATCGGTGGTGTTTCATGGCGCGTGAACCGCGATACGATTCAGTATTTTAGAACTGAGCATCCCCAAGGCACAGAACTGCGGGTATTTGCAAATAAACCATTTGTGCTGGTTAGTACAATTTTGGGAACGTTTCAGATGCTTAAATAGTTTTTAGAAATTTTGTACATATGTCGGTTGAAATAAAAATATATAAAAGTCCGTTTGCAAAAACGGAATTGAGAGATATTGCACAACAGCAATTTGGTACTTTGGTGAAAGCGGTAGTGGATGTTAGCCGTGAGATTATAGCAATCGGCGGCGAATTACACGCGGATGAAGAAGCGGTACTGCTCGAAGACGGGTCGCGGCAGGAAGATGTGTGGGGGATTAATTTGTATCCCGAAAAGTCGGATGACGAATGGATAGAGTATGATTCTATGATTAATGTGAGACCGTCGCAAAATAATGCATCGCGGGGAGTTGAAGATGCGGCTATCCGAGAGAAAATTACATTGGTTGTGCGGAAACTTGTAATATGATGATACAGCACAAAAATTTAACGGAAGAACGATGGCAGAAGTTTTCACTTGCGGAGCAACTGGGTAATGTCGGAAGTGAAACGAGCCGCGCTTTGAAATGGCAGGGGAAAGACGACGTGTTGTGGCGGGGCGCTCTTGGGCGGGCATTTGAATTGATTGATATGACTATCGCAGATACTCGTTTTTGTAGTCGGCTGAAAGAAATTGTGCGCTTGCGTGAAATGCTTGCAGATGCGATGTTTGGAGGAAGAGAATACGGTAGTAACCTTGAAGATATTGACCGTTATTTATTTCAATTTGCGTTTGCCGCAAGAAAATCGCGTTAGCGATTGCTTGCGAGTATAAAATATTTTTGATTTAACACTATGCCTCTTAATCCACAAGCAAAATTAGTTTCAAATATTCTCGATGTAAAATCGCTTGAACAAAAACCGACGCGCGACGGGTTCGGTTTAGGTTTTGTGCAGGCGGCGGATGAAAATCCCGCAATCGTCGGGCTTTGTGCCGACCTTACCGAATCAACCCGCATGGATGTGTTTGCAAAAAAATATCCAGGTCGATTTGTAGAAATGGGGGTTGCGGAGCAAAATATGGCATCCGTCGCATCGGGGCTTTCAGCGGTCGGTAAAATTCCGTATCTCACGTCATATGCTATGTTCAGCCCAGGAAGAAATTGGGAGCAAATTCGTACAACCATTTGTTATAATAACAGAAATGTAAAAATTATCGGCTCGCACGCGGGGGTGTCGGTCGGGCCGGATGGCGCAACGCATCAGGCAATTGAGGATATTGCGATTACGCGCCCTATTGCGAATATGCAGGTGTTTGTACCCTGCGACATGCACGAAGGAAAAAAAGTAACGTATGCCATTTCAAAGGTAGATGGGCCATGTTACGTTCGTTTTGCACGCGAGAAAACCCCCGTTTTTACTACGGAAGAAACGCTGTTTGAAATCGGAAAGGCGTATGCGTTTTGGCTTGAGCTAGAAGGTTTCAAGCCCGATGTTTCAATTATTGCTTGCGGTCCCCTGGTGCATAACGCGATTCTTGCGGCTGCGGAATTGGAAAAAGAGGGATTGAAAATTCGCGTTATTAATAATCCCTCCATCAAGCCGATGGATGAGAAAACAATCATTCAAGCGGCAAAAGACGCGGGTGCGGTGGTTACCGTGGAAGAGCATCAGGTCGCGGGCGGTATGGGTTCTGCGGTTGCCGAAGTGCTCGCTAAAAATTACCCCGTGCCAATGGAATTTGTCGGTGTGCAGAATAGATTTGGTGAATCGGGTAACCCCAATGAACTTATTGAAGCGTTTGGTATGGGCGTATCTCATATCAAAGAAGCAGTTAAAAAAGTTTTAAAAAGAAAATAAATGTCTCTCGTCAACGTACAAGACATTATGACAAAAGAAGTGATATCGGTGCATCCCGACATGCCCCTTCTTGAGGCTGCCAAAATATTATCAGAGCGTAATTTTGACGGCGTGCCGGTCGTGGATACAGATAATAAACTCGTCGGCATTCTTACGGAATATGACCTTATTAGCAAGGAATCCATGATTCATCTTCCGACGTTTCAGAAAATTTTGCAAAATATCAAAGTTTTTAAAAAAGACCAGTCCGAGTTTCAAAAAGAAATTCAAGAGATATCTTTGCTTGTGGTACGAGATGTTATGAATACTGACCCCTTGACTCTTGGAGAACAGGCAACATTTATGGAAGTTCTTGATGCGTTTCGTAATCATCATCGTGTCAATCCTATTCCGGTTATTGATTCTGACCGGAGGGTAGTCGGCGTTGTCAGCCGGTTTGATATTTTGAAACCGCTTCACGCTCTATCTTAAATGCAGTTCTGCTTCTTTTCTGTTTTAACGTAGTTGTAAAACAGAGCGGAGAAAAATTGCGAAAGTTATGGAGCCAAAACAAAAATGGAACGCAAGCCGTTCCGATACGCTCGTTGAGCGTGCATTTCAAGCGCTTACAAAAGAATATACGCTTGTCGGCAGAACTCATGTGCGGGTGTGGCAAGCATGGCTTCTTGGGGGGATTGCAGTTGGTATGGTTACGGGTATTCTTTTTGTCGCAAACAGAAGCGGACGATTTGAACTGAGCCGCGCAGAGCAGGCCCAGGGAGAATTGCAGGCGGCCTTATCGGCAAATATTCATGCGTTACAGGGCCTTACGCTCCAGCTTTTACACGAGAGTGATCTTGACAAAAAAATTGAGATTGCAAAAATACGGCTGGATACATTAGCGGCTCTTATAGAATTAAGCCCCGCTGACGCTTTGAAGGTTGCGCTTTCGGGAAAATTTCTTGCTTCGTTTTCAAAAGAAGTTCAACCTTATCTTGAACAAAATGTGACCGAAGAGGGCGAAGTTGAGGTGTTTCATGTTGATGGTACTGGTCCGGGCCAGCCCTTTACTGACGCATCCTCAAAGTTTCTTTATTTTATAAAAACAACTAAGGGGGAAAATCTCGGTATGTATTTTGCCGAAAATCCTCCCACAAATCTTGAGACGGGAGACCATATTCGAGTTCACGGATTGAGGGTAAATAATACCCTTGCCCTTTCTTCCGGCGGCACCGGAAGCGTAACGACGCTCGCACTCGCGAACCCCAATACGTTTGGGCCGCAAAAAACATTGCTTATGCTTGTGAATTTTACGGACAAAGCTACCCAACCGTACACGGTTGCGGCAGCTCAAAGCGTTATGAATACCACAAGCAACTTTGATAAAGAAAATTCCTTTGCGCAAACATCGCTCATCGGTGTGGTAGATGCAGCTCAACCTGCCGATGTCGCGGGTTGGTTTACTATCAATCAGAGTTATACTGTTTGTAATTCTAGTAATATTGCTACACTTGCTAAACAAGCAGCAACTGCTGCCGGATTTAATCTTTCTTCCTACACTCGCTATGTTTATGCGTTTCCCAGTAATGCGTGTACATGGTGGGGACTTGGCACGGTCGGCGGCAATCCTTCAAGTGCTTGGGTGAACGGAAGTTTTGCGCTGAAGGTGGTGGGGCACGAAATGGGCCATAATTTTGGTCTGTATCATTCACATTCCCAGAGTTGTGCCGCGGGAACATGCACAACATCCGACTATGGCGATCTGTATGACATTATGGGAAATCCTTCCTCGGATCATTTTAATGCTTTTCAGAAAGAGAGACTGGGTTGGTTAAATTATAATGTTTCTCCGCCCATTACGAGTGTCACGTTAAGCGGGACCTATACCATTGCTCCGTACGAAATAAATGACATACAACCAAAAGCTTTAAAAATTTTAAAATCTTCCGGAACAACTAATACGTATTATTATGTTGAATATCGGGCAGGGTTAGGTTTTGATTCCGGAATTAACGCGGTCCTTGTACATACCGGCGCAAGTGCTAATTCAAGCAATCTTTGGGATTTGGATCAGGTTACTACGATTTCTGATCGAATTTTGAATATCGGCCAGACGTATGATGATCCGACCGCCGGAGTATCCATAACATTGCAATCAATAGATAGCACCGGCGCTAACGTAGGAGTTGTGTTTGGTCCTGTTGTGTGTACGCCGGGAACTCCCAATATTGCAATTTCGCCTTCCAGCCAATGGGGCTCTCCTGGACAAGCCCTTTCATATACGGTTATGACGACTAATACCGATAGTTCTTCTTGTTCGCCCGCAACCGTTCATGTTTCTTCTCAGCTTCCTGTCGGATGGTCGCAAACTCAGCCATCGTTTGATGTGGCGCTTTTGCCTGGCCAATCCGTAAATACTTCGGTAAGCATTACTTCGGCGTTAACGGCCGCAGAAGGGTATTATACTTTTTCTGAAACAGCAGCAAAAGATTCGCTTTCTTCAAGCGCCTCCGCTAATTATAATGTTACTCTTCCTGATACTACATCGCCTGTGGTTACCATCAGTTCGCCGCAAGATGGCGCAATATTATCGGCAAAAGGTTCAATTTCTGTCAGTGCCTCGGTATCTGACGCAAGTGGTATCGCATCAATTACTATTAAATTTGATGCGGGGACCTTAAAGACTTGCTCTTCTGTATCGTCTTGTTCTGCTAAATTACCCTTGTCAAAGGTTTCTTCCGGATCGCACACAATTACGGTAACCGCCACAGATGCTTCACCTGCGAAAAACACAAGCTCTAAATCAATTATGGTCACAAAACTATAGAATGTTGTAGTGGATATAAAAAATATGGCTCAAAATAAATCATCGCAAAAAAGTCAGGCAGACACGCTTGTTGAACGCACGTTTCAGGCTTTTAAAAAAGAATATGTGCTTGTGGGGAAAGCCCATGTGCGTGCGTGGCAGGCGTGGCTCATTCTTGGTATTGTGTTTGGCGCGATTGGTGCGGTTGTGTTGGTCGCAAATAGAAGCGGAAGATTTACTTCAAGCGACGCAACGGCGGGATTTTGGCAGGTTTCGGGAACGCGTTTTTTGAACCCCGCCGGAAGGCCCTCATGGATTCACGGAATGAATTTTGACATTGATTGGATGGCATCAGCCGGCGCCGGAGACTTTGCGACGATTCAGCAGTTTTTGAATGACGCAAAACAACTTGGCGTGCGAATAATCAGGGTTTTTCCGGAAGCACCAATTTCGGGAGACATAGAAAAACAAGGAATCGGTGTTTATAATCCGGCGTGGTTTGACGGCATGCGTTTTATTCTTGATTTTGCCCGTCAGAATAATATGTATGTGCATGTGATTTTTGTGAAAGGGCCCGGTTATTATACAGGAACGCCATATGCCGGACAATTAATGAATCAACCTGCATTTTTTTCCTCACCGGAGGTTCGGAGCGCGTTAAAACAACGCTTGAAAGCGATGGCCTCTCCTTTCGTAAATGATCCTGCGATTTTCGCGTGGACAATTCTTACAGAACCGGAATTTAAAGTGGATACGGTAACGGGCATTTCGACTTTTTCTCCGGATGTGTACGCCGATTTTACCATTGATCTTTCTTCGTTTCTCCGGAATGAAGTTGGGGTAAAACAGCTCATGACCGATGGCGCAATGATGGATGATGTGATTCGCTCGGGTATTCCGGCGAAGTATCCCGCGTTTGTTTCTTTTGTTGATTTTTTTACAAAGCATCAGTATGACACGGCTGAGGGCGGCATAGAAGGCATAACTCAATGGGAAAATAGTTTGATGGCAGGCGCGAATTTATTGAAACCATGGTTCTTTGAAGAGTTGGGGCATAAAGATGATGATGGGTTTGCCGATGGCAACCCGCCTACCTATTCTGATGCCGAGAATGCCTTATATTTTCAGAAACTTCTTTCTTTTTTGAAGACAACGGGCACTGGGGTGATGTTATGGAATATTTATGGTCCGCATGAGTATGCGATTAATCCAAGGTTTACGGCAAAAACCGCGGAGGTGGTAGTCGGTGCATATATGGAGGTTCCCATACTTCTTTCACCAACAGATGGAACGATTTTTTCTGCCACCACGACCTCGGTTGTTTTGCAATGGGCTCCGTTTGCGGGAGCAAGGGGGTATGGCGTGCGGGTTCAGGATTTGACTGATGCAAACGCGAAAGACCCAAGAAGCAATTGCGCCAATACCAGCGGCTTATATTTTTGCAGCGATAATTATTCCACGGCCTCTCTTTCCATTCCGATCGTGGCGGGCCATTCGTATCGCTGGTGGATACACGCCATTGAAAGCACCGGCTGGTGGACTGATGCAAGTAGCGCGGGCTTTTCGGTTTCAATGTCGGGCGCGGATACCACAAGTCCTTCCGTTTTCATCACAAGTCCCGTAAACGGATCAACCGTTAAAAGATTTTCTTCGGTTACCATAAACGGCTCCGCATCGGATAATATTGGGATTACGAAGGTTGAGTTTTATGTGAATAATTCGATGATGTGCACCGACACTACCGTATTATATACGTGTTCTTGGCGAGTTCCTTCTAAACGGGGAGTTACATATCAGCTTCGGGCAAAAGCGTATGATGCGGTAGGAAATAGCAGTTTTTCTTCGGTTGTTTCGGTTACGTCGCGTTAAATTTAAATTTTGGTGTATGTGTATAAAAAATCTGGCTTTTTTACGCCAGATTTTTTATACTAAGGCGGTAGGTTTAATGTATCCTCGTTTCTTTATTCGCATATTTGCTCGTCAAACATGCGTTGGGGGGGGGTAATATATATGAAAAAATTTATACTATCAATCATGTTGGGGGCTTTTTTGATAAGTCCGGTTTTTGCGTTCGCGCAAACAACGAATGATGCGCTTATCGCGCAGTTGCAAGCACAAATCGCGTCTTTACAGGCTCAGATCAATGTGCTTATCGCGCAGCAGGGGGGTACTCCTTCGTCTTCGGTGAGTTTTCAAAACGGCGACAGGGTTGAGGTCGCGGCATCGGTGCTTGCGGTTCGCAATGCCCCCACTACTTCCGGAGTGATCGTGGGGAAAGTATCCGTTGGAATGAAAGGCACGATACGGTGTGACGCGTCGTCATCGAATTTTTCTTGTCCGACGGCAGCAAGCGGTTATACATGGTGGTACATAGATTGGGATAATTCGTCTTTGCCGAACGGCTGGTCCGCAGAAGGAACTTCGGAGGCGATATTTTTGACGAAGATACCGTCGGTCACAGAAGAACCGAATCCTGCGTCGTATGTATCAATTTCGGTCCCTCAAACATTGCAAGTTGGCAAGTCGCAACAAGTGTTCGCAAAATTAGTAACAACCGACGGAAAAAGTCAGGATGTTACTTTGGAGACAGAGTGGAGTTCGTCCGATTCAAAAATAGTCAGAATTGGTGGAGCGTCTTGTCCTGCAGGAACATATTGTGCGCAGGTGCTCAATGGATACTATGTGTATGGAGACGCCCCGGGGACTGCGGTTATCACTGCGACGTATCAAGGCATGACACAACAGACAAAAGTTACGGTTACGCAAATATTGGTTGAAGTTTCTCCTTCTATTACTATTCTTTCTCCAAACGGGGGCGAGACGTGGATGGTTGGCTTCCCGCAAACAATAAAATGGATAAGCAGTAATTTTCCATCTGATCGGAAGATAGATGTTGTGAGATTAAGGGATTCCTATGGTAAAGAAATCTATCTTTTATACGGGACGATTAACGACGGTTTTGAGCAAATTGTCGTGCCTTCCGTACCCGCTGGTCCGTATACGCTTGAAATAAAAACATATTCTTCAAGCGGTGAATTGATTTTTGACGCGAGCGACGCGCCGTTTAGTATTGTTTCCTCCGGCACTTGGCAGGAAATCGGCTCTCTTTCTGTGTCGCTTGATTCTTCAAACACCGCGTATTATATTGCCGCAGCCGGAACAAATGATAATAATCTCGCAATGCTGAAATTTCATGCGGCTAATGAAGCGATCAATTTGAAGAAAGTTGGGTTGCAGCTTTCAATGACTTCTTTTAATTCGCCGCAGGACCTGGTTAATGAGAAAGTAACTTTGTGGGATGGCGCGACGAAAGTCGGTGAGGCGATCTTCACGACGCAAACTCCTGACTTCGCGACATCAACTCTGACAGCCGACTTTATTATCCCTAAAGATGGCGACAAACTCATGACTATTCGGGGAAGCTTTGCGCCGATTGGGGTCGCGCAACCAGGAACGCCGGGGGCATGGGTGGTCGTTGATTATGACGGATCGAATAGGCTCGGCACCCAGGGAGTTGGCATGTCATCAGGAAATACGATATATACTTCAACGGCGTATGATACGGCATCAAACGGCGTTCATGTTTTTAGATCATATCCGACGGTTGCAAAAATTGATGTGACCGGAGCTTTGATTTCGGGTCGCCGCGACCTCTTGAAGTTCAAAATTACCGCAGCTCCGCAGGGCGATGTCGGTATTGCGAAATTTGCTATCAGAACTCAAATTTCTTCCGTAACCCCCGGCTCATTGCTTGATAATATTAATCTGTACGCGTATAACGATTCTTCTTTTTCTTCCGTTGCTTCGGGTATTCAATCCGACGGCGCGCTACAGCTTACGTATACAAGCAGCGGCAGTACCGGAGGAACGTATTATATATATCCGAGAAATGCGAGTGGTCAAAATACGGCATTTCTTATTCCTGCGGGTCAGACACGTTACTTTGTGGTGCGGGGCGACGTAACCCTTGCGGGAGAAACAGTAAGCGTGGTTACTCAGCTTCTTGGTGATAGTGTCGGGAATGTTGGTCTTCGGACGGTCGCGGAGATTGATTCGACGGCATATGATAATTTTATCTGGTCGGGCAACTCTACTACCACCGCAACGGTTTTGCATCGTGATTGGTCAAGCGGTTATCTTGTGCCTGGATTGCCCGAAGGCGGTTTCAGCCAGACGTTTACGGGAGGCGGCGGTGGGCAAACCCCCTCCATCATCGTTCTTTCACCGAATGGGGGGGAGGCCTTTGTTGCCGGATCGCAGATGACGGTTCGGTGGTCTACTCAGAATTTTCCAAATGCTCCGATTAACCTCTACCTTTTTACTAGCAACGTTACTCCTCCGACTGAGTCGAGTTATCAATGGGTTGCAAATATCGCTTTTCAGACAGCTAATGATGGATCAGAAACGTGGACTATTCCCACAAATATTATTTCTGGGTCTCGATATTTCGTTCGCATTCTTGGGTACGATCAGACTGGATATACTTTTCCGAGCGGTTGTTTAGACGGTTGTCGTAATGACGACAGCGACGCGTCGTTTAGTATTGTGGGCACCACCTCTACACTCAAAAGCACTATTCAGGGCTACAAAATTGATTCGGCAGGCAACGTGTTTACTAATCCCGGCGCAATCATTACCGTAAGCGGCGCGGTGAATCAGACCTATGGCACATCCGCCAATCCCTACTTTGCTCAGCAAATTCCCGCAGGGAACTATACCGTCTCTTCATCCGTGCCAAGCGGCTACACAGTATCGTATTCGCTTTGTACAAACTGCATTGACCACCCTGCGTCCAGTTATGTTTCGGGAAACTCGGTCAGCGTGAACGCGCCATCAGGAGGCTATGCGGATTTGTGGTGGAAGTATACGCTTCAGATATCAGGACAAAGTGTTGCCATCTCCCGCACGCCGCAAACTTCATTTTCATCGCCCTACCGCACCGGTAGTGCCACCACTCTCAATGCTACGGTTTCTTCATCTTTATTCTCCACCGATCAGCAAGTAAAAGTGTATCGTAAAATCGGAACCGGTTCTTCGTTTGTGAGTGATATGACAACCACGTTTGCGTTGCGCGATAACGGTGTTTGTAACCCTTCGGCGGGTACCTGCAGTGTCGCAGGAATATGGAGCGAATTTTCTTGCCCCACCGGCGTTTCAGGCGTTCAGCAGATGACCGAATGGGTGACGATTGGCAGTGTAACGTCAAATCAAATCCAATGGTGGTTTGAGTGCAGTAGTACGGTTGCTGCTGAACAGCCTGTTACCATTTTGCAGTCTTGGCCTACAGCGCCAAGCGCTCAGCCCGGCCAGTCATTCTCTCTCACCTACAATTGGAGCGGAGGCCCGACAAGCAGTTCAAAACAGGTTTTTGTGCATTTTGTAAATAGCGCGGGTCAGATTGTATTTCAGGATGACCATACGCCACCCGTGCTTACGAACCAGTGGTCCGGTACGAGAAACTATACGCGTACTATTACCGTTCCCGCGTCAACGGCTGTGGGAACCTACCGTATTATGGCAGGGCTCTATGACCTTGCTACCGGAGCGCGTCTTACTCTTACTTCTACTTCCGGTTCGGGGGTAATTGCTGATACGCAGGATTTGCTTCGGTATCAGATTGGGACATTGACGGTTTCGAGTTCTCTGGCCGTTACTTCTTCTCTCAACGCGTCAGGAGGCTTTTCTGCAAAGCAGGGCGACAAGAGTTGGTTTTATATGTACGCAAAACCTGTCGGTTCTACACAACCCACGCTTTTGACAAATATGGAAAAATTTGACGGAACTCAAAATCGTTGGCAGGGTGGTGATGAACAGTACCTTTTACTTTGGGGCAGTGGCGGGCATCCTGGAGTGAATGCCGATGCGGTGCGCCGTTGGGTCGCGTCCGTGGCGGGAAATGTTGTTTTGAAGGGTAAGGCTTTTGATGGGCATGTCGGATGTGGTACGGATGGCGTTGTAGTCTCTATTAGAAAAGCAAGCGGTAATGGCTCAACTCTTCTGTGGGGGCCACATACGATTCAGAAAGATAGCACAGTCGGGGTTTCCTATGATAATGTGTCGGTATTTTTGAATGCGAATGAGGGGCTTGATTTTGTTATTAGCAGGGGAGTTGATGACGGTTGTGATTCGACCGTGTTTGATCCTACTATAATATTTACTCCGCAATCGTCGGGCGCTGGTTCTCTGGATTCCGAGAAGCAATTTGCGAGTATTCTTTCATCAATACAAGCACAGCTTAACGAAATTGCGAACGCAATTAGGATGTTAATGATTCGGCGATAACTCCTGAATTCTCCGGTGTTGTGTATAAAAAATCTGGCTTTTTTACGCCAGATTTTTTATACTGAAACAGTATGAAACAGAGCTACGACTTCATCGCAATAGGGGATATGGTAACGGATGCATTTATACGGCTGGAATCGCCAACAGCCCATGTTGATATTGACCACGAGGTCAGGGAAATTTGCCTGCGGTTTGGCGACAAGGTGCCGTATAAGGAGGTTATTGTGGTTCCTGCCGTGGGGAATAGCGCGAATGCCGCGGTCTCTGCCGCACGTCTTGGCTTGAAGAGCGCTCTGGTATCAAATATTGGGGATGACTATTTCGGTAAAGAATGTCTTGCGGCGTTAAAAACTGAACATGTGGGGACGGAATATATTGCAACACACAAAAACCAAAAAACGAATTATCACTACGTATTGTGGTTTGAATCGGAGCGGACGATTCTGGTAAAACACGAAGAATATAATTATACGCTACCCGACATTGACAGTCCGAAGTGGATTTATTTATCATCTCTTGGCGAGAATTCTTTGCCGTTTCATGGGTTGGTTGAGCGGTTTCTTACAAATCACCCCGAAACAAAATTTGCGTTTCAGCCGGGCACGTATCAGATGAAATTTGGAAAAGAAAAACTTGCGTATTTTTATAAACGGGCAGACGTATTTTTTTGTAATAAAGAAGAGTCCCAGCGCATTTTGGAAACAAAAGAAGACGATATTAAAAAGTTGCTTAGCATGACGCGGGAGCTTGGTCCGAAAATTGCCGTGATTACTGACGGCACAAATGGGGCGTATACGTATGACGGCAACGAAATCCTTTTTATGCGGCCGTATCCCGACCCAAAGCCGCCGTATTCGCGAACAGGTGCGGGAGATGCTTTTTCTTCCACGTTTACGGTAGCGTTGGCACTCGGCAAGAGTGTCTCGGAAGCTTTGCGGTGGGGGCCGGTTAATTCAATGTCCGTGGTACAACAAGTCGGCGCTCGCGCGGGTCTTCTTGATCGAAAAACACTTGAAGGGTATTTGGCGTCTGCTCCTGCGGATTACGAGCCAATTATGATTTGAGTTTTTGTCTAATATATGACATATTGAAAGTAATGAAAAAAAATCATAAGCAATTTCAGGTTATTATTGAACGCGATGAAGACGGTTATTTTGTTGCGTCCGTGCCCGCTTTGCCGGGATGTTATGCGCAAGCAAAGACCCTTTCTTTATTGCGAGAGCGAGTAGAGGACGCTATTTCTTTGTGTCTTGAAGTGGCGCAAACGAATCGTGCATATCGAGAAAAAATAAGACGTTTTGCATATGAGCCAACGTTTATTGGTGTTGAAATGGTTAAAATATGAGGGGACGTTTGCCGATGTTAAAAGCGCGTGATGTTGCGCGCGTTCTCACTGGACTTGGTTTTCGAGAAGTGCGCCAGAAAGGGGCGCATATTTTCTTTCAACATTCTGATGGCAGGACAACGCTTGTTTCTCGGCATGGCAGCGAAGATATCGGAAGAGGATTGTTGCGCCAAATTCTTCGTGAGATTAAAGTATCACCAGAAGATTTTTTTGATTATTTATGATACTTCAAGAATTTTTACAAAAAGCATCAAAAGAACAATGGGCAACCGGGCATTTTAATGTGTCTGAATTAGACCAGATGCGCGCCATTGTGGAAGCGTGCAAAGAAGTTGGTTCCCCCGCGATTATCGGAACCTCAGAGGGGGAGCGAAAGCACTTGGGTTTGGCGGAAGCGGTTGCCTTGCGGGATGTTTTACAAAAGAAATATGGCATTCCGGTATTTTTAAACGCGGACCATACAAAAAGTGTTCAGGCCGCGAAAGAGGCAATTGACGCTGGGTACGATTCAATACACATTGACCTTTCTGCAGAGTCGTTTGAGAAAAATGTAGCTGGAACGAAAGAGATTGTAGAATACGCAAAAAAACATTCCAACATTCTGCAGAATGTTGGAATGTCGTTGGAGGGCGAATTAGGGTATTTGCGGGGAGAATCAAAGATACAAAAAGAAAAAATTGAGGTAAAATTGGAGGATTATACGAACCCGGAAGAAGCGGCAGAATTTGTAAAAAAAACCGGTGTTGACCGCTTGGCAATCGCGGTAGGCAACATTCACGGCATTTCGTTGGACGAGCCCGCATTAGATATTGAGCGTATCAAGGTGATACGGGCCGCAATCCCGCAGGAAGTGGCGCTTGTCTTGCACGCGGGTTCGGGCATTCCGGATGCGCAAATCCGCGTGGCCATTTCAGCGGGTATCGCGAATATTCATATCAATACGGATATTCGCGTGGCATTTGTGGAAGGATTGAAAAAGGGAATTGCCGAGCATCCCAATGAGGCCGCGATGTATAAATTGGACGCGGAGGCGATTGCGGAAATGAAGGAGGTATTGAAGGAGAAATTGAGATTATTTGGGTCAGTCAATAGATTATGACGTTTGAACTCTTAACTGTTATTTTTATTTTTCTGGCAATTCCAGTTGTTTGGTTTTGGCTCCGATTTCAATGGAGTGTTTTAGCCCTTTGGGCTATTTTGACATTTTTTATTGCTCTTACCCCCTTTTTTATTACAGGCCTTCCTTGTCCTAGTCAGAGCGATATGTCGCCTGCCTGCATACCCACCGTTTTTATAATTATTGGAATTGAGGCAATCATAATAGCCGTTATTCTTTGGATAATTACCATAATTAGAAAACTTTAATATGAAAATTTTTATAACCAGAAAAATTCCCGACAGGGGAATAAAACTTCTGCAGGATAGGGGCTACGAGCTTGTTGTAAGCCCGCATACCAGAGTGCTTACGCGCGATGAATTGATTGAAATGGGGAAGGGCGTGGATGGTATCATATCACAGCTAACCGATAAAATTGACGGTTCGGTTGTTGACGCATGGGGGAAGCAATTAAAAGTTATCGCAAATTATGCTGTTGGGTATGACAATCTGAATACGAAAGAAATCGCGGAGCGGGGAGTCGTGATGACGAATACTCCCGAAGTGCTTACGGAAACGGTTGCGGAACATACATTCGCTTTGATGCTCGCGATTGCGCATCGCATTGCGGAATCAGATAGATTTTCGCGCGCGGGAAAATATCACGGCTGGGCTCCCGAACTTTTATTGGGCACTGATGTTTCGCATAAAACTCTTGGCATCGTTGGGCTCGGAAGAATCGGGTCGCGCGTAGCGCATCATGCCGTTAAGGGATTTGATATGCGCGTTTTGTATTATGATGTGAAGCGCAATGAAAATTTTGAGAAAGAATTTAACGCGGAATTTAGAGAAAATGTTGACGACATTTTTAAGGAAGCGGATTTTATTTCAATTCATGTTCCGCTTTTGCCCACAACACAACATCTAGTAAACGAAATACGTTTGAAGTTGATGAAGCCAACGGCATATTTAATAAATACTTCGCGCGGGCCGATTGTAGACGAAGCTGCTCTTCGCGACGCGTTGAAAAATAATGGTATCAAAGGAGCCGCGATTGATGTGTGGGAACATGAGCCGGAATTAACACCGGGCCTTTCGGATTTAGAAAATATTATTATAACACCGCATATCGCGTCCGCAACGGAAGAAACGCGCCAAAAAATGGGAGAACTCGCCGCAAAGAATATTATTGAGGTGCTGGAAGGAAGGCCTCCGGTAACGCCAATCAAAATATAGCCCCTGTGGATAACTTTTTTCTCTGGATATTTTTATTAAATGCTCCGACTCTAGGTCGGGGCATTTAATTTTTTTCCTCGGAGAGCAATTATTGATCGTAGTTATTTAAACATTAATAAACCTTACTACGTATTGGTTCTTCTTGATTGATGTGTAATCTCCGACCTGTCCGCGTGTTCCCGTATGAAGGTTCTAGGACGGTAAAGAGTTGCGGCACCAAAAGTCATAAATAACGTATTTTTTTTCGTATTGCCTCCGTGGTATACTAAAGAAAGTGTTTGTAACTTTTTATATGGTAACGGAATACCAAAAAAAGGCGCTTGGCGCGTCTTTGTTAGGTATTCCGTTTTTTTATTGTTTGTCCAGAATTGCGAAGCGATTATGGCAACAAACAATAAACCCAGCACCAAGTTTTCGGTTTGGCTGTTGAAGAAGAACATTGCAAGCCGAAGGCGATACCGTGGGCAAGCTAACGATTTACGTCGGTCTTATTTCGAACTTCGGTGCTGGGTTATGGCATAACAAGATATCGCTCCGATGGTCGTCGGGGCGATGGTAATAATTTTTCATTTTTATGCACATCTTTTCTTCCAGAAAAATATATACCAAGGTCGTTTCATTTCTCGTAACCTTGTTATTTTTAATTGAATCAACGCTCTTGCCGATTATAACGCTTCTGCCTCGCGCTGCGTCAGCCGCGACGACGACATTTACTGCTTCGGCAGATTTTTCCACTAGTACCCAGGGTCAAAAAAACTGGTGGTATCTTTCATCCTCCGGCGCGCAGATGACGTATGATTCCGCAAATAGTCGTTGGAAAGGGAATGAAGAATATTTATTGCTTGGAAGTAACTGGGGGCATCCGGGTAATAACGCGGATGCGCTTCGCCGCTGGATTGCACCGCAGGCGGGCAGCATTCGTATTACCGGAAACGCGCGTGACAGTCACGCCGGATGCGGTACTGATGGCGTTACGGTTACCATCCGTAAGGTTGTTAATAATGCTATTGTCGCTACATTGTGGAATCAAACAATTCCCAAAGATAATACGACCGGTTATAACTTTGACGTCACAACGTCCGTCAGTCAGGGAGATTCTATTGATTTTGTTATCAACAAAGGGATTGATAATGGTTGTGATTCAACCGTGTTTGATCCGACGATTGTGCTTACCGCATCAGCTGCCGGTTCGTGGGGTGTTTCTATTGATTCGGGAAAAGCGGGGACATTTCCAAACCCTGTTGTTCGCGGCAAGCCCGTTGATTTTCTGGCGACGCTGACAGTAACCGATCCGCCGTCTCCCTTGAATTTCAAACTAGAGGTATCAAAGGATTTGGTTCTCCGTCATTACTACATTACACGGACGGGGGGACAAGAAACCGCGCTGAACGATCCATCCCGTCCCGCGGCAACGCTCGCCAATCGAACTGCATATGTCTGGGATTTCTATAATTTGACCACCGGCGTATATACGTTGCGGTTTAATTTTGACGTGCCGTTGACAACCACAGAGACAAGCGCGCAATTTGATATTTTTATGGCCGGTCTTCATAGTGGTTATGGCTCCGGTTATCAAGATCAGTCTTTTCCGGTGCCGGCGCTGACGTTTCCTTCCGGGGCGAGTGTGTCGCAGGGAACGCCGCTTATCGTTGCAATCGCGAATGCGACTGGCAATACAACGGTATATGTTAATTGCATTGTTCCGACTGGTGCTGTATGCGCTGACAATCTTGCGGAGGGCATAACGAATGCTTCGGGTCAATGGAGTAAGAGTTATGATACCTCGGGATGGACTCTTGGAACATATCGCGCCTGGGTCAGCGTAGGAGGGTTAAAATCAAATCTTGGATTTTTTACTATCACGCAACCCTCAACCTTGCCTTCTACCATCCAGGGCTACAAGATTGATTCTTCCGGCGCTGTCTTCTCAAGCCCCGGTGCTACCATTACCGTTGCCGGTTCATCATTCAGCCAATCCTATGGTCCCACTACCAATCCGTATTTTGCCCAGCAAATTCCGGCGGGAAATTACACTGTTACCTCATCTGTTCCCACCAGCTACACTGTTTCGTATTCTCTCTGCTACAATTGCGCGAACAATACCGACCCCCATCCCGCATCAAGCTATGTTTCGGGGCCTTCAGTATCGGTAAGCGCTCCCGCAGACGGTTACGCTGATGTATGGTGGAAGTATACCCTCCAGACATCGGGACAATCCGTCTCTATTTCGCGAACCCCCGCAACGTCTCAAACAAATCCCTATCGCACGGGTAGTGCCACCACATTCAATGCCACGGTTTCTCCATCATTGTTCTCCACGGATCAGCAAGTAAAGGTGTATCGTAAAATCGGAAACGGTTCTCCTTTTGTGAGCGATACCTCAACCACGTTTGCTCTCCGCGACAATGGTGTTTGTAACCCTTCGGCGGGTACTTGCAGTATCGCAGGAACATGGAGTGAATTTACCTGTCCCACCGGCGTTTCAGGCGTTCAGCAGATGACCGAATGGGTGACGATTGGCAGTGTAACGTCAAATCAAATCCAATGGTGGTTTGAGTGTACAACGGCCGCCAGTCAGCCCGTCACTATTCTTCAGTCTTGGCCTACAACGCCAAGCGCCCAGCCCGGTCAGTCATTCTCTCTCACGTATAATTGGAGTGGAGGCCCGACAAGCAGTTCAAAACAGGTTTTTGTGCATTTTGTAAATAGCGCGGGTCAGATTGCGTTTCAGGATGACCATACGCCGCCCGTGCTTACGAACCAGTGGTCCGGCGCGAAAAACTATACGCGCACCGTTACCGTTCCCGCGTCAACGGCTGTGGGAACCTACCGTATTATGGCAGGGCTCTATGACCTTGCTACCGGAGCGCGTCTTACTCTTACTCCCGGTTCAGGGGTAATTGCCGATACGCAGGATTTGCTTCGGTATCAGATTGGGACATTGACGGTTTCGAGTTCTCCGAGTGCTCAATTTGAAATTCGTCCCGCAAGCGCATCGCTTTCAGTTGGCCAAACGCAAACGCTCGCCGCGTGGTTTATGCCTGCTGGCGGATCGGCGTCGGATGTTACGAGTCAAACGCAATGGTCATCTTCCAATGCCGCAGTCGCGGAATTAGGCGCGCCTCCGGGTTCAAACGCGAACAACACCGTCCTTGGCCGTGCGGCAGGCAGTGCGGTGATTACCGCAACGTATCAGGGGCAGACGGCGCAGGCGATGGTGACGGTTGGTACATCAGGAACGCAACTGGTCGTTTCAAAAATTGATTTTTCTGACCTGCTTCTTTCCGGTCGCCGTGATCTCTTGAGATTCAAAATTGCAGCACCTTCGGGGAGTGATGTGGGCATTGCAAAGTTTACTATTCGTAATTCTATTACTTCTGCATCATCCGGCTCTTTAATTGATAATTTGAATATATACGCGTATACCGATTCTAGCTTTTCTACGGTTGCTTCCGGCGTCCAAGCTGACGGTTCGTTACAAGTTTCTCATGCGCGTACTGGGGGCATTTCAGGCGCAGAAGTTGATGTATACGCCCAAAATACAGGCGGAAGTAATACCCTTGTTAATATTCCTGCGGGTCAGACTCGCTGGTTTGTTGTTCGGGGTGATGTAACTATAGCGGGGACTAGTGTGAGTTCCGTGTCCGCTCTTTCGGGTGATGCAAGCGGGGCGGGGTCGGGGACGTTTTCGTCAGTGAATTCGGCAGCGAATAACAACTTTATTTGGGCGTCGAATTCTGCAGGTAAATCGCTTTCTACGATAACTAATTTTCAAAATGGGTATGGCATAAATGGGTTGCCCGTAAGCGGATTAAGCCAAACACTTACCGGCGGAGGAGTGGTTACCCCCTCCACCATCCAAGGCTACAAGATTGATTCTTCTGGCGCTGTCTTCTCAAGCCCCGGTGCTACCATCACCGTTACTGGCTCTTCGTTCAATCAATCCTATGGTCCTATCACCAATCCGTATTTTGCCCAGCAAATTCCCGCGGGAAACTACACCGTCACCTCATCCGTTCCTACGGGCTACACTGTTTCGTATTCTCTCTGCTATAATTGCGCGAACAATGCCGACCCTCATCCCGCGTCCAGTTATGTAGCGGATTCTTCAGTATCGGTAAACGCTCCCGCAGGCGGCTACGCTGATGTATGGTGGAAGTATACCCTCCAGACATCGGGACAATCTATCGTCATTTCCCGCACTCCCCAAACTTCAACCGTATCTCCATTCAAAGCAGGGGATACGACTACCTTCGCCATGACGATTCCTTCGTCACTCTTTCTTGATACCACTGCGGTTACGCTGCATAGTCAAATGACCGGCGGCGCTGACCAGCAATCAAACTATACCGTTGCTTCGTTGAAATCCGCGAATGTCTGCAACACCTCCGGTTCTTGTTCGGTCACCGGCGTCTGGAACGCATCCCAATTCACCTGTCCCGCGGGCGTTTCCGGTACTGCGCAGATGAAAGAATGGGTGACGGTGGGCAATACGACGTCAAATCAGATTCAGTGGTATTTTCAGTGTGAAGGAGATGCAATTGAGGGCGTGTTATTTGAAATTCGTCCCGCAAGCGCATCGCTTTCAGTTGGCCAAACGCAAACGCTCGCCGCGTGGTTTACGCCTGCTGGCGGATCGGCGTCGGATGTTACGAATCAAACACAATGGTCATCTTCCAATCCCGCGGTCGCGGAATTGGGCGCGCCTCCGGGTGGAGCCGTAAATAATATTGTGCTGGGTCGCGCAAACGGCGCTGCGACGATTACCGCAACGTATCAGGGGCAGACGGCGCAGGCGACGGTTACTGTAGGATCTGAAGTTGCGGCTTTTGCACTTGACCTCAAAGTAAATAATGCTGATGGACCCGTTAGCGTCCAAGTGAATACTCCCGCTACCGTTTCGTGGACTACGCAAGGGTTTAGTGCGGGTGGTATGCGCTGTTCAACATCCGGCGCCCCAACTGGTTCGCCGTTCCATACCGCATCCGGCGTTTCTGGCTCGGTGCAAGTAACATTCCCGCAAACGCAAAGCTACACGTTGCAGATGACCTGTTTTGACGATTTGCGCGTAACGGCAAATGGGTCAATACCTTCTGCTTCCGATAGCGTTACGGTAAATGTGGCCGCTGTTCCTTCGGGTCTTTCTGCACCAACCCCCGAAACCGCGCCGATGGATGTTTTGCGTCTGCAAAGCGATCAGGATGTGGTTACCACTACGGGCTTTTGTTATAATTTTACCTGTACAGGCCTAATTCCGGTAACCGCAGGAAGCGTATACACATTTTCCGCAAACCTGAATGCGGGTCTTGTTGGATTTCCGCAGGATTCGCTTTTGTGGATTACGTTACCTCCGCAGGCAACGCTTTTTGGTATTATTTTGGATAGTAGAACGCTTACGAGTGGGACCGATTATGTGCTAGACCGTGGTCATTATAAACTTTCAATGAGCCAACTCGGACTTTTGTCGGGTACTCATTCAATCAAAGTTGCACTTCAATCAGATCCTTTGGCGCTTGACCACTTGGCTGTGCTCAAAATGAACATCACTGACGGCGGCCTTACAAAAACTTTCATTCGTGAACGTACCGCGTCAGTATCGGTGCGTCATGCCGTTACCGAGGTTATCGGAAAAACCAATATCTCTATCCCAGGTGCTAGCCCTTACCCGCCATATTTTCCGACTATTCAAGAAAGTGATGTGCATCGTTTGCAGACATATCCGGCTCCTGCCCAAATCTGTGATGCAAGCGCTGGAACGGGCATAAAATGCAGACCTCCGTCTTTGAGAGAGGCCTCCGGGCCGGTTTCGCGCGGTGTCCCTACTATTGCTTATACACTGCTTGGCGATGTCGTGCCGATATATGTAAATCAGTTTTCCGATTCGTTGAGCCGCGAGTTTATTATCGCAAATTATAACTTCTTACTTGGTCGCAATCCGACTGATGCGGAAATGCAAAAATATCTTTCGCTTTTTACGCAATGGCGTGATCCGGTAAACGAACTTATTGATGTATATAAGCGGAGAGTTGATGTGCAGGAGGCAATGAAAGCGGCAACCCCGTTTCCTTGCGGGAATTTAGGAGATTGTATTATTCCTCTTACCCTTGCTGACACAAGTCGGACGCCTTTGTATAACTGGGCGTATAGTTTTGGCGCAAACGAAGAACCGACACTGAAAGCATTTAAAGAGAACGTAAGCCAGCAAGCGCTTGATGTATTGCGCCAGGTTTGGAATGACTATAATAGTAAGCTTGAGGCGGCATATAAGTTGTATCAGCAAAACACCAATTCAATCTGTTTTTCTTGTACACCGCCTCCGCCTCCGCTTTGTGCGCGCGTATTTGCAGAACCATATATAGTCAATGGTCTATATAATTATAAAAGCTATTTTGACTCTTGTCGTCAGCAGGCGATTCTTTGGGCGAAAAATGCAGGATGGGCTAGCGCTGTAAGGCTTGGAGCTTCCTCTTTCTCTTTTGATTCGTCTATACCCACCATTGGTCAAACGCTCGCACCTTACTTTGCTCCGGGTGTTTATCCCGAATACCAAGCCGACCGCGAGAACCGCTACCCTCCGGCAACGCTGTATTATGAAATTGTTTCATCGCCCGAATATCTGCAATTCGTGCAGGCGCACTTCAAGAAAAATATTGATGCGCTGTATCGTTTTATTCGTGCGCGTGCGGCAAACGATAGCGATATTAATGAGCAGTATCAATTTATGCGGAATGTCCAGGTTGAATTAACGCAACCCTGCGGGTCTTTATGCACTCCAACAGTGATACTCAAGAATGGGTGGATTCGGGATAATTGGGAACCGCAAGGGTACGCTGTTTCAAAAGATGGAAAGGGCGCTTTGCATTCTTTGTATGGCATTCGCAATATCGCGGGAGAAATCAGCGCCATGTCCGGGAGATTAATTCACCGGATTGCCGATTCTTCGGAGATGCGTTCGGGAAACAATTTCAAACGAGTGCTCACGGGCCTCTTCCGCCTGTATGTGCGGCGCGATCCTCGTCAGGATGAAGTTGAGTATTGGCAAAATCGTATGAATACCGACAACGCGCATTATCGTTTGAAAGTTGCGGAAGGTCTTTTGAGCGATAGTTATCAGGATTTTTACGGCTTTGAGGGGATTGAAATAGCGCTGAATCAATCGGAAGAGTACGGTAGGAGCGGAGGTTCTGCTGATGCGGTAAATAATATTTACCGAACGTATTTTGGCGTGGATAGGACAGCGAGCGATGTGGGCCTTGGCGGCACACTAAACGTTTGGTTTCACTTCATTCAGGGGCGTAATTCGGATAATCTCACGCTTGCTCAAAAACAAGGTTTATACGCAGAAAAACATCCCGAGTTAAAGTTTTTGTTTCCTTTGGAAAGAATTGAGCCAAAACCCATTTCTAATTTTGTATGGGTGACTTTGGGGCTGGCGGTTTTGTCGTTTGGTCTGAATTTGGCTGTTACTCTTCCGACATTGCTGACTGCCACGCTGTTTGGAGGAACAATCGGGTATGCGACGGATTTTCTTGTGTTTACCATTGCGCAATCTGTCTCTCCGCTTATTACGGGAACGATTTCGGTGCTTCGCACCGCGCTTGACCTGCAAGATTCCGCGAATCTTTCCGGATCTTCCGTAATGAAGGGCATTAGCAGTTTGGCAGGGGGCGCCTTCAGCGTTTCGGCAATATTAGACGTTGCGGACGAAGACCTCATTCGGGTTTTTGGGCAGTCGAGCGCTCAATCGGGTATTTCGTCTGATGCGAATATGGCAGGGAATTTTTCTGGCAGTGAAAATATGAATGAAAAGGTATCGGGATTTTCCGCATCTTTGCTTGACGCGGTGGGATTTTTAAGCGGGGGAGAGAAGAAGAAAGTATCTCAGGCGCCTGCTACTCAAAATATCTTATATAAATATCAGGAGCAGGCGGCTGCTACTACAACCACTGCCGTGATAAAGCCTTTATTTACGCGGACGCTTCGGTTGGGTTCGCGCGGAGAAGACGTTCGGAAATTACAGGAAATTTTAAGCGTGTTGTATCCCAGTTTTCTTTCGCAATATCAAACTTCCTACTTCGGACTAAAAACTTTTGAGGGGGTTAAGAAGCTTCAGAAACAATACGGTCTTTCGCAGGTGGGGGCAGTTGGCCCGCAAACAAAAGCTTTGTTAAATAGGTTGTCCGGTAATTAGTTTTTGATTACTTTTTGTCGGGTAAAAAAACGACGCCGTGCGCTGGTTGCGCGCGGCGTTTTCTTACCCTCCGCCTAGTTAGGAAAATACTTAGACGGAATTTGTTCCGGACGCGGGTCTGAGGGTGGCATGTACATTCCGCTCATCCCCGCAACACCACGGACCAGAACCTGCTCTAGTCCGAAACATCCAGACATAGTGATGGAAAGCCCCAAAAGGATACCAAAGAACAACTTATTCATGGTTTTCCTCCTCAGTTTACGAGGTTGAACCTCGTAAGGAAATAGGTGTTTGTTGCTTATTTCTATTATACTCTATTTTCAGTAAAAAGTCAATACCTAGCAAAACCGCGTATATGCTAAAATTAATGGCATGAAAGTCATTTTTTTAAAAGATGTTGCGGGAGTTGCCCGCAAAAATGAAGTAAAAGAGGTTGCGGAGGGGTATGCCCGCAATTTTTTGTTTGCGAAAAATCTTGCTCGCCCCGCGACTGATGCCGTTATGCGGAATGTGGAAGGAGAAAAAGCGCGCAAAATTGCTGAATTGGAAAAAGAAAAGACGCGTTTTCAGGAATTTACGAAAAAGCTCGCGGAAACTCCACTTGTGTTTAAAGTGAAGATGGGAGAGAAGGGAAAGGCGTTCGGTTCGGTATCGCCCGCGAAAATTGTTGATGAATTAAAAAAGCGAGGCATTACAATAGAGAAATCATGGCTTTCGGCAGAATCGCTGAAAACAATGGGGGAGCACAAAGTAGCGATAAGTTTTCCACATGGCGTGAAGGGCGAGGTGCGGGTTATAATTGAACCAGAGGTTCACTAATCATCACGAATTAACCACGAATCGCACGAATTCGTATTTGTGAAATTTGTGGGTCATTTGTGTATATTCGTGATGGCACGATTCATCTTTGTATGCGGCGGTGTTATGTCCGGCATCGGTAAGGGCATTACCACGGCATCCATCGGAAAAATTCTGAAGTCGCGCGGATTTCGCGTGACGGCGATGAAAATTGACCCGTATCTGAATGTGGATGCGGGTACGATGAATCCTACGGAACATGGGGAAGTTTTTGTGACGGAAGATGGCATGGAGTGCGACCAGGATATTGGCAATTATGAGCGTTTTTTGGACGAGAATATCCCGCGCGAGAACTATATGACGTCCGGTTCGGTGTATCAGCGCGTGATTGAGCGCGAGCGAAATCTTGAATACGACGGCAAATGCGTTGAAGTTATTCCGCATATTCCGGAAGAAGTTATCGGACGGCTGGACCGCGCCGCGAAAAAAGCGCGGGCTGATTTTGTGCTGGTGGAAATTGGGGGGACGGTAGGGGAATATCAAAACGCGCTTTTTCTTGAAGCGGGACGCATGATGCGGCTTCAGCGCCCGGGGCAGGTGCTTTTTGTTTTGGTATCGTATTTGCCCGTGCCGAAAATGATTGGTGAGATGAAAACAAAACCGACGCAATACGCCGTGCGTTCACTCAACGCCGTTGGTATTCAGCCTGATATTATTATCGCGCGCTCCGTCGTGCCGATTGATGAGCCGCGGAAGCGCAAAATTTCTATTTTTTGCAACGTAGCGGCCGGAGACGTTATCTCGGCTCCTGACGTCAATTCAATTTATGAGGTTCCGGTTAATTTTGAAAAGGATGAATTGGGGAAGCGCATGCTTGAAAAATTGGGCATGAAGTCGCGCAAGCGCGACCTTGTGTCATGGCGGGGGTTTGTGGGGCGCATCCGAAGAACAAAAAAACCCGTTCACATCGGGATTGTGGGTAAATATTTCAACACCGGCGATTTCATGCTCGCGGATTCATATATTTCTGTGATTGAGGCAGTGAAGCACGCCGCGTGGTTTTGTGGCAGAAAACCGGAGATTACCTGGTTGAATGCCGAGCAGTATGAAAAAAACCCCGCGCATCTTAAAGAATTAAAACATTATGACGGTATCATTATTCCGGGCGGTTTTGGTTCGCGCGGCGTGGAAGGAAAAATATCCGTAATACAGTTTTGTCGTAAAAATAAAATTCCGTTTTTGGGTTTATGCTACGGCTTACAGCTTGCCGTGATTGAGTTTGCGCGAAACGTTGCCGGTCTGAAGCGGGCGCATACCACGGAGGTAAACGCAAAAACGCCGCATCCCGTGATTCATACGCTTCCCGAACAGATGGTAAATATCAAAGAGCGTAGAATGGGGGGTTCTATGCGTCTGGGGGCATATACCTGCGAGATTGCGAAAGATACGAAGGCAGCAAAGGCATACGGGGTAAAGCTTGTTACGGAGCGGCACCGCCACCGCTATGAGGTAAACAACGATTTCCGGGAGCGTCTTGAGAAAAAGGGGCTTGTGGTGTCGGGTATTAATCCCGAGCGCAATTTGGTTGAAATTATTGAGTTGAAGGGGCATCCGTTTTTCGTGGGCACGCAGTTTCATCCTGAATTTAAATCGCGCCCGCTCACGCCACACCCCCTGTTCCGGGAATTTATGAAAGTGGCAATTCGATAATGTATTTTAAAAAAACACTCCGATATATCGGAGTGTTTTTTATTTTGATTCCACGTTCACCACTTTTTGTCGTATTCGTGTTCCGTCAAATTTTACCTTTCTTTTTTCGGAAAATCTTACGATTCCTTCTTGCATCGCATACAGGGTGTCATCACCGCCCTGTTTAACGTGTGTGCCGGCAAGAACGCTCGTTCCGCGCTGGCGCACCAAAATAGAACCCGGTTGCACCCGCGCTCCTTCGTGGCGTTTGATGCCAAGATATTTGGGTTGTGAGTCGCGGCCGAGCTTTGTAGACCCGCCCGCTTTTGTATGTGCCATAATTTCCGAAAATTTAGAGTTTCAGCGAATAAATTTTCGCTGAAATTATGAGCATCCCGCATTAAACCTAACGATAGACTACTATTACGAAAATGAAAGCCGAAGGCGAGTCCCGTGTGTGTTTCTTTGGTGTATTGTTGATTTTTCTTCGGGTTTTAGTGCGGGGTACCATTTCCCCTGTTGCTTTTTATAAAAATACGCTACAAATATATGTAATCTATGATATACGAATCTTATCAAAAAGTCAAAGAATACGCAAGGGCTTCTCAAAAGGACCTTTTTCTTGCCGGTCTTATCTTTCTTGTGAGTATCGGAAGTTTTGGCTTGGGGCGATTATCGGCAATATGGCCGGAAAAAGAGCCAATTCGGATTAGCCAAACAGCAGGAATCAGCGGGCCAGCCGTCGGCCTCGGTGAAGTCGTGGGAACGGGGGATTTTATCAAACCAAATGATTCTGCGCCTTCGCCAATTTTATCGGGTAAATATGTTGCCTCCAAAAACGGCACGGCGTATCATTATCCATGGTGTTCGGGCGCCAAGCGCATTAAAGAAGAAAACAAGATATGGTTTCAGACCAAAGAAGAAGCAGAATCCCGTGGCTACAAACCCGCGGCTAATTGCGAAGGTTTATAATTATTTTCTATTCGTGAGAGCGTTTGTAATCGTTGTGGGGTCGCTATATTCGAGTTCCGACCCCGTGGTAAGCCCCCGCCCAAAACGGGTTATTTTTATTTTGAGAGGCTCCAAGATTCGTTGGATATAGAGAGCTGTCGCGTCTCCTTCGGCGGTGGCGTTTGTCGCGAGAATAATTTCCACGTTATTTTTATGAGTTTCTACAAGCGTTTTTGTCCGATTGAACAATTCTTTTAAATGCAGTTTTTCCGGCGAAGACGGTTCAAGTGGCGAGAGAGTACCGCCGAGAACATGGTACAGGCCATTGTACTGTTTTGTTTTTTCCACGTTTTCCATATCTATTTCTTTTTCTATTACCATAAGCATTTCCGTGTTGCGTTTTTTATTAGCGCAATAGTCGCAGAGAGTATTCGTATTTGGTTGTATGCTTCGGTAGCATTGTTTACAAACTGCAACCTCTTTTCCAAGTTCCGCGATTGTTCGGGCGAGATTGCCGCGGTAGCCATCACTTTCTTTCAATAAAAAAAACGCGAAGCGCGTTGCCTGCTTCGGTCCGATACCGGGGAATTTCAGGAAGTATTCTATAAGTTTTTGAAGGGGAGCCGGATACATACTTCACAAATGCACACAAATAATTCACGAATTTCATGAATACGGATTCGTGCGATTTGTGGTCGATTCGTGTTGATTGGTATTAGAAATGTTTAGCAAGCGATTTGAAGCTTATTTCGTCTTCTTTGAAATAGAGTTCTATTTTTCCGGTTTTGCCGTTGCGGTGTTTTTCCACCATAATTTCCGCGATACCCGGCCGGTCGCTATTTCGCTTTGCTTTGTCTTCGCGGTAAATAAACATGACAACATCCGCGTCCTGTTCAATGGAGCCTGATTCGCGGAGGTCGGCAAGTCTTGGAATGCCGTCTGTCCGCATTTCAATCGCGCGTGAGAGCTGGGAGACCGCGAGTACCGGAACATTAAGCTCTTTGGCAAGGGCTTTCAGGGAGCGCGAAATTTCTGATACTTCCTGCACGCGTGATTCTATTTTTTCATTCGTTTTAATAAGCTGGAGATAATCAATCACGATGAGTCCGAGTTCGTGCTGGGCGTGGAGGCGCCGCGCCATGGCGCGGATTTGCATGAGAGTCGGCATGGCGCTGTCGTCAATAAACATGGGAGCGTCCGCAAGAAGCTCCATGGCGTTTCGGATGCGTATGAAATCGTTTTCCTCGCCTTTGTCCGAAAGATTCCCCGTGCGAAGTTTCCATGAATCTACGCGGGCTTCCGCGGCAAGAATGCGGTCGAGTAACTGCTCTTTTGACATTTCCAAACTGAAAATCGCAACCGGTTTTTTTTCTTCTACGGCAACGTTTCGCGCGATATCAAGAGCAAGCGCGGTTTTTCCTAAGCTTGGCCGTGCCGCAAGCACAATGAGGTCGGATTTTTGCAATCCGCCCAAAATATTATCAAGGTCGGGGAATCCGGTCGGAACCCCGCGAAGTTTCCCTTTATTTTTATGGATGTCATCAATGCGTTCCCACGCGCTCTCCAGCGCTTCTCCGATCTTAAGAAAATCATGTTTGAGGGACCGCTGGGCAATGCTGAATACTTTTTGCTCCGCTTCGTCCAGGACATTCTCCATGTTTTTTTCTTCGTCATAGCCGAGTGAAGAAATGTGATGGGACGCGTCAATGAGGTCGCGGAGAGTCCGTTTTTTTCTGACAATATCGGCGTAATGTCCGACATGGCTTGCGGTCGGGACAAAATTTACGACCTCCGCGAGATACCCGGTGCCGCCGACCGCCTCAAGTTCCTTTTTTTCTTTCAGACGTGCGGTAACGCTTAAAATATCAATGGGTTGCCGATTTTTGAAAAGGTCCAATGCTGCTTCATAAATTTTTCCGTGCGCGTCTTTATAAAAATCACGGGGTTCCAAATTGTCGCATACCTTATCAATCGCGTTTTTGTCAATCATTAAAGAGCCTAAAACTGACATTTCGGCTTCAATGTTTTGCGGAGGGATTTTTATTGTGGATGTTTGTTTTGCCATAATTTCCGAAAATTTAGAGCTTCAGCGAATAAATTTTCGCTGAAATTATGAGCACCCCGTGAGATGAGCGGTTCGCACTCTATCTCATGGGGGAGATTTCGTTGTTTTATCATACCGATTTTAAAAAAGCCCCGCAATACGCGGAAGCTTGACAAAGATAATAAAAAGGTGATAAGGTGGGGATGGTTTTTTACATTTCGCAAGGGGGTTCTTATGGCGAAGCGTCAATGTCTTTGTCCCAATTTCTGTTTTTGTCCAACAGATTACCCAAAACCACCCCGTCCTTCTTGGTTTGAAATAGGGGTTTTCCTTATTGTTATTGCTGTGGTTGTCGGTATTGTCATCTGGGTCGTTTTGACACCACCATGATTCTTGAGATCGGGATTGATTAAGGACTATTTTCGGGCGATCAGTTCAAACAAAAGGAGGAGAAAAAATGGGCGGATCTGGCGGACCGACTCGAGGTTGGGCAGACATTCCGGAAGATGTGAAGAAAAAACGGTTTCCGTGGTTTAGCGCGGTTCTTATCGCTGTTGTGCTTGGGGTGGTTTTATATAGTGCTTTTTTTGGTAATTTTGATCCATCCTCGTATCCGGGAGAATTCGGGTATTAACATAAAGCGCGCAGAGCTTCTCTACGCGCCTTTTTTTGTTTGTTTGTCCAAGAGGACGAGCCGTTGGCGAAGTCTGATTGGCTTACAAACAAATAACTCGCCTCGGGCGGGTATTTTTTATACACGCTTGACCCTTGGTCCTTCGGGGGTATCTTCAACCGTGTATCCGTGTTTTTGTAATTCTTGGCGCATCTTGTCTGCTTCTTCCCATTTTTTATTTTTGCGATATTGTTCGCGTAACATAGCGAGTTTCAAAATGGGGGCCGGTATTGTTTCGGATTTTACATTTTTAAAACCAAGACCGAGGATCTTGTCAAAATCGTAAAGAATATCAAGAATTGTTTTCGGATTGTAGGCTTCGGGATTTTTGTGATATGCACGCACAAGATCCCAAATATTCACGAGCGCTCCCGCCGTATCAAGGTCGGAGAAAACGGACATGCGAAATTCTTTTTCAACCACGCTGTGCATGCGCATATCAGATTTTTTTACACCCGAACCCTTTTTTGTTTTTAATTCTCGGATAAATTCGTAAAGTTTTTCGAGTGAATGGGAAGCCGATTCCAAGCTCTTCCACGTAAAATTAAGTTTTGAGCGATAGTGCGCAGTTAATACAAGATAGCGAAACGCAAGGGGATTAAAACCTTTTTGTATGACGGTGTTAAGTGTGATAAAGTTTTTTTCCGACTTCGCCATTTTTGCAGCATCAATGAGTAGAAATTCTCCGTGCATCCAGTATTTTGCCAGCGGTTTTTCGAATGCCGCTTCCGATTGTGCGATTTCATTCGTATGGTGGACATTGATGTGGTCAATGCCGCCGGTGTGGATATCAAACGGTTGCCCCAGATATTTTGTAGAAATCGCCGAGCATTCAATGTGCCATCCCGGAAAGCCCTCACTCCATGGTGATGGCCAGCGCATGACATGGTTTTTAAATTTTCCGACTGACTTAAACCACAAAACGAAATCGGCCGGGTGTTTCTTTTCGGGGTCAGTGATGACTTTCTCTCGCGCCCCGATAATTTTTTCGTTGAGTTTTTGTCGCGAGAGCCTTGTATACCGTTTAAATTTCGGAACATGGAAATATACCGCTTGCGTGGTTTCGTAGGCATACTTCTTTTTAAAAAGCTCATGGATGAGAGCGATTTGATTTTCAATAGTGCGGGTGGCAGGCACGAGATTTTTCGCCTTTTTGATATTTAACCGCGCGATATCCGATGTAAATGCGTCCGTATAAAATCGGGCGATATCCCACACTGTTTTTCCCTCGTGTGCTGCCTCTTTTTCTAGTTTGTCTTCACCCGTGTCGGCATCAGACGTAAGGTGGCCAACGTCAGTGATATTCATGACATGGCGAACATCGTACTTGGCGTATTCAAGTGTCCGGCGTAATATGTCTTCAAAGATGTAGGTGCGCAAATTTCCGATATGCGCGAAATTATATACGGTGGGACCGCAGGTATATAAACCAACCCGATCCTTGCGGATGGGTTTGAACACTTCTTTTTTTCGGGTAAGAGTATTGTAGAGCCTAATGGATTCTATAGCCATTTTTTCTTTTTGAAAAACATAAGCATGATAAGAGTGAGTATCGCCATTCCTCCGACAATAATCCAGAAGTCATATTTCATTCCGACAATCGGCGTCCAGAGCGTGGTCATGCCGAAAATAACCGCGATGAGCGAAAGCGGAAACGTAATGAATGCCATGACGGTAAGATTTTTCATGATTTCGTTTTGGTGCATATTGAGGAGGGATTGATGTGTGTCATATAGCGCTTCCAGCGTTTCCCGATGGTTTTCAAGAAGGTCCCATACTTTGAGGTATTCGCCCTTCAGTTCGTCAAAAAACGGCTTTATATTTTTTCCGAAAAGTTCTCCGGATTCTTCCGCAAGCGAGTTAATAGTAATGTGTTGGGGTTTTAAGGTTCTCCGGAAATTAAGCACATCGCGCCGGAATACGAGAATTTCATGGATGATTTCTCTTTCTTTGCCCCCGAAAATATGTTCTTCGAGCTGGGTGATGTTTGTTTGAATATGGTCAAGCTCCCGCATGGAAAAATGCAGAAGTTCCCGGATAAGATAGTAGAGAAGATGTGCCGGCGTTTTGCTTGAATATAATTCTTTGCAGTGGTCATCCAGCGAACACTTTTTGAAGAAGTCAGAAAGGGGAGGAATGTCTTCATACGTTACCGTGATGAGTTCTTGCGGGGTGACGATGCAATCAATTTCGCGGGAGGTGGTATTTCGTGTTTTCTCGTCGAAAATAGGGAAGTGGAGTACGAGGTAGAGATAGTGGTCGTAGCGGTCAACCTTGGGGCGGAGAGTCGGTTTCATGAGCTCTCCTAAAATAAGGTCGTGAAAATTGAATTTTTCGCGCAAAAAATCAAAATCCGCCTTCACGGGATTTTGAAAGTGATGCCAGGTGAGGGTTTCGGTTTTGAGTGTCTCCATGTTTGTAGAAGCCACACGGACGCCATACACGTATACGCCACCATTACGCCAATGGCGTTTATCATAGCGTAGCAGTTAGCGTCTATATAGCTTCTACAAACAATTATACGATAAATGGCTGGCAAGACGAATACTTGACAAGTTGTTTAGATGATGCTAATAGTGAAGAGCGTTCTTCGAAAATATTCAAAACTAAAGAAAAGGGGAGAAAGGAAATGAGGGTTTACCGCGAACCCGAGTTTGAATCGGAGGCATTTTTTAATCATCCGACAGAGCTTTTGAGAAAACTTGAAAAACGGATAGGGCTTTCCGAAGGCGAACTTGAACTCCAAGCGGCAGAGTCTTATATATCGCTATCGGCCGTTCAGACATATACCGACTCATTTATTATTTATCTGAGGTCGCGCGGGATCCCGAAGGGATATGTTTTGCAAAGAAAAAATAAAGTCGCGCAGAGGCCATTTCCAACCGTGGAAGAAGAATCAAAAAGACGAGCGGTGGATGAGTATGAATCGCCGTCGCGTTTCTGCGGGTACGCTCAAATTCGGGTATAGAGGAGGAAACAATGATAAAGGCGGATTGGCAAATCAAGGAAGAATTAGAAAAAGATCCGGAATTTTGCAAGATATGGGATGAATATGTAAGACGCTCTGATGAACTTGCAAAGATTTCGCGTGAGTTTCGTCCCGATCCGGTCAAGCGTATGAAACTTGAAGATCGTAAACGTAAAGCAAAAGATCAGATCGATGCTATGATTCGTGAGTATCGCAAAGACCATCCGGAGACATAAAAAAGAAAGGGGGAGAAAAGATGAAACGAATGCGAAGTTTAGTCTTTAAGATTTTGGGCGTTTCAGATAGCGGTGAATTCCTATTGTCTATGATATTTTGGGGTCCGATACTGAGTTTGCTATTACTTGTCTTTGTTTTTAGTTATTTAGACAAACAAATAGCAGAACAGCGGTCAAAAGCGGCACCGGGGTGTTACGGCCCTCCGCCAGCTAGATTGAATTTGTGCAGTACGGCTCCGCGTTAAGTTTACGGCTTCATTCATGAAGCCGTTTTTTTTATTTAAAATTACCCGAACGGGCAAATACGGACTTGATTTCTTTCGTTTTTTCGGGTTTAATAGGAGTATTCTTGTTGTGTGGCCCCATTTTGTAACTGTGGTTACGCTGTAGACAAAATCGGAGCTAGTAGTTAGGACATGTGGTTCTTTCACCCACCCAAATTTTTATGGCCTCATCGTCTAGTGGTCAGGACGTATGGTTCTTTCACCCTCCCACCTTTTATGCCCCTGTCGTCTAGTGGTTAGGACGCATGGTTCTCATCCATGCAACCGGAGTTCGATTCTCCGCAGGGGCGTAGGAAAAGGTGGGCGGGCAAGTCTATAAAACCGGGGCACGCCCCCACACTCATATTTTTTTCGGAATCAAAACCCCATTTCCATTTATTAATAAATTTTGGATTCTATCAATCCAATGACAAAAGAATGAGTGTGGGGGTGAAATTCCCCGTGAGGCCATTTTTTTTATGTCTCTCAAATCATTTCTTAAAAAATTATTTCCCGAATCGTGGTTTGGGTTCTATCACTGGTGCATGGCGTGGTGCGCCGCTTTTTATTTTGGATTCCCCTCACGGCGTATGACGGTCGTCGGGGTTACCGGCACCAAGGGCAAAACCTCAACCGCGGATTTTATCTGGTCTGTACTGACTGCGGGGGGATATAAAACGGGCTTGGTGAGCACGGCGCATTTCAGAATCGGAGAAAAAGAATTTTTAAATCCGTATCATATGACGATGCCGGGGCGTTTTAAGCTTCAGAGATTTTTGCGAACAATGCAGAAGGCCGGATGCACGCATTGCGTGATTGAAACAACGTCGGAAGGTATCAAGCAATTCCGGCACAAGGGGATTGCGTATGACGTTGCTGTCTTTACCAACCTATCACCTGAACATTTGCAGTCGCATGGAGGAAGTTTTGAGCAATACAAAAAAGAAAAAGGGAAATTATTCGCATTACTTGCATCATCTCCGCAAAAAACCATCTGCGGTGCCGCAACTCCGATTCCAAAAACAACATTCCAACATTCTGCAGAATGTTGGAATGTTCCGAAAGCGATTATCGTAAATTACGACGACCAAGCGCGAGATTATTTTTTACATTTTCCCGCGGATGTTAAAAAAACATTCGGTTTGGGAGACGGCGCGAATATTCGTGCGGAACAGATTCGCGATACGGACGATGGCGTTCTGTTTAGTGTGGGCGGCAGAGAATACGCCTTGCATATTCTTGGACGTCTCAATGCGCAAAACGCGCTTCCTGCGCTGGCACTCGGTGAAATTTTTGGTATTTCGTACGAAGCTATGCAAAAAGGGCTTGCGGGGCTTCATGTGATTCCGGGACGAATGGAAGAAATCAAAGAGGGGCAGAATTTTCGCGTGTTTGTGGATTACGCGCATGAGGGAAAAAGCATGACGGCGTTGTTGGAAGCCGCGCGGGGTATTGTTGCGAAAACCGGAGGCCGCGTTATTGTGCTTCTTGGCGCGGAGGGCGGAGGGCGCGATACGGCAAAGCGCCCTACCATGGGTCGGCTTGCGGGTGAGCGCGCCGATTATGTGGTGGTTAGTAATGTTGACCCATATGAAGATGATCCGAAAGAAATTTGTGAGGATATCGCGCGCGCCGCCGAAACAGCCGGAAAACGACGAGGAGAGAATCTTTTTGTGATTGAAGACCGGCGTGAAGGAATTCGAAAGGTGCTATCGCTTGCGCGCTCAGGAGATGCGGTGTTTATCACAGGTAAGGGCGCCGAACAATCAATGGTGATTAAGGGTAAAAACATTCCGTGGGATGATAGGGTTGTGGTGCGAGAGGAACTTGCTCGTTTTTAGGCTAATTTTTGTTATTTTTCTATAGAGGCTTAGCCTTTATAGAAAATGCTTGCAATTTTGCTAAAAAAATTTTATAATACAAAAATGAAATACACTATTAAAACAATCCATCTTCCGGTGTCCATAACGCTCACAAAAGACGTGGAGCGAAAAATTGTATCACCTCTGAAAAAAATCCTTGGCTCAAATACGGAAGCGATATCGCTCATGGTTGAACTTCTGCGCGAGTCGCGCCACCACCGCAAGGGCTCTATTTGGACCGCGCGCCTAAATCTTAGCATCGGCAAAAACATGATTCGCATAGAGCAGAGCGGGGAGGATATTCACGAAGCAGTTGATTTGTGCGCGGCTCAGGCGCGAGAAGACGTTAAAAAGTTTAAGGAGCGTTCGCAATCTCGTGCTATGCGCGGAGCGCGGAAAGCCGTGAAAGACATGAAATACAACAAATCGGCGCGGACATACCGCACAGGAAGAATTTTGAATGAGGGCAATTAGAGCCAGTCGCAAACCCTTGCCAAGATTTTTAAAATGTGTATAATACTTCTTTAGTACCCTTTTGATGTCATCAAAAACGGAGGTTTTCTATGATGAAGAAAAAGAGTCTTCATATTTTAGCTGACTTTCGGCATTGTCGCGGTAAACAAGAGTATTTTACTTCAGCCCGTCTTGTACGCTCAAAGATCCTTCAGGTTGTGCGGGAAGCAGGCTTTACCATTGTAGCAAGCCGCTTTCATCGCTTTGGCGACGGCGGCATTACGGGTATTATCATTGTTTCCGAATCCCATATCACTATTCATACGTGGCCCGAGAAACTTTTGGTGAATGTGGACGTTTTTTTCTGCAATTATTCCGCAGATAATTCAAAAAAGGGCAGAAACGTATTTCAATATTTGCGGGGTTTGTATAAACCCGCAAGAAAAGTTAAGCCTCTTGAAGTGTGGCGTGCGTAAGAAAAATACCCCGATTGGGGTATTTCATTTTTCTATCGCGACCGAAGAGCGCGTTCGTAAATTTTTTCCACTACCGGAGGGAGCGCGAAAAGCGCTTTGTGCATCTCCGGAGAATAAAACCGGAACGAACCCTCAAGGTAATCAAATTTTTGCAAGGCCCAAGGTGGAAGATGCGAGGCGTCAAACCAAGAAGGAGGATCCGTTGTCGCTATGCAGAAAGAGCGTTCCTCACGGAATGACGGCACGTATGTCTGGTAGGCCGCAGTGCGATGCGTTTTGAATACCGAATTTATAAGTTTCCAGATAAGAAGGCGTCCGGGGTTTTGCCATACTTCTGATATTTCCGCTCCTTGCGCGACCACTATGCCGCCGGGGGCAAGCCGCGCGCGAATGAGATTAAAGTAATTTTTTGAATAGAGCGGAAGGGATACTTCGTCAGTCGGATCAGTAATATCAGAAAATATCACGTCAAACCGTTCATCAGTTGATTTGAGAAACGCGAATGCGTCTCCCGCCGAGACATGCGCTCGGGGGTCATGATGTGATTCCGCCCAAAGAAAGGTCATTCTTTCCTGGGTGACTTTGATCACTTCTTCATCAATATCCACGAGCGTTGCTTTTTCTACGGATGGGTGTTTGAGAACTTCACGGAGGGTTGCGCCATCTCCGCCGCCGCAGATAAGGATATTTTTTGGTTTCATATGGAGAATCATGGCGGGATGCACAAACGCTTCGTGGTAGCGCGCTTCATCTTTTTCGGCGCATTGGATGGTCCCGTCAATCGCGAGCGCCCGCCCAAAGCGTATTGTATTAAAAATTTGGACGGTCTGATACTGGCTTTTAATCGTATAAACCTTTTCTATCGGTCCCTCAATTTCGTAAAGACATGGGTCGTATCCGACGGTATCAATAAAATAGAGCGTATCCGATTTTTCATCCTGCCAAACATAAGGTGTCGGGAGCGCTCGCGGGTCATCAAAAGGGAACATGTGCTTCTCCGGCTGGTCTTGTGAACGAACTTTCTTTTTCTTGCTGTTTATAGTATTATATTATAGTCATTATGTCAATACTCTCTTCCGTTTGTGGCGATTCGAAAGCGCATGAGGATGGTTTAGAAAGCAGTTGCGGGGATTTTTGATAGATAAAAAGACCGATGTTTTTTCGGTCTATATCTTGTTTACGGTGATGATGCGGTCTAATTCCCCCGCATAATTTTTAAGAATATCTTCCGCAAGTATATCGGTCATGAGTTCCCGTGTTTCTGCGAACACGAAAGCGGAAAATATCGGGAAAAGCAGACAATAGAGGGGAAGCATAACAAGCATTCCTGTAAGCACGAGGAGATTGAATGGGGTTGGCGCTGTAATGGCGCGAAGTACTGCGGAGGTAATGCCGGGCGCTACCACGGCAGCGAGAATTATTTGAATCAATACCGTGTTTTTTATGGCCAACTCAATCATGTGTACCATGGCGTTATGGGTTTTTGCGGGAACGGAGGTTATGATATGATGAGTTGCGTATGCGTGTCCAAGCTCATGCGCAACGGTGTGGACGAGTCTATTCTTTAATTTTTTTATGTCTTCGTAGTATTCTTTCGGATAGAAACCCGCAAAAATAAGAACAGTATGTTTTTCGGGGATATATTCTCCCACTCTTGCGAAAATGCCGTTTGTATTAACACCAATGAGGGGGGAGACGATTTTCATAACTCTTTTTTGCATTTCTTTCTTTTTGAATGAAGGATCCGGAGTTTCCTGAAAAATAATCGCGGGGGGTTCTTTTTTTCCACACGCAATAGAATTCCAAAAATTTTTCCACCCCGCTTCGTTGATTTCTATTTCATAGCCATTAACTGATATTCGCGGCATGTCGTCTCCTCGGGTTGGCAATGAGCTTCTTCTTGTATAGCATTTGATATTATTATGTCAATACTCTCTTCCATTTTTGGCGATTCGAACGCGCGGGTAGCGAAGGCGTTTGAGCCGTTGGTTTTGCGCATTAACTCGTTTGCGGAGGAGTACGAGGCGCTTTCGGATGCCGAGCTTCGCGGAAAAACCGGTGAATTTAAAAAGCGTCTCACTAATGGCGAGACGCTTGACGATATTCTGCCCGAAGCATTCGCGGCAGTACGCGAAGCGGCACGGCGGACTTTGAAACTCCGCCATTTTGACGTGCAGCTCATCGGAGGTATTGTCTTGCATCAGGGAAAAATCGCCGAGATGAAAACAGGTGAGGGGAAAACGCTTGTTGCAACCCTGCCGTTATATTTGAATTCGCTTACGGGAAAAGGGTGCCACTTGGTGACCCCGAACGATTATTTGTCGCGCGTTGGCGGCGGATGGATGGGTCCCGTGTACACGGCGCTTGGTGTTTCGGTTGGCGTAATCGCGCACGAACTTTCCGGAATCTATGACCCATCGTTTCAGGACCCGCATTCGCATGGTGATACGCGATTGGAACATTGGCGCCCCGTGAGCAGGCGTGAAGCGTATGGGGCAGATATCACGTACGGTACCAACAACGAATTCGGGTTTGATTATCTTCGCGGCAATCTCGCGTATTTTTTTAAAGATGTAACACAGCGAGAGCATCACTTTGCCATTGTGGATGAAGTTGACGCTATTTTAATTGATGAAGCGCGTACTCCGTTGATTATTTCAGCTCCCGATACCGAGTCATCGGAATATTTCGGAACGTTCGCAAAAGTTGTTCCGCACTTAGAAGAAAATACGCATTACAATGTGGACGCGAAATTCAAAGCGGTCACGATTACAGAGGAGGGGATTGAAAAAGTTGAAAAATTGCTTGGCGTAAAAGATTTGTATGCCGAAAAAGGATTTCGCTATGTGCGCTATTTGGAGCAGGCCTTGCGGGCGCAAGCGCTTTTTCTGCTTGACCGCGATTATGTGGTCAAAAACGGCGAAGTAATTATCGTGGATGAGTTTACGGGGCGTCTTATGCCGGGCAGGCGATGGTCGGAAGGATTGCATCAGGCGATTGAAGCAAAAGAGGGGGTTCCTGTACAGAAAGAATCGCGCACACTTGCCACGATTACGTTTCAGAATTATTTCCGCATGTATGAAAAATTGGCGGGGATGACGGGAACCGCCGAGACTAGTGCTGAGGAATTTTCAAGTGTATATCGCCTGGACGTGGTAACAATTCCGACGCATCGGCCCATGGTACGTCTTGATTCGGGAGACTTGATTTTTCGTACGGAGAAGGGAAAATTCATGGCTTTGGTTCGTGAGATCAAAGAGCGGCACGAAAAGGGACAACCCGTTCTTATCGGTACGGTTTCTATTGAAAAAAATGAGCGCTTATCGGCGCTTCTTCAGCGCGAGGGCGTTTCGCACGAACTTTTAAATGCAAAAAATCATGAGCGTGAGGCATTGGTGATTGCGCAGGCGGGGCGCAAGGGTGTGGTGACTGTGGCAACAAACATGGCGGGACGCGGGGTTGATATTATTTTAGGCGGGACTCCCTTAGACCCCGCGGAGGCGGAAGAGGTGCGGGGGCTTGGGGGTCTGCACGTTATCGGTACTGAACGCCATGAGGCGCGCCGGATTGATAATCAGCTCCGCGGTCGCGCCGGCAGGCAGGGCGACCCGGGGTCATCGCAATTTTTTGTATCGCTTGAGGACGACCTTATGAAAATTTTCGGGTCTGACAGGGTTAAGCGGATGATGGAATCATTCGGCATTCCCGAGGACCAATCTATTGAAAATAATATCGTTTCAAAAGCGCTTGAATCAGCACAAGCAAAAATTGAAGGGTTTCATTTTGACGCACGAAAACACGTATTGGAGTATGACAACGTAATGAACAAACAGCGCGAGGCGGTCTATAGGATGCGGAAAGAAATACTTGTTGCATCGGGGATTCAGGACTCCGATTTACAAACACCGCGGGAGCGGATAACGGAGATGATTCGGGAGGAAATTGCGCGGATGGTTGATGTTCATACCGCCGGGTATCGCTCCGATTGGAACACGGAAGAAATTTTTGAGGAGATGAAAGCAATTGCGGGTGTTGCGAATGAGACGCACGCGCGCCTTGAAGCAATCCGTGAGGAGGGAGGAGACGAAGAAACAGCGCGAGAAGATATGAAAGAATATCTTTTGGCAACGTTGCGGGCGTCGTATGATATAAAAGTTACAGCAGTAGGGGAGGAGGGTATGAAAAATTTGGAGAAGGTAACGCTTTTACAGACGATTGATATGCTCTGGATGGATCATTTGGATACGATGGCGCATTTACGGGATTCCGTGCGTCTTCGCGCCTATGGCCAGCGCGACCCGTTAGTGGAATATAAAAACGAAGGGGTGAAGTTGTTCCGCGAATTGCAGGTCGCAGTTCGCGCGCAAGTCGTGAATACGATATTTAAAGTAGGGCTTACGCAGGAGCAAACAAATAACCACCAACATCACCATCATGCCCCGAATTTGATTTTTAAGTCGTCAGAAAACCAGCCGTCAGTTTTTGGTAACAACAAGCAGGAAGCTGGGAGCAGGAAGCCGGAAGCTGCCAGTGGGCCTGGCCGTAACGACCCCTGTCCATGCGGGTCAGGGAAGAAATATAAAAAATGCCACGGTAAATAAAATATTAATTGATTATTATCAGGTAAACATTTCAATATGGAAAACGTACAAGAAAATATTGAAAAAGACGCGCAGCATTCCTATCAACACTATAAAGAGTTGGGCGGTATTATTAATGAAAAAGATTATCAAAGCGCTCTTGACCGTGCTAAAAATATTATGATATCAGATAACGAATTTGCGATTTCGCAAGTCAACGTGATGGCGCGCACATCCGGCATTACGTTACATAATTCGAAAGACGCATCGGATCAAAGGATTATATTATATGGAATATTACGTACCGATTTTAAGTCCAAAGAAGAAGCTGAATACCATCACGCTGATATGTCTAATCAGAAGTTATTTGCTGAAGTATTAAGAATGTTAGGAGATGAGGATTCGTTAAAAAAATTAATTGAAGCGCATCCTCATATTTTTGACTCAACAAACAAATGAATCACACAACATTTGAGATATTTGCATAGCCGTTTTACGAAAGTATGAAAATTATATTAGGGTCACAATCGCAATCGCGAAAAAAAATCCTTGAAGACATGGGGTATGAGGTTACCATGATGCCGTCACACATTGATGAGAAACAAATCCGGTTTGAGGACCCGAAGAAATTGACACTTGCCTTAGCGCACGCGAAAGCGGCGGCACTTCTTCCTCGTATTATGGAGCCTGCCATTTTGATAACTGCCGATCAGGTTGTGGTGTGGCGCGGCATCATTCGGGAAAAACCGGAAAACACGGAGGAGGCAAAATCATTTCTCCGGAGTTTCCACGAATCCCCCCAAGAAACCGTCGGGGGCGTTGTAGTTACCAACACAAAAACCCGCAAGCAGTTTGATGGAGTTGATGTCGCAAAAATTTGGTTTCGCCGGATTCCCGATGAGGTCATTGTGCGCTATATTGAAAGCGGAGATCCTTTTTTACACGCGGGCGGTTTTGACCACCAACACCCGATCATTAATGAATTTGTGGAGCGCATTGAGGGTGAAAGTGAAAGCATTATGGGCTTGCCCGTAGCACTTACAAAACGGCTTATACAAGAAGCAACCGAAGTATAGATTCCCAATACAACATTCTAACATTCTGCAGAATGTTCGAATGTTGCGAAAAGTGTATGATGAATCCGTTTTCTGAAAATCTCATATTTTTTGATACCGAATTTTCGGGTCTTAACCCGTATACAGGCGAGATTCTTTCTATTGGTATGGTGAAAATGAATGGAGAGGAATTATATTGCGAACTTGAGTACGAGGGCGAAGTGAGCGACTGGGTGAAAACAAAACTTTTGCCGGAATTAACAGCTCCGAAAGTGAGCCGCAAAGAAGGGGCGGAACGCATTTTGGCGTTTGCCGGAGACACAAAGCCCTATCTTATCGCGTATGTCATGGAGTATGACACAGCGTTTTTATATAAATTGCTTGGCGTAAACAATCAAAAAGGAAACCGCGATTTGCCGTATCATTGGATTGTGCTTGATTTCGCTTCAATGCTCTTTGCGCTTGGCAAAAACCCCACAGATTTTCCGAGTCAGGATAAGGTAGCTCTTGCAAAGGAACTCGGCATTGATATCGAAAAATATCGCACGCATCACGCGCTTGATGACGCAAAACTTTTGCGGGAGGTATATTTAAAACTTTTTCATAATAACATGATACAATAGCCGTTGAGGAGAGATTTTTTGTGGGCGGAGGGTGCCATTATGCAAGCGCGGGAGTGTTTTGATGGTGAGATTCCGGAGGCAGGGAAAGGGTGCTGGTATTGTGCGTATGTTTAAGTTAGAAATTATTAAGTGATTTCGTCCGATCGCGTCCCACGGGCGCGATCGGGGGGCTATAGGGGTGCGGGATGAAGAAATATCAAATTATCCACAGGCTCTTTTGTATTTGTAAGATTGTCAAAAAACGGTATAATCAAATCAGCAGAGAAGGTAGTATAGGCACTATATAGCTAGTATTTTGGATAATAAGAAACTCATTCCAATTATCATACTATCGGTTCTCGTCGTGGGCGGAATCGGCTTTTGGTATTGGTCGCGCAAGAGCGGACCTATTGAAACAGGTGCCGTTGAAACGGCTAAAAATGTAAGTGAATCGGTTCCAGAAATTCAAACCAATCTTGGAGAAAAAGTTCCGGAAATAAATCCCCTTGATCGGGCAAATCCTTTTAAATATATAAACCCGTTACGATAAAACTATGAAGGCCTCAACAATCACAAACCGGACATTTATAGCCGCGAGTATACTGATACTTTCTGTTTTGATAAGTATGGCAGTCATCCATGTTCAGGCGGCCGCAAATGATTCTTCTATACAGCTTAAAAAAGACCCGAGTTCCGGATTATTCACCCTGACGGTCAGAGACCCCGACGGCATTCAGGAATTTTCGCTTTCTCCCGTGGGCCAATCTCGATACGGCGGGGGATTAAGCGGATGCAATAAAACTTTTTCTAACAATAATGTGCTTTTGGATTCCGATGGTTTTGTGCCGATGATGCCCGCCTATGTTATTGATTGCAACAATAATACAACCGAGCTTGAAATTCTTCCTCCTGTGAATGGGGTAACGAATAGCAAAGCGGTGAAAAAAGAAGTGCCGCCGCCGCCACCTCCGCCGCCTCCTCCACAAGAAGAGCAGAAAGAGGGTCCTCTTTCGGCAGAAGACATCCAATATCCGGTATCCGAGCTGGGCAATTGCCAAAGCGATACCGAATGCCGTTCGTATTGCGATAATGCTGATCGTGCCAAAGCATGCTTCACATTTGCGAAAAAATATCATTTGATTTCCGAAGAGGAGGCCGAAGAAGCGGCTGATAAATTTTTGAACGTAAAAAATGGGCCCGGCGGATGCAACTCAGGTTCTTCATGTGAAGATTACTGCAATAGTGTTGATCATCTTGACGCGTGCATCGCCTTTGCTGAGGAAACCGGGTATTACTCGCCCGAAGAGCTCGTGGAAGCAAGAAAATTTCAGGCGCTCGTAAAAGCCGGTACGAAATTCCCCGGTGGCTGTAAAGACAGAAACACCTGCGAGATTTATTGCGGTGATTCCAACCATATGGAGGAGTGTTTGGATTTCGCCGAAGAGAGCGGTTTTATGCCCAAAGAAGAGGTTGATGAGGCAAGAAAGTTTATGACATTGATGCGGCAGGGTGAGAGTCCGGGCGGCTGTACTTCAAAAGAACAATGTGAGAATTATTGTTTTGAGGAAAACCACACAGATGAGTGTATCACTTTTGCCGAAAAAGCGGGCGTTATGAGTGCGGAAGAAGCGACGATGGCAAGAAAAGTTGGAGGCAAGGGGCCGGGTGGCTGCAGGAGCAAAACGCAATGCGAAGCATATTGTGAAGCCAATTCCGAAGAGTGTTTTAATTTCGCACAGGAACATGGACTTATTAGCGAGGATGATCTTCAGGAAATGCGCGAAGGAATGGCGCGCTTCCGTGAGGAGCTCGATAAAATGCCTCCCGAAGCGGTTCAATGCATGAAGGACGCGGCTGGAGAAGAAAATTTCAACAAGATGCTTGCGGGAGAGCCGGTTTTTGACCGAGGTATAGAAGGAAAGATGAAGTCCTGTTTTCGCGAGCTAACTTCCCAGGTGAGCCAACAATTTAATACTCTTCCGCCGGAAGCCGTTCAATGCATTAAAGATGTTATCGGCGAAGAAGGTTTGCAGAAACTGCAATCGGGTGAGTTTACCGATGATATTGATTTCAGCACTTTGGAGGGATGCTTTCAGCAATTACAATCGTCATTTGGCGGAGGGCCGGGTGGCCCTGGCGGTTCGGGTGGCTTTGCCGGTCCCGGCGGATGCAAATCAATTGATGAGTGTACCGCGTATTGTCAGTCCCACATGGATGAATGTCAGCAGTTTGCTCCTCCGGGAGGTGGTGAATTTCCGTCAGGTCCTGGCGGTCAAGGAGGATTCAGCGGACCGGGCGGCTGTACCAATCCGGAAGAATGTCAGACGTATTGCCAATCTCATCAAGAAGAGTGTAAAAATTTTAGCCCGCCGGGCGGCGGCGGATTTCCGGGTAGCGGTGCCGTGGGAGGTCAATTTCCCGATGGTGTTTCAGGAAGTGAAGGCGAACAGGGTGGATTTTCTGAATGCGGTATTGTCGCTGGCGCAGTTGCCGAATACGTTTGTGCCGTTAATGGAAGAGGCGCTCCTTCAGGAGTGGAAACGACATATTTTAATGTATGCCACGCTAAACAGCATGGCGCAGAGATTCTTCATGATAGCGGATGTAAAGGGCATAATCCTTGTTCTGATATTGCCGATCCAGTTTGCGGCAATGACGGAAATTCATGGGTCAGCGCCTGCCACGCCGAAGAAAAGGGCGGAGGAGTAAAACATAAAGGCGTTTGTACGAGTGAAGATCTTGGCGGGTCAGGAGGATCCGGCAGTAGTAGCGGCTTTAGCGGTCCGGGCGGATGCCAATCTCAAGAAGAATGTGAAGCGTATTGCCAGGCGCATCCAACGGAATGTGGTGTAATGCCGCCTCCTCCTCCAACGCAAAGCTGTGCCCCGCTTCCATCAGGTTTGGTGAGTTGGCTGGATGATGATGATACATTTTCGTCAAATACGGCGAGTGGTGTTGCCCTCGCTCCGGGAAAAGTTGGGAACGCGTTGAAATTTAACGCGTCCGGCGGATACATTAAAGATGAAAATTCGGAAAAATTAAACTTCGGGACCGGACCATTTTCATTGGAAGCTTGGTTCAACTGGGACGGCGGCGGGTCGTCCAAGGGCAATATCATCAGAAAAGCAAATTATCCGGTGTCGGGCGACGGGGCTGGATATTGGCTAGCTATAGGCAAAGATAAGAGCGTGCTGGAATTTTTCTCAGGAGAAACTGTCGGTAACCCCGACAAACCCAGAGGAAACGTTTCTTTGCCCATTCGTTCCGAAGTTTGGTACCACGTCGCCGCTACAAGAAATGGCAACGGCACAATGAGTTTGTATATAGACGGCCAGTTAAAAGGCACCGCTGAGGCGGCAGGTGCCGATACGACAAGCCCAGCCCCGTTTACACTTGGGGCGTGGGACGATAGATTCGGAATCACAGAACTTTTCTCCGGTCTGATTGACGATGCTTCCGCATACAATAGGGCGCTAAGTACCTCCGAAATCCAGGCCATTTTTAATGCGGGTAGCAATGGCAAATGCACCAGCTCATCAGAGTCACAATATCAACAACCGTATCAGCAAAGCCAGCCGTTGCCAGGTTTTATTGGACCGGGTGGTTGCACAACACCTGAAGAATGTACGACATATTGCATGGCAAATTATCAGGATCCGGCATGCCAGCAGTTCGGCCCGGGTTCGCAGGCTGATCCGCTCAATAAGGGATTTTTTGCAAGAATCCTGGATGCATTCGGACCTCTTTTGGGAATTCGATAAAAAATTATCAAAAGTTCTGATTCTTAAAAAGCCCATCCTTCGCGGATGGGCTTTTTGCGTCTGAAACGATATAATGAGTATATGATGTCCCTTGTTCAAAACTGGTTTCTTATCACGATTGCGGTGTATGTCCTGCATACCGTCAATGTCGTGATTGATAAATTTTTGCTCGGCAGAAGAATTGACCGTGCGTCGGTGTACGCGTTTTTAAGCGGTATCTTGAGCGTGTTTGTCCTTGTACTTTTGCCGTATGCCTCCTCGGCGTTTCCTTCAGGCGTCGTTGTAGGATATTCCTTGCTTGCGGGTTTTGCATTTGTGTTTGCCCTTTATTTTTATTCATACGCCATTCAGCATGACGATGCGTCGCGCGTAGCACCTCTCATTGGCGGTATTGCTCCTCTTTTTGTTGTGTGGTTTTCGTGGCTTCTTTGGAGCGAGAAGCTGAATGGAAATGATCTTTCGGGATTTCTCCTGCTTGCGGGAGGCATGATCGTGCTCGCACTTTCCGGTTTTTTGAAAGATTCGTATACGCTCAAAGAGTTTGGCGCGACTCTTGTGTCGGCATTTCTCTTTGCGGTTTCATATTTTTTTGCAAAGGCAACGTTTAATGAGGTCTTGTTTATCGATGGTGTTATCTGGATCCGAATGGGTGCATTTTTCGCATCCCTCCTATTTCTTGCGTCTCCCGCGGTCAGAAATTTTTTTCGTAGTGAACAAAAAAACCTGCTTTGGGGGAGTACGGGGGCGTTACTTCTTGGAAACAAGCTTTTGGGCGCCCTTGCTCTCCTTTTTTTGAATTACGCCATTGCTTTAGCACCGCATGTGGGTATTGTGAATGCTTTGCAGGGCATTGAATTTGTTTTAGTGTTTTGTGCCGCAACTGCTCTTTCGCACTGGTATCCCGCGATTCTTGAAGAAAAGCTGACAGTGCCGGTTTTGGCGCTCAAAACGATTGCAATTCTTCTCGTAGGTATCGGCGTATTTTTTATCGCGCGTCCTCTCATTCATATATGATAAACCCCGTTAGAAGTCCTCGGCAGAAAAATTAATCGGAAATTTTTCTGCTCGACAATACTGGGGGATAATCAATAATATAAAGTCTGTCTCAAAGTAGTTTGAACACTATATAAGACAGACTTCTAACGGGGTGAAAAAAATTCTATTGATAGCGTTTATTATCGGTGTTGGGGTAGCATTCTATCTTGGCCGTGCCCTACCGCTCCCCGAAGCCGTTACGTACGGCGTTACGTTTTCATATTTGTACGCCGAAAAAACTCTTGGGCTTGACTGGAAGAAAGTATACGTCGCGATGCTGGATGATCTGAAAATCCGCAAGCTCCGCATTCCCGCGTATTGGTCCGAAATTGAAAAAGAGGAGGGCAAATATGATTTTGCAAATTTAGATTGGCAAATTCGCGAAGCGGAAAAGAGGGGAGCGAGTATCATTCTGGTAATCGGACGCAAGGTACCGCGCTGGCCTGAGTGTCATGAGCCGGCGTGGGTTTTGGAGCGCCCTCGCGGAGAGCAGGACCAAAAACTTTTTCAATATATCAGAACGATAATGGGGCGATATAAAGATAACCCCGATGTTTCCATGTGGCAGGTAGAGAATGAACCGTATTTGCCCTTTGGCGAATGTCCGCTTTTTTTGCCGGGGGTGTTTGAGAAAGAAATTGCGCTTGTAAAAAGTCTTGATTCGCGTCCCGTTCTACTTACCGATTCGGGCGAGCTTTCAATTTGGGCGCAAACGTATAGGCGGGCGGATGTCTTCGGTACAACCATGTATCGCACGATTTGGAATACGTGGACGGGGACGTTTACGTATCCTCTGCCGCCGGGATATTTTCGGATGAAACGGCGCATCATGGAAAAATTATACGGCATAAAACCAATGATAGTCGTGGAATTGCAGGCAGAACCCTGGGCGCCAACCATGCCGCAGGAAACCACGCTTGAGGAACAGTACAAGTCAATGGATGTGAATCGTTTTCGCAAAAATGTTTCCTACGCGCGCAACACCGCCTTTGATACGTTTTATTTTTGGGGGGTTGAATGGTGGTATTGGCTGGGGGAAAAGCACGGCAATTGGGAAATATGGAATGAAGCAAAAGAATTATTCAAGAAAAACACGAGTCCCGTTTTCTAATCAATAGCTTGGAATCACTTGGGCGGGAGTTTTAAGATTCAAGCCAAAGTGAAACCGTTGATTGTTGTAGTAATGAAGATAACGCGGAAGCTTTCGATTAATCGCCCGCACATCTCGCGGCAGCTCGTTTA
>JAUSFV010000008.1 GCA_030649305.1 bacterium
TGGCGCGTCACGCGTTCGTGATCTTTTTGAGCAAGGAAAAAAGCACGCTCCGTGCATTATCTTCATGGATGAAATTGATGCGGTTGGCCGTCAGCGGGGTGCGGGTCTTGGTGGAGGCCACGATGAGCGTGAACAGACGCTGAACCAGCTTCTGGTGGAGATGGACGGGTTTGAGTCAAACGAAGGCGTTATTATGATTGCGGCTTCAAACCGGCCTGATGTTTTAGATCCGGCCTTGCTTCGTCCCGGCCGTTTTGACCGGCAAGTGGTGGTAGCGCGTCCGGATGTAAGGGGGCGAGAGGGAATTCTTGGTGTGCACACAAGGAAAATTCCGCTTGCGGATGATGTAAATTTGTTGGTGCTTGCGCGCGGTACGCCGGGTTTTTCGGGCGCGGATTTGGCCAATCTTGTGAATGAAGCGGCACTGCTCGCTGCTCGTGAGAATGAGTCGCGCGTTTCTATGAGGCATTTTGAACACGCGAAAGATAAAGTGTTGATGGGTGTCGAGCGAAAAAGCGTGGTGATACCCGAAGAGGAACGTAAAAATACGGCTTACCATGAAGCGGGGCATACGCTTGTTGCGAAGCTTATCCCGGGAACTGACCCCGTGCATAAAGTTACCATTATTCCGCGGGGAAGAGCTCTTGGTATGACACAACAATTGCCGCTTGATGATAAATACAGCAAATCAAAAGAACATTGTTTGAATGAAATAGCAATTTTGATGGGAGGAAGGGTTGCCGAGGAAATAAAATTTGGTGAAGAACATATGACGACGGGAGCGGGAAACGATATTGAGCGCGCAACCGAACTTGCGCGAAAGATGGTATGCGAATGGGGTATGAGTAAAAAACTCGGGCCCCTTACGTTCGGCAAACGAGAAGAAATGGTTTTTTTGGGGAGAGAAATCGCTCGTCATCAGGATTATAGCTCCGAGACAGCGATTGATATTGATCGCGAAGTTAAAAGTATTGTTGTGGGCGGTTATGAAAGGGCGAAGGTGCTTTTGAAAGAAAAGCTTCCAGTTCTTGATGCGCTTGCGGGTGCTCTACTCGCGCATGAAACCCTTGATGCATCCGGAATTGATGCAATCGTACGGGGTGAGCATGCTGTGGGGGGCGTATAAAGAGTATATAATTGAACCGGACATTTTTGTCCGGTTTTTTCTTGTCCTCATTTTCTAAACATGCTATTTTAATTATGGTATGCGTCTCAAACAGCTTGAACTAAGTGGTTTTAAGTCGTTCGCGAAAACGACCATTTTGGAATTCCCCGCATCAATTTCCGCAATTGTAGGTCCGAACGGAAGCGGAAAATCAAATCTTGCCGAAGCAATTCGGTGGGTATTGGGGGAGCAATCCATGAAGTCCCTCCGCGGAAAGCGCGGAGAAGATTTGATTTGGAATGGTTCTCCGCACGTGCCACGTATGGGCAAGGGGGCGGTCACGCTTACTTTTGACAATCGCGATGGACGTTTGCCGCAGACGGGAAGCTCTCGCGCTTGGCAGGAAGCTCAGGCGTCTCTCCTTGATTTTCAGGAGATATCGCTTTCGCGAAAAATTTTTCGTGACGGCATGAACGAATATTATATGAATGACTCACAGGTGCGCTTGAAAGACGTGGTGGAATTTTTGGCGCGCATCGGTTTGGGGCATACGAAACATAATATTATCGGACAGGGTGAAGTTGATCGCGTGCTTATGGCCTCTCCCCGTGAGCGTCGGCAAATCATTGAAGAAGCGCTTGGGCTTCGGGTGTATCAATTAAAGAAAGAGGAAGCCGAACGGAAATTGGATGCAAGCCGTGAAAATTTGGATAAAGTGGAGTCGCTCATCCGCGAAATTACCCCGCATTTGAAATTTTTAAAAACGCAGGCCGCGAAGGCCGAAGCCCGCGACAGTATCCGCGTTGAGCTTTCGCAATATCAAAAAGCATATTTTGCAAAAGAGTTTTCCGTTCTTGAAAAAGAACTACAAGGGCACGAGGTCGCATTAGCGCCGCACGAGAAAAAACTCGCGGCATTGGAAAACGAAATCGGCGTGGTGCGTAAAAAAATTGAGGAAGCTGAAATAGCGCTGAGCCGTTTTGAAGAAGCGCGCGGCGTTGAAGAAAATATCGCGGAATTGGAAAAGCGCCACCGCGCTCTCTCGCATGAAGCAGGCCGCATTGAAGGACGGCTTGAAGCGGAGCGTACACGGCCGAAGGAGACCGCTCGGACCGTTGATTTGGGATACGTGAAAGACCGTATCGGTATTTTCATTGAAATGGTGCGCGATTTTTTGGGCGAGACGGAGGTGGCAACCTTAAAAGAGCGCCTCCGCGTGCTTGAGAAAAATATGAAAGCACTTCTTTTTGATGTGGAGAAGGGTAAGATTCTGCATGATGAGGATGAGGTGCGAAATCCCATGATTGATGAATTGGTAAAGAAGAAAGAGGCGTTGGGCGATGATATTGAAACGGTTTTGAAAGAAATTGAAAAATTGCGCGCGTCATTGCGCGAGCAGGAAAGCGGGTATCGTGCGGCACAGCAGGAAATTCGCGCGCGAGACAGGGCGCTTCGTGAAAAAGAAGAGGAGCGCGGAGGTGTGCGCGAAGCCCTTCAGCGGCTTTCGTTTGAGCGAGAACAGGCGTTCCGAAGGAAGGAAGAACTCACGCGCGAGTTTGAAGAATCGGGGCTTTCCAAAAAAGATATTGACGCGGAAATCCAGCCTGATGTGAAGGCGCTTGCCGAAAGCGGGGATGATCTACGGAGAAAGGTAGAAAAATTTCGGATTAAACTTGAAGAAGTTGGCGGTATTGATGATGCGGTTATTAAAGAATACCGTGATACCGAAGCGCGCCACGAATTTTTAACGAAGGAGACCGAAGATATTGCAAGGGCCGTTTCGGGCTTGAAAGAATTAATCGCAACGTTGAATAAGGAAATTGAAGTATCGTTTAAAGAGGGCTTTGCGAAAATTCGGGACGAATTTCACAATTATTTTCGTATTATTTTCGGAGGAGGTGCCGCGAAATTAAAATTGGCAACGCATGAGCGCCGTATTGCGGTTCCCGAAGAGGATGAATTTATTGACGAGGCCGCGGAAGAAGCGGGGGAGGCAACGGAGGAGGGTATTGAAATTGAAGTTGACCTTCCGAAAAAACGGATTAAGAGTTTGTCGATGCTTAGTGGCGGCGAGCGGGCGCTCACCTCCATTGCGCTTTTGTTTGCTATTACCGCGGTAAACCCGCCTCCGTTTCTTGTTCTTGATGAAACGGACGCGGCACTTGATGAAGCAAATTCAAAACGCTACGCCGCGATTTTACGCGAGCTTTCTAAAAAAACCCAGTTGATTATCGTGACGCATAACCGCGAAACTATGAAGCAATCGGGTATTTTGTATGGCGTTACCATGGGGGATGATGGTATTTCAAAATTGTTGTCGTTGAAACTTGAGGAGGCGGAGGTGTATACGAATCGTTGACAAAAAATAGTTGTTGGCGTATCATTGATATTACTTCTTTTACAACCAAGCAAGTGAAGGAGAGAGAAATGAATCGTGTTGTTGTTTTGACTGTCGCATTTGCGCTATTTTGTGTTCCAGCGAATCTTCGTGCAGATGTTATTTTTGATTATCAATGGACTGTATCGCCTCAGTCAGAAGAATATGTTCATTTTTTGACCCCGCCCAAGGTGTGTCTTTCAAAATCGGAAACGCGTCGTTTGGTGAGGGGTGCCGCCGATAGAATGGTGAAACGGCTTTGGGATGAGGGTAATGTAGTAAGTTATAGTGACCCCGAGGGTTTTGTAGACGATGTTTTGGAAAATCTTAAGAAATATTATTCATTTTGTTGGGAATAAATTTAAAAGCCGGAAACGCATGTTTTCGGCTTTTTCCTTTTAAATAATTTTTTGTATCTTTTTAAGAATTTCTTCTGGGTCGGCATGCGAGGTAAATCCCGCCTCATGTTCGTGTCCGCCGCCGCCAAGTCCTATTGCGATTGCTTCTGCGGAAATGGGCGCGGCCGGTTTCGTTCGAATGGACCCGTACCACCCGCCTTCGGGAAGCTCATAGCAGACCACGGCTGTGGTTATTTCTTCAATACTTTCGAGGGTGCCTCGGAGCGAGAGAAAATCTTTTTTTGTCGCGCGCCACCGCTCAAGGTCATTACGCGAAAACCAAAAGAAGCCAAGGTTTTTTTCTTCGTCAATGTGGATGAGCGGCAGGAGGTGCAGTTGCGCGCGGAATCGCGCGAGCGTCATACGCGGCTGCATTGCCGAGATAATTTCGTGGTGCCGCGCGCCAAGTCGTATTAGTTCTGCAGCAGTCGCGTGGGCTTCCGCGTTGGTGAGAGAGTTTGAAAATCGTTTTGTATCCGCGGCAAGTCCTGTGAAAAGACATGTTGCGACATCCGCGTTGATTGGGAACTCTTCATGTTTGAAAAATCGGTAAAGGAGCGCGGTTGTTGAAGGCGCGTGTTCGTCAATAATTTCAATGCCGGGGGAGGGAAACCCTTTGGTTTTCGGATGATGGTCAAAGCCGATGAAATACGTTTTCTGGGTCGCAAGTGAGTCGGTATGGGTTCGTGCGGCATCACCGTAGTCAAAGAGAATACAAAGATCAATCGGGGATTGCGGAAGGTGGGATTTGATGAGTTGCGCGGGATCGCCAAGGGGTTGTATGAATTCATAGAGCGTATTCTCCGCAAGCGCGTCAGGAGCATAGAGCTGGTATTGGAATTTTTTGCCGAGACAATCCGCTTTCCATCGGAGATACTCGCGGAATGCGAACATGCTTGATACCGAATCAGGGTCGGGTTTTTCGGGAGATACGAGGAGAATGGTTTTTGTGTTTGCGGTAACAATGCGCGCCGAAACCTCATCAAAGCATTCTGCCAAAGAATCCATAAGCACCTCGTTTTGTTTGTGAGAGAGCATATTTTATTATAAATCGTGTTTTATAAAAAGTCAATTTTATATTAAAACAAATGACGTTATTCTTAAAACAATGAGTTCTTTGATATGAGGAGGGATGTTTATGCGTGAATTTTTGAAATGGCTTGCTCGACCTACTCCCGCCATTCTTTGTGCCGGGTTCGGCATTTCGCTTTTTGCCGCCTGTATTTGGATGATTGGCGTTATTGGCGCTCGTTGGTTTTTTGTGTATGCATTCGGGCTTCCGATGCCCGGTATCGTGCCGTTTTTGTTCCCGCTTGAATTGTGGAGCGTGTTTCTGATGGTTGGTTTTTTTAGCGCTGTCGGTTTTTACATTGGTTATTTGTGGGATACAAAGCGGAACAAGGGTGACGATTCATGAACGGTTGGTTCGGGAAAATTGGGGCATTTCTTATTGGTTGTGTCGGTATAGTTTTCGGTTTTATGTTCGCACAGGTATTGTTGCTATGTACGATTCTTGCGGGCGCTCCGTATCCTCTTTCTTTGCGCGGTATTATCGGTTCGGCGCTTGAGGTAGACCCCTTTCTCTATTGGCCCATTGCCATTTGCGTAACTTCCTGCATCGTATGCATTCGGTATATTCAGAATCGGAGGGATGCCATTTTATATATTTATACAAGGTCTGGCACAAGCGATTTATAAACCAGGATGAACAAGGTGTGGGGCATACTCGTACCCGACCATGAAAAGAATAGATAAGGGGGTATGCACAGCGATGAAGCGCGTCATTGTGGAAAGTCCGTATATGGCTCAAAAAATTTCGTTGCCGAAACCCTTCGGATTTCTGAATATTTTCGTCAATTTCTTTTATCAGAAATGGATATTGCGAAGGAATTTGAAATACGCGCGGGCGTGTCTTCGGGATTGTTTGCAACGCGGCGAGGCGCCGTTCGCAAGCCACTTGCTGTATACTCAAGACGGCGTACTTCGCGATGAAGTTCCGGAAGAGCGAAAGCTTGGCATGGAAGCGGGGTTTGTGTGGGGCGAATGCGCGGAGAAAACCGTCGTATACATTAACCTTGGCCTTTCGTCCGGCATGATCAAGGGCATGGAACGCGCCATAAAAGCGAAGCGCCTGATTGAATATCGTTCGCTGGGACCTCCGTGGCAGACGGACGCTGTATGCGAAATTGTTCAACAGTATTGAGTATTATGCGGCTTGTTTCAAGCCGCCTTTTGTTTGTTTGTCCAAGAGGACAAGTCGGAGGACGAAGTCCGATTGGCAACAAATCAATAACCCCGTTCCAATTTTGCGATTGTAAATAATAAAGAGGTGGAAATACAAGAGGCATGTAAGACAAAGCGAAGCGCGCGGCTCTCACCCCATTAGATGCGCGAACGCTATCTAACGGGGCAGGTAGGCCACCCCGCATGTGGGTCCAGACGCGAGAGCTTCCTGCGAAACGGGAGCTCCCGTCTCCGAAGCGCTTCGCTGTTGCGGAGGATGCAAAATTGGGACTGGGGTATTCATTTCCTTGACTCCTTTTTCTTTTTGGACTACCATCTGAAATAGTATACATACATCGGGGAGGTGCGGCGTGTCTGAAAAATCGTTGTTTGTAGAACCAATTGGTTCAATCGGCGTAGAGTCAGCGCTGGATAACATGCGCATTGTGGTATCTGTTAGGGGTTCTCATTATTGGGCTCTCTGTTGTAGTTGTTTGAGTACCTCTTTTTGGTGGGTGCCTGGTCATAGCAAAGAAAATGAGGTCGTGAACGGCAACATGACGACACAAAACGGCGTAAAAGCTCTTCTCGTTCAATGTGGGAATTGCCTAGCAGTTCGTATTATGCCTCTGGACGTTATTGTGAGGGTGGAAAAAGCATCTTAAATAATTTGTGCCGCACAGGTAGTTGTGCGGTTTTGTTTTGTGTGCATTTGACTTTCTTTTTCTTCTCGGTTACCATAGGAAAAGTTGCGTTTTCTACATTCTACATTCTATTTTCTACTTTCTATGTTAATGCTCCGCTTCCAACGCATTGGCCGCCGCAATGACCCGGCATTCCGGATTGTGGCGACGGAAAAACGCTCAAAACCAAAGAGCGGGTTTTTGGAAATTCTCGGTTCATATCACCCGAAAACCAAAGATACGCAACTGAAACAGGAGCGCATTTTATATTGGCTTTCCAAGGGTGCCAAGGCATCTGAAACGGTTCATAATCTTTTGGTGTCAAAAGGAGTGATACAAGGAAAGAAGGTAGCGATTAAAATGAATAAGGCGGTGATAAAAGATGTTGAAGTAGCAAAAGAAACCAAAGACACAAATGCAACAAAAGAGATAGAGGCGACAAAGGAAACAAAAGAGACGATGGATGTAGTAAAAGATACAAATGTGGCAAAGGAACCCGAAGCAGTAAAGGAGCCGGAAGTGGTAAAAGAAGAAGCAGTAAGTACGGAAGAGGAGAAGAAAGAAGAACCGGTTGCCGCATAGCTTGCCCGATTGAAATTTTATATCAACAAAATTTGGGCGGGGTGTTGACATTTTTTTCCAAGTCAGGTATAATTAGTTAGTACAGTAGTAATGCCGATATTCGAGGTCCTTGGAGAGGAGGGGCTAAAACCTTGCGGGTTCGCCCGAGGGGAATACGAATGAGGCGCGTAAAAAGGGTCGAACTACTGAAAGTTTGTATGAAGAAATGACGGTACTGTCTGAAGGATGCATGCAATCGCTTATGCGAAAAACCGCATCGTCAGGAAGTATCCGAGACAATGGCAAAATATCAAGACGCAGAGTTTTTGGAGTATGTTATCAAGGCCTTGGTTGATACTCCGTCCGCCGTCAAAGTTGACCGCAAGGTTGACGAAATGGGGGTTCTTTTGACCCTCGTGGTTGACGCCGCGGATATGGGCAAGATCATTGGTCGTATGGGCAATACCGCCAAAGCAGTTCGTTCGCTTCTTCGCGTCGTGGGTATGAAAAATAATGCCCGCGTGAATTTGAAGATTGAAGAGCCGGAGGGTGGCCGCGGTCCGAGAACGGAACCAAGTATGGAGCGCCGGACTTCGGTAGACGAAGTGGTTGATGACCTCAAGCTTTAGTCAACGAGAGCAAGTCCGTAAGGACGAAGCTCGAGTTGCAACTAAAGCTTGACCCCGTCACTAAAAATGGCATTGCGCGATATGTTTCCTCGGAAATCCTTTTGGCTTTGTTAGAATCTATATTGAACGAATAACAATAATCTCCGTAGCGCAAGAAACATTATGCCATTTTTCAGTGCGGGGTAAAGCTCTAATTTTGAAAATCAAAAATCAAAACCCCGCTTTTGCGGGGTTTTGATTTTCTCGCGTTTGTCGTAAAAGAAAAAATCCGCGGTACGCGGATTAGAAACGTAGTAAATCTTTACGAAGCAAATAGCTAGTTTTATAACTTTCGCCTTCGGCATCGGTGCTGTGCTTCATTTCGTCATCAGCAGCAAAAACATGGATTAGCGCCAGCCCCGCGTTACTAGGGAAGGTAAAATCTATAAATATTTTTCTTCCCACTCTTAATTCATGAGAACGCATACAGGGGAATCTAAATTTTCCAGTATTTTTAAGCGTTACTTCATCTCCGAGAAAATCATGTTTTTCAAGTCTTTTAACCTTTTTTATAACATCAAATACATGAGTTTTTGATGTTTCCATTTCCGACCTCCCTCTATTTATGAAATTGTGCTATTTTGAAGATAGTGCAGTTGTTGTTTATTGTCAAATGCGTAAAAGAAAACCGCGCTATGATGATTGGTAAGCGCGGCGTAATGCCGGAATCTTTTTTATTTTTGACAATCGCCGTATTGTTTGCCGAGCCTCTCTTCAAATCTATTCATTACGGCGGGGCGGAGCCGTCTTGTTAATAGGCCAAGATGGGCCACCGTTTCTAGATCGGTAATCATCTCGTCTGGGCTCATCAATATTTTGCCGTCCGGGTCTGCTTGTTTTTGGGCGGTCATGTATTTTTTGCATTCTTCAATTGCTTGTAACACTTCGTCGTCGGTTACCGATGGGTCGCGTATTATTTTTTCCAATCGTTCCGGGGTCATGTGCGCTCCTTTCTGTTATGATGAAGACGCGGTCATATCTTGATTGTGTAATTTCTCGATTTTTTTTGCTAAAAAAAGAAACGGGAGAATTGTAACAAAGGAACTAATAAATACTATACCGAGAAGTATGAGATACACAAAGAGGGGACTTGTTAACCACTGAGGCCACCAAGGCCAGATTGTGGGTTGTAGATTAGTAAGTCCCATGAATAAAATAGCAAAAGTAAACATTCCAAGACCAAACGAAAGGAATAAGAGATTTCGTTTTCTCGGATCGTACCATGGTGTTTTTCTTGCCTCTTCTGCATTCATTTTGCACCCTCCTATGTTTCAAATATCGTAGGCAAATGTTAGCAAACAGATAAAAATATGTCAAGTAAAATCATTTTCGACATTTTAACCATCTTCCCCGAAGCATTTGAGTCATATCTCAATGCTTCTATGATAAAACGCGGCCAAGCGAAAAAGCTTATTGATATTCACGTACACAATTTGCGGAAATTTACAGCTGGTAAACATAAAAAAGTTGACGACAGGCCGTATGGGGGAGGACCGGGGATGGTGCTCAAAATAGAACCAATCGTTCGTGCGATTGATTCTATTTTGAGAAATTCTAAATCCAAAACTCTAAATTCTAAACAAATTCTAAATTCTAAATTCAAAAAATCAAAAACACTTATTATATTGTTTACGGCGGCAGGAAAACAATTCAATGCAACAATGGCCTCCGATTTTGCAAAAAAATACGACCGTATCATTATGATCGCGGGCCACTACGAAGGCGTTGACGAGCGTCTCGCCCGCGTTTTACTACAAGCTACAAGTTACAAGCTACAAACTATTTCCATTGGTCCCTATGTTCTTACGGGCGGCGAATTGCCCGCCATGGTTCTGGTTGACGCTGTGTCGCGTCATATCCCCGGCTTTCTTGGTAAAGAAGCATCACTTGAAGAGAAGCGCTATGGCGTCGGTGTACCCGCATACACGCGTCCCGAAGTTTTTATATATTGTGGTAAGAAATATTCAGTGCCGAAGCTTTTGCTCTCGGGCAATCATGCTATAATTGAAAAATGGCGGAGAAAAACGAAGAAAAAGTGAACATGGAGCTCTCCGACCGGAAGTCGGAGCAAGCTCCATTTCACCCAGCATATAAATTTACATTTTTGTTTCTCCTGTCCGTCGCACTCTTTACTGCAAGCATATCGATCGAACTATTCAAAACTTTTGTAAATTTATGTGCTGGGTTATTTGTTTGTAAGCCAATCGGACTTCGCCTTGCGGCTCGTCCTCTTGGACAAACAAATAAAAAAATAAACGGCTTCACCATACTTGAATTATTGGTTGTTATCGCAATTATCGCTATTATTGCATCTATTGCCGTTGCGAGCTTGAATAGCGCCCGTCAAAAAGCTCGCGACGCGAGGCGGGTGGGCGATTTGAGCGAGCTTCGAAAAGCGATTGAGCTATACGTTACGGCAACAGGACACCTTCCTGGGTCATCGGGTCCGGGCAATTGCAATGGCAACAACGGATGCAATTCTACGCAAGCACAGCCATGGATTCCAGATTTGACCGATGAATATATTAGCCATGTGTCGGTTGACCCTATCAATAGCGCGACACTTCGGTATCGCTATCGTTCATCGGGTGGAGATGAATATGAATTGGACGCGCCGGCGGAGGCTGATTATCATTTTGCGGAGAATGATGGGGGAAACCGGAATACGTGTTCCGCGCAAGCGACATGTCGGTATGAAATCGGCTCGGATTTGACGAAGTTGCGGGACGGGCCATAGTATGACAATCCTCTTGACAGTTTTTTTTAGCCGAATATAATGAACCTATGTATAAATGTGATAGGCCGATTGACCTTGATGGGGCGCCTTACTAGTTAAAAAGAGGTCAATCAAGCCACAATTGAAAACGAGTTGCAGCTAACGCAGCTTCCAGCAATCAGCATTCAGCTTCCAGTTGTCGGAAACCGAATGCGGAGGAAGTTTGCGTTAGAACACCCACGCAAATCCCTTGAGGGGGACTTGCGTGGTTGTTTATTTGATTTTTTTATTGTTTGTTTCCAGCGCATCATGCGATTTTTCGCATGGGAGTAGGAGTAACAAACAATAAACCGAGCACTCAACTCGTTGAGTGCTTAGGTTTCGGAAAGGAAAGTGCTTTGAAAAGTTCATACACAACTGAAAAAGAGTGTCTTTTCAGTTGTTCCGATTTACGGTCTGCTGATCGCAGCAGACAATCTATTGAGAATTTGATCCTGGTTCAGGATGAACGCTGGCGGCGTGGATAAGGCATGCAAGTCGAACGGAACAATTTGCGATTACATCAAGAATTGTTTAGTGGCGAACGAGTTAGTATTACCTTGGAATCTACCTTGAAGACGGGAATAATCCGCCGAAAGGCGGACTAATACCCGATAGTCCCAGCACATATTTTTGGAATTTAAAAAGGCGCTTATCGCGCCCAGTATTAATCAAACGGATATGGAAATTTTTTTGTGATGAATCCATAGATTATTATTCCTATGGTCGGCAATACAAAACCGAAACAAATGGTGATAAAAAGGTCGACAGAAAGGTCGGTTCCCATATTATTCCTCCGTTTATGAAAAAAGGTTCTTATAGGATATTACCACCCCTGTTATAATAAGTCCATTTTTTAAATCCAAAAATATGTGCTGGGTAAAGGGCGCAAGCCGCTTCAAGAGGAGCCTCGGTCCTATCAGCTAGTTGGTGAGGTAATGGCTCACCAAGGCTATGACGGGTAGGGGGGGTGAGAGCCTGATCCCCAACGACGAAACTGAGATACGGTTCGTACACCTACGGGTGGCTGCAGTCGAGAATA
>JAUSFV010000014.1 GCA_030649305.1 bacterium
GCAACTTCGCGCGTGCTCCAACCGTCACGAAGTACCATCTGGGCGGCTTTCATACGAAGTCGCGGAATATATTGGTTTGTAGTGTATGGCATACCCATAGCGTACTGCCCTTGGGTGATGCAAAGCTATTGAACCATAACGTGCTATTGACAAAAAAATATAGACATGCGACAAATAAAAATACCGAAACGCCTCAAACCCAGAAGGGAGAAAATATGAAAAAAATCGGTTTAGTTCTTTTACTTGTATGTGCCGCCGCATTTTTCAAAACACAGTCGGCAGATGCCTTTTTGTGGCAAAGCGACTCTTCGCTTTTCCGTGTGAGCGTCCATCTTCTTATTCCGGAAAGCGGAAAGGCGCCGACCACAGGAACCATCGTAATAAATCCCGCAACTATCCAAGACAAACAATCATTCCAATGCGAACACGACTTTGAAACCGGCCATTATAGTGTTTCCATAAGCCGAAATGGTCCGGCAGACAAAACAAATTCTTTCTTCTTTGCAGTATGGCACAGAGACCTCAACAATCCGGAAAAAACATATACTCTATGGCGGGGATATCTTCCCGAACCTGAACATGTTTATGCGTTTACGGAAATAATCACACCCACGCTGATAATTGCAGTCACAACCTATATGCCAGAGAACGAAAAAGGGCTGAAGAACATTGAAGAATATTTAAATAAAGAGCTCAAAAGAGCCACATTCGCATTCAAATGCTACTTTGAGAATCCATAAAAAGAGACCCATGCTACCGCCGAATATTTCGGCGGACTTTTTTTATACTTGACGCGCTTCTCAAACTCCCCTATATTGAAATAGTTGTATTTTTGTTATATATTCAGATCCGCGTGGGCTCCGCTTCTACAATAAGCAAGAGATCTGCGTGGCATCCGCTTCTAAGATTCAAAAACGATACCGCATAAACCAATATATCCGCATCTCGCCCATTCGCCTTATTGACGAAAAGGGGCAAAACCTCGGCATTATGGAAACCGCCGAGGCATTACGTTTGGCACAGGAGCGCCGGCTTGATTTGATTGAAATTGTCCCGAAAACACGACCCCCCATCTGCAAGCTGATGGATTCGGGAAAATTCAAATACGAGCACGAAAAACAAATACGGGCGCAAAAAGTAAAACAAAAAGAGGTTGAGGTAAAAAGCATCCGTATCGGATTTACCACAGGAAAACACGATTTAGAAATGCGGGCGGAACAAATACAGAAATTTTTTGAGAAAGGGCATAAAGCGAAAATTGACATGGTGTTACGAGGTCGCGAAAAATCGCACCGCGACCTCGCGCGAAAAATTTTTGACGACTTTCTGGCGCTTATCCCCGACATGGCATTTGATATGGCGCCCAAAAAAACTCCGCAGGGGTTTGTGGCGGTAATACGAAAGAAATAATATGAAAAGCAATAAATCAATTTTAAAACGGATCAAAATCACGAAAACCGGAAAACTTCTGCGGCGCAAAGGCCGGCAGAATCATTTTAATGCAAAAGAATCGCGCAACACCCAGTACCGCCAAAAAAAACGCGTCGGCGTTTCAAAAGAAATGGCGAAACAAATTAGAAAAAAGATTTAAAGGGCTTTGTCAAAAATTTTGAGTTATCAAACGATAAAATTTTTGCAACAAAACCTTTACCCCCACACTCAAAATGGTATAGCATTTACGCCCAACAAAGACAGAGAAAATATTGGGGGTAAAATAATATACGAATGCCCCCTAGACTTACAAGCAATGCAGGCGTTATACCATTTTGAGTGTCGGGGTGCTCAATGCTGCAGCCGCTCGTGCTGCGTTATCCGTAACTTGCCCTCGCGGGCACCATTGGCATGACCCGAGTCAAACGAGGAACTATCGCCCACAAACGAAGAGAAAAAATCCTCCGCTACACGAAGGGTTTTAAGTGGGGCCGGAAATCAAAAGAGCGCTCAGCGAACGAAGCGCTCTTTCACGCGTGGTCGTATAAATTCAAATCGCGAAAACTCAAAAAACGTGACTTCCGGAAACAATGGCAAATAACAATAGGCGCCGCACTCTCCGAAAAAAATATGTCGTACAGCAAATTTATCGGACTTCTCAAAAAGAAAAAGGTTGCTCTTGATAGAAAAATCCTTGCCGAACTTGCCGAACAGCATCCCGAAGTATTCGCCGAGATTGTAGAATTCGTAAAGTAGCAAAAGAAACAAAATCCGCTCCGGCCATAGCCGGAGCGGATTTGTTTTACGAATTCGGCCTTCCCACAACATTCTCACATTCTTGAGAATGTGAGAATGTTGTAAAAATATAAAATCACGAACGAACGCCGAAATGAAAAAGGAAGCGCGCAAGATCAACACGTCCGCGTTCCACCAGCACTCCTTCCCGCTTCAGAAGCGCCTCTTTTTTCGGCGTTCCCTTATTATAGCCGCCGACCTCCCCATTCTCTTTGACCACCCGATGACACGGAATCACGGGGTCGGTATTTTTATTCAGCACAAAACCGACAAAACGGCTTATGTGCGGCTTTCCGACGACGCGCGCAATTTCGCCGTACGTGCTTACCTTCCCTTTTGGAATTTTTTTGGTCAGCGTATAAATTTTTTGCGACAGAGGGTCAAGGCCGATTTTCAAAAATTGATGTGCATCGCGAATCAGACGCTTTGACTCGCGATACCGAAGCATTTTTAACGCTTTTTCAAATGAAAACCAACTGAACTCTTCGTGCTCATGAGAAATGCGAACATTCTCTTTTGGCGAAACCTCTGCAAGAAAATACACCACAAGCTTGAATCGGGCTTTTTTTCCTCTCCGGAAAAAATACTTTTCATAGCGTTTAAATCCAAGGACTGGCGTGGGCCGCTTCAGCCCCGTCTCTTCCCGCGTCTCACGAAATGCGGCGACAATATCACTTTCATTTTTTTCCACATGCCCCTTTGGAAAATTCCAATAATCACCCCCATGAAGGAGCAATAAATAACGGATGCCCTCGCGAGTCCGTTTAAAAATAATAAATCCTGCTGAAAATTCTCTCTTCATACTCGACACCAATACACAAAATTCTCACGAATGTCACGAATGCGATTTTCCATTAGTGTCATTCGTGCCCATTCGTGTATTTGTGGCGGGTTATATGCATCATAACATAATTTGACACACAAAAAGAAAAACCCTACCATAAAAAAGCTCACCAAATCGGCAGAGCACACCTCAAAAGGAGGAATCGTATGAGAACGTTGAAAACATTAGCAACAATTCTCACTCTTTTGCTTTTGACAACCCCCGTTGCATTCGCTATAGAGTATCCGACTGAGGCGCCGAAAAATTTTAAAAGCTCGCCCATCATCATCTGTGAACGGAGCACACCCTCGGTCGTACACTACAATACCTACGGTAGTGAAGAAAATAATTTGGTAGTCATGCTTGTGGGCAAAAATAGTAAAGACCTTATACTTGCAATAGAGCGAACAGAAAAAAACCTCGGCGATGGAAGACTTTTCTTTGTAGCTACTCGTGCAAACTGGCAGCGCGCCACAGAAGCAGAAATGATGAGTGTTATTGATTCCTCATTTTCGGATGAGGAAAAGGGGTATTTTCTTTCGTGCACCCTGGAGAGTATCCAAAAGATGCTCAACGAAATAATGCTCAACGAACTCGGAAAACAAGAGGAGAAATAATGTACACAATAAAAATCGGCTCCCTGATTCTCGCCCTGGTTCTTTTCGCAACGTCCGCGGCGTTTGCCGAAAACTATCCGCCTGGCCTTCCGACAGATTTTGAAAAATATCCTCAAAAATTCTGCGAACGGGAAGCGCCAACCGCTCTCTATCTAAAAACGTATGCAAATATAGAGGACGATGGATGGGCGTGGGTTGTCCAAATATTCGGAAAAGACAAGAAAAACCTTTTTGTCTTGGAATTAAGAAGGAATATAATGGATATCTCTACGACAATCGGCAGAATTCGCCTTTGGGAAAAAAATGATTGGTATGAACCGGAAAACGAACAAGAAGGCAATCGTATGCTCAATCAACTCTTCACAACAGAAGAACATATGTTTTTAAAAAGCTGTCCCGTCGAATGACAAAACCAAAAGCGGATACGCCATCCGCTTTTTTTATTTTCTCTTCAAAAATTCAAACATTTTTTCAACCGGCCCCGCCTTCGCTAAAGCTACGGCGGGCAAGCACGCATTTACTTCAACATTTTTAACATCTTCTCTGCTGACCACGCGTTGATGATATCATTCTTCGTCGCCCATCCCCTTCGGGCTTGCGCCACGCCAAACTCCAAAAATTTAAAATGTTCAACAGAATGCGCGTCGGAATCAATGCTCATTTTTACGCCCGCCTTAACGCACTTACGAATGTATTCGTCTTTAATATCGGAACGCGCCGGAGCGGCATCAATTTCCAAAATCGTACCGGTACGCTTTGCTGTTTTAATTATTTTCTCAATATCAAGCTCTAGTGCCTCGCGCTTGTTAATAATGCGTGCCGTCAGATGAAAAATAATATCCACGTGCGGATTTTCCATCGCGCGAATGATGCGCCGTGTTTGTTCTTCACGCGAAAGGTCAAAATTGCCATGCACCGCGGCTCCCACAACGTCCAGTTTCGTAAGCACATCATCCTGAATATCAAGCGACCCGTCTTTCAAAATATTTACCTCAGCACCTTTCAAAATTCTAAATTTCGAATTTCGAATTTCGAATTTCGAATTTAGGGCATTTATTGCCGTCATTTGTTTTAAAAGTTTTTTCTCATCCGAACCGCCGGTCATCGCAAGTGTGCGCGTATGGTCGGTAATCACAATATATTCAAGTCCGACTTCAATAGCAGCTTTTGCCATATCCTCGATAGAATTCTCCCCATCCGTCCAATCCGTCTGTACCTGCAAATCGCCTTTCAAGTCGCCGTAGTCAATAAGTTTCGGGAGTTTGTTATGCTGAGCCAATTCAATTTCTCCCATATTCTCCCGCATCTCCAGTTCAATATACCGAAGCCCAAGCGCTTTATATAATTCTTCTTCGGTTTTGCCCGCAATCAATTTTTTTCCACGATACAAACCATACTCATTTAATTTCAATCCTTTCTTAATCGCAATCTCGCGAAGCGCCACATTGTGGTCCTTGGACCCCGTAAAATAATTCAAAGCCGCCCCCCACGATTCTTCCGGTACCACGCGTAAATCCGCATCAAGCCCGTTTTTTAATTTCACCGCGGTTTTCGTGCGGCCTTTTGCATACACGTGTGCCACCTGTGGCAACCCTACAAATCGCTCCATTACTTTTTCGGGCTTCATTGATGTTATGAGAATATCAATATCGCCGATGGTATCTTTCCTCCGCCGAACCGAACCCGCGACTGCCGCGCGCTTCACTTCTGGAAATTCCTGAATTATTTTCTTAAGCGCGCGAATTTCGGGCATCACAAACCCAAGAATCTGCCTGCCGCCGGATTTTTTGAGAAACGCAATCCCTTTTAAAATTTTCTGCTCGGATTTTTCACCGAAGCGCGGGAGCTTTCTGATTTTTCCCGCATGCGCGGCTTTTTCCAAAGCCGCGAGATTGCGGATTTTTAATTTCTCCCAAAGTATTTTTATCATTTTTGGCCCAACCCCCTCAACGGCGATGAGTTCCGAAATATTCACGGGAATTTTTTTCTTGAGCCGTTCGTATTCGGAAAAATGCTTCCCCGTAATAAGTTTTTCAATGTGGTCCGCAATGCCGGGCCCGACACCAGGAATTTCCTGCAACGTTTTTGTACCGCCTTTTTGATAAACCGCCGCAACACTTTGTCCGAACTCAGCAATACTTTCCGCCGCCTTCTCATACGCGCGCGGTTTAAACGGAATGCCCTCCATATCGTAAAAAACGGACATTTCATATAAAATTGTAGCAATATCTTTATTAGTCACGATACCACACGAATAATTATGCGAATGTATACAAATCTTATGCGAATTCCGCTTTTTCATTGTACCAAAGAGCGATTTTGCTCGTCCTATTGACATTTTATCTATATTTTGCTATAATAATAGTATTGAAATTGGCGATTGACAGGAAGTTCTTGTTTTGCTATCCTGTGTTTACCTTGAAAATTGAAGTTTATCGGCGAAAAAAGCTAGCAATTACTACTGCGCGAATCTTTGTCTTTAAGACGGGTTTTGATGCGATATGACAGATAGAACGGAAGTTTAATCTCGTTGCTGGTTTTTTTCGCCGATAAGGCAAAAAGTGGTGGGGACGTAGCCTCCTACGGAGGAATATGGGAAAAAGCTCTGAGCCCCTTCGCCCCACCAACCAATAAAATGCGGGGGTAGCTCAAAATGAAAGAGCGCTCCGGCTCCGGTCGGAGAGGCTGCGGTAGAAATCCGTCCCCTGCACCAAAAATGGGAGTTTGAGTAGATACTAGTCGGTTACGACGGCATTCTTTTCTCATGAAAGCCCTCTTAAAATCCGGTCCTTCCTCGCCCCATTCGGCACAATACCGAGAAATCCAGTTCCCCGGGTGAATAGGACCGGTCAATCTTGGCAAATCCCCTGAGGATTCGCCAACCACCTCCGGCCCCCGAGGCTCCTCAAATCGCTATGCAGAATGTCGCGGCAAAAAACTGCATAGAAATGATCGCAAGTGAGCAACCGGGGTCGGCCTAACCAACAACGGGCTGTCGGTCTCTTACCCATGACGGGGAGAAGGCGGATGACCAGTATGCCATAATGGCGCCCAAAGGAGGTCGCAATGAGGAAAACCGACCTGACGAAGAAATTGACCTAATTCACCACCACCAGGCCCAGGTCACCAACACCACCGATCCGGATGGGGAGGGAATCCTCCCATCCGGATCATTACCAAATTCCCAAGCTCTCGGTGGCTCCGTCACCCCGAAGCGTCACCTTTGTGGGAAGCGATTCCAAGACCGCGACGTCTGCCAGCCCAGTTCATCAGCTGGGACAGCCACCGATGAAGGACATCAGCCGCGGTGTTTTAACCACCACCAATAAAAGAGGGCTGATGCACACCACCCGCGTGGCGCGACTCCGCTGAAGCGTTGCGCTCATTTCAACCCCTCGGCGTCTGACGATGTTGATAGTCTATTATAACCGACGCCGAGCGTATGCAGGCCTCACCCCAGGGGGGAAGAGGCAGCGTCGAGATAGGCAAGGCGCGCCTAGACTCGCGCGACAACACGATCCAATTTCTACCATTGGATCGTTCCCCGAAACCCCCGGCGCGCGGCCCAAGGTCGCGAAGAACGCCGGGGCGCACTCATCGACCCCATTATAGTTAATCGAGCCCCGCACGAGAACTTTCTCGAGCGGGGCTCTATTCATTCAAAACTACTATCGGCTCATTCGCACGCGAATGAGCCGATAAAAAAATTCTGTAAAAAAACGAGGCCTTTCACCCTCGTCTTATCGTTTATGCGGTTCAAGCGGAATGCGCAAAACATCTTTTGGCACGCGCGGCAATATTTCTTTCCGCAAAAACCATAAAATCCCGAGCGACAAAAATGAAATTATCGCAATTGTAAGAAATACCGACTCAAACCCAAATTGCACCGCCATGACACCGCCAATAGCGCCCCCCAAAGCTGACCCACCCCCGAATGAAATGCTGGAGCGCAATGCCCACTCAAACCCTTCGGACCCCTTATCAATATGACGCGTAAAAATCGCGTAGAACGGAGGAATTAAAATTGAATCGGCAACGCCAAAGAAAAACTGCAGAAGATATACATGCCACACTTCGCGCGCAAAAATGTATCCCACCATAACCACCCCACCAAGCAAAACACCAAGACCGAGTGCTATCAGGTCATCTTTCTCGCCGTGATTTTTATCCAAGTACCGCGCAATGGGAATTTGCAAAACCGATTTTACCACCCAATAAATCGCGAGGGCATAGCCCACAATCGCGGGCGTTCCCCCCGGTATTTTTTCCACAACAAAAACAGCGTAAATCGGGCTAAGCAGGGCAAAGGCACCCACCACAAAAAAATCAAACGCAATGATGATTGCGATGGTTCGGTTTAATGCAAAACGGGACAAAAGTTTCATACTATGATTATATCAAACCGGGTATAAAACCAAAACCCTCCGACCGTGGTCGAGGGGTTTTTGAAATTTCGTAAAAAACAATTATTGAGCCCAAATAACAAAGGTGAATACTTTTTCTCCTCCGCCAAGATCGTGTTCATACAAAGACGGCTTGCCGTTTGCGGCGCGGCGGACAATTCTTCCCCATTCAGCACCCGCCGCAGGGTCAACACCATTTGCACTATTTCCTCCTCCAAGTTTTGGTTGAAATACCGTATTCGTGCTGTCCAGGTGCGCGTAAATTATTTCCAATTGTTCAAAATCATGCGCGTTCGGGTGCTCGTTTGACGGAGGACCATCCGGGTCGCTGGTATAATCCATACACGAACCAAGATTCGCGTTATCAAAATCCTCATCCTGATGGTCAAGCCCGAAGTCATGCGCGATTTCCTGACACATGACCAATCTGCGCCACGCAGGCGTGTTATAGTCTGGTGTATTAAAGTAGGTATCATTAACCTTGGTAACGGCCTTGGTGATATGCGAGCCGGAAACCCAAATTTGAGCAATGCCGAGCCATCCGGTATTTCCATAACGCTCGGAGCACGCCTGAATTTGTCCTGCTTTTGCCTTACAGCTTCGCGGATTGGTACTGCCGGCAACCCTCACTAAATTAAGAACGGAAGATGCGCTCCAGTCCGCAACGGCTTCATCAAGATAAGAATCCCACGCGGAAGACACATTATCTCCGACTTTTAACGTAAAAGGGTTGCTCGTCCGTGCCCAATGATAATTCCCCCACGAATGGTCAGCGGATACGACGAACGCGAACGCAATGAGCGCAATAATAACAAAAGAATATCGTTTTATATTCATAATGCTTACAAAAAACACTAATAGCCCCGTATCGCTGGCATCCCGACGATTTGTAGCCATTTGTGCGGAATATTAATTAAAAAACTTGTTAATACTTCCATTATACTCCCGCGAGAAGAAAAAGTCAATAGCGGGCGGGTATACGCGAAAAAGCCCACAAAACCTCAAATAAAGACCGCATTGCATTTGCAAAATTTTCGGAAGCAATCAGAAGGCCGATGCCATCGCTCTCAAAAAGAACAAGAGAAACCTTTTTATCAAAAATCATCATGAAAACGGGAAAATTAAAATCCTTCGGAAGAATCCTCGTGTCATGCAGGCGCGCTCCTGTTGATTTTTCATCGTCTTCAAAACGAAGCGAGCGGGTAAAAATACCGCGTTTTCTCCGCCGCGCCCCGAATCCGTGTTTCCCCCCGAGGAATTCAATGAGTTTTCTCGAGGAACCGAGAGAAAGAATTTTTTTGTCTTTCGCTTCAAGCGCTTCTTCCGACATTCGTTGTATCGCCTCTTTGCCTTCAAAAATTCGAATGGCCGTTTTCCTGCCGGATGTACCGATTTCTTTTTGTAATTCCGGCAAAATACGCTCGGCCAGAATCATTTTTTGTTCAAACAATGACTTCAGTTTTGCCGGATTTTCCGCCACATACCGCGTAACCCCGCGATGCGTATACGTACTTACAAGACCCATAACGATAAGTTCTTCCAAAAGATAGTATACGCTCGTTCGCTTCAAACCCGCTTCTTTAGCGATACGAAAAGCCGTCGCGTCCGCAATCGACAAAAGCGCCCGATACACGCGCTCGGTTTTTTGGTCAATGCCCAATGGTTGTAACATGGAATACTTGTCCATGATGAATTTTTTAGAAACTTGACGATAATTTTCGTCAACTCTATCCTATCACAACTATATTAAAAATACAAGCATTTATTTATATAAAAAGGATAGTCAGAAAATTATAATATAAAAAAGTTAAAAATATGAAACAAAAATTAACTTATCTGTTATGATAAAAATACGATACAATGGGGTATCGTACGATGCTCTTTGAAAAGGAGGAGTAACATGAAACGAACGGTTGTAGTACAGAAATGGGAAGAGTCTGAGCGCGGCTGGGGAACACGGCCGGATGGCTACTCCCTGCACCTAAGCGATGCGGATAGAAAAATATATATCAAGGAGTACTGGGACAGCATGCCGGACACAGCGCCCGATGAATATTCGCGGCCGGATGGGACTCCCTATCCTTGTGATGTTGACGAAGAAATATACGAAGAAGTCAAAAAAAGCACAAACGGCATTCGCTCTTTCAAAAGAGCGCCGGGTTCGGGCGGCATAGACGGATGGATCCCGCTCCAAGACGGCGGACACGGAAAACGATAACGCGCAAAGAAAAACATGCGAAGAAAAATTCTTGATTTTCATCCGTGGGAAACCGCGGGATGGCCAGGAGGCTTCTTGCGTTCCTGTATAACATGCGGAGAAGAAATTGAAGATTCACGCCCGCAGTGTTACAAATGTAATAAGGCCACAACACAAAAAGGGCGGGAGACAAAACGACTCAAGGAAGAATCCGGAGAGATTAAAAAGAAACTTAAGAATACCACCGCCCCCATTGCACTTCCTTGCGAAGAATGTAAAGAGTCCGCCGAAAAAAATCGCAATGCCCCTTCTTCGCCAGATGACGGATGGAGCGATTATTACGATTATGTTGATCGGATCTACCCCCATAACCATTCGCGTTCTGGCAATAACTAATAAAAATAGAAACGGAGGAGAAAAACATATGAACCGAAAAGAATTTTTCAAAAAACTGCCGAAGCGTTTTACCAAGCATGACCGGATGCGGATTGCGCAAGCGTATTGGCTCGCGAAAGAAACGCACCGGAGACAAAACCGCCGGACGGGAGAACGATATTTTGAGCACTGCCGCCGCGTTGCCTGGACTTCTTTGAGAAATCGCACAAAAGAAGTAACCCCAAACGAAGTGATAGCTTCCCTCATTCACGATTGCTGGGAAGATGGGTTTCTCCCGCAGGATCTCATAAAAAAACTTTTCGGAGCGTCAGTTGGAAAAGCCCTTGATGCTCTTTCTAAGATAACGCTCCGGTATGATGAAACAATCGGATATGTGCGAAAAAAGAAAAAGGGCAATCAAAAATATTATCACGCAATCAAACATTCGCGCCCGTGGATACGACGAATCAAGATTGCAGACCGCATTGATAACCTAAAAGACATAGACAACGCGAAGGCGTGGACAGAAGAAAAAAGAAAAGAATATATCAGAGAAACGGAAAAATATATTCTGCCAATCGCCGAGAAAACCGATACACAACTCTGCCGCCTCCTCAAGAAAAAAATAGGAATATAGAAAGCCGCCCCGCGGCTTTTCTTTTTTATTCAAATTTCTCATTCTCACGTTCTTAAGAACGTAAGAATGAGAAATACCGCCCATATCTAAAACGGGCTCATCTATTTTGAAATTTTCTGCCGTTCCTCTTCTTAAAAAATTTTTACTTTGCCGTAGGTGCCATCGTAGCCGGGCTCAATATGGAGCCGCCCCTCACGAACACGCATAATGCCCTCCGCGATTTCGGGGCGCATCGCTACTTCCAATTCAGCGCGCGATGCATCAAACAGCACCGCAAATTCACTTCCCAATTTTTCTATGATGCTCATGTATTCCGCCTGTACTTTTTTTGTTGTCGCGGACGCTACGCCAAACGATTCTGCAATAATTTCATCAAGCGGAACCATGTTTTTATACGGAATCGCGCGCTCGGGACGAAACCCCTCGGGTCTGTCCGCAAGCTCATCTACGCGATACAAAACGCCGACCGTTACGGGCTTCCCGCATTTGGGGCAAATTTTCTTTGCCCTTTTTGTTTCCGGAGGCGCCATGCGAACATCGCAATTTCTATGGCCATCAAAGTGATACATCCCCTCCTCGGGAAAATATTCAATTGTAGAAAGAAACCGAGCGGGGTCACGCGACTTAATTGCATCAATAATACCATCGTATGAGAGTTCCGCTTCAAGAATATTTGCTTCGCGGCCGATCCGCCGTAACGAATGGCTGTCGGAATTGGAAATCAGAGCAATGTTGTCTAATTTTGACAATCGCCAGTTCATCGCGGGGTCAGATGATAACCCCGTTTCAATGGCAAAAATCTGCGGAGCAAATTCGTCAAAACATTCTTCAATCGTGTTAAACCCCGACATGGAACCGAATATGGAAAACCACGGCGTCCATGCGTGCGCCGGAATAACAACCGCGCGCGGGTCGATATTAAAAACAATTTTTGCGAGCTCTTTCGCATCAAGCCCGAGTATCGGCCTGCCGTCGGATTTAATATTCCCCAGAAATCCGAGTCGCGTATTTATTTTTTCCGCCGTTTCAATGGACGGCGCAAAAATCAGATTATGAATCCTCCGCGTCTTTCCGCCTTTTGAATAAATAGACGATATTTCAACCGTCAGTAAAAAACGGGTTTGGATATTTGAATTTTTGAATTTAGAATTTGTTTCGAATTTCGGATTTCGGATTTCGGATTTTAATTTGTAAAGTCCTTCCTCGGCTGGTTCCAACTTCGCTTTTATCTCCTTTATCCACGCAGGATGCGTAAAATCCCCCGTTCCTAAAACGTCAATGCCTTTCAACCGCGCCCAATAATCCAAATTCTCCAGCGTCATTTTTTTTGACACGGCGCGGGCGTAGGGGGAGTGAATATGCAAATCGGCGATAATTTTCATACGAACGTATTGTAGCGGATTTACCAGAATAAAAAAAGCCGCAAATGAATGCGACTTATACCAAGCTTATCTAGTTTACAAGCCTATAATGACAGGCGAAGCGTACAAGAAACTCGTCGAATGCTTTCTTTCTCATTCGATTATGAATGCACGCAATTACTTCTGCGTCCTGCAAAGAAAAATTACGATACCCCGCCCTTTTCCATTGTGCAAGAATCTGTTTTGCTGTTTTTTCTTTCCCGAGAAAGCGCTCTAGTAAATCAACGACGTCGGAATATTTCTTCTGCGGCTTTAGCACGTCTAATCCTCCTAATTCTGGCTAAGAACTCTTTCTAATTTAACAAAAGAGTCTGTGGGAGTCAAACCCCCGCAAAAATCCCCCACAACTCATACGCCGCCCCAGCGACAAACATGAGGCCGAGGAGAATCGCGGCAAAACGCGGGAGGCGAAGCGAATATTCGGGCGCGCGCTCGCCTTTTGCTTTTGCCCGTAAAAACACAAAAAGCGCAATCGTGCTGTCTATGCCGATTGCAACGGCGCCCACAACACCGATAACACGAATAAAATCAGCGCCACCCATTGTCCAAAAAAGTACCACCGGAACCAATGAAGCAATGAGCCATGCGGGGTATCGCGAAAAACCAAAATCGCTTTTCAGCGTTCCTTCAAGTACGAACCCGAGCATCACAAATGACGTAAAGGTCGCAAGAAGCCCGATGCCATTTCCGATTTGCACAACGCGCTCGCCCAACACCGGCAGGAGCCCCGCAATCGCTTCTCCCGATGTAGCGCCCCCGAGTGTTCCAACTACGCCAAACGCAAACAGAAAATATACCGCCATCGGAATAAGCGACCCGATGATGATTACTTTCTTCAGTTTCTTTTTTTCATCTCCCAAAAACTCAACAATTTCGGGAATCACGATACCACCCGATAAAGAAAAAAGTAGAACGCCGTAAGGAAGAAAAAGATACGCGGGTGAAAATCCGGCGAGATTCGCCGGCTCAACATGCGGGAGGGTAAGTCCTACCAGAACAAAAATAAGAATAGCCATCACAATGGTCAAAATATAATTTGCCTCCGCCTCAATACGTAGATTAAAAAACGTGATGACAATACCTCCGACCAGAAAAAAAATTGACCCGGTAAATACAGAAATCCCGGCAAGCCCCCCAAGAAACGTGCCGCCAATCAGCACATATGCAAGCATCGCCCCCGAAATACCAAAAAGATATGATGCGCTTGAAAGAATTTCCAATTTTTTCCCTCCATACAGCCCCGCGTATCCGGGCAAACGGTGTGCGACAGGAGTCCGAAGCACCACCTCGCCATACATCAGATGAAACAGCATCACGATACCGGTAAGCACAACAAGCTCAACAACGCCCGCCCAAAACCCGACGCGCGAAAAAACAAAGGGGATGCCGAACATCCCCACCCCGATAATCATGCCGGACAAAAACGCAACCGCCTGAATGAATTTTGAATTAAATGCCCTCATCGGTGTCTTTTTTTCCTTTATGCAAGATGGTTTCCGACCATCGAAGAATGGCGAGAATAAAAATACCAAGGCCGGTTGCAAAATACGCGGGCGCGTAGAGTTCTGTTCCAACTGCAACGCCAATTGCGGCAGAAAGCCAAAGACCCGCCGCGGTTGTTAAGCCCCGAACCGCATCCCCCTTTGAAAAAATAACGCCAGCCCCGATAAACCCGATACCCACAACTACTTGTGACGCAATACGCGAAGGGTCAAGGCCCTGCGCGCCCATTCCCCGAAAGCCGTATATAGAAATAATCGTAAAAAGACACGCCCCGAGTGCTACCAATGAATACGTACGAAGCCCCGCGGCTTTCCGCCGCCATTCGCGCTCAAATCCAAGAAGCGCGCCCAGGAAGAAGGCGAGAAAGAGCTGATAAAAAATATGAATTGTTTCGGGGTTAAACATTTCTCAAATGACTAATTACCCTAATTGACCTAATTTCTAATCAATACCCAATACCCAAAATGGCTTCTATTGGAATTTGGGGTTTTATTAGGTCAATTAGAAATTAGAAATTCCGTAGAAACACATACTGACGGCGCTACCCTTTTTTAAAGATGACGTCTCCCTCCCGCACCCCCCGATCATCCACCCTCACCCGAACCGTCTCGCCCGCGCGCGCAACTTCGTGGGGTTTTTGGTCCCCGTCTAATTGCATAAATTTTACAACTTGTTCCACTTCGCTAGTTTTGCCCTCAATCACAATCGTATCGCCGATTTTAAACCCGTCCCGCTCAACCTTAATAACCGCGAGCCGCGCGCTGTCGTAATAGTGAGTTACCCTGCCTACAATTTCCATACTAAGAAGAGTTTAGAATGTAGAAGGCGGAACGTAGAATAATGCGAATACGCCGTCGATTCTACTTTCTACTCACTACTTTCTATTTTCTCAATTATGCTTTTTTGTATACCGCGTCCCCCTCCCGCACTTTCTGCCCCACCTTCACCGCAACTTCTTCTCCCGCGCGCGCGGCATCATGCGGTTTGTGGTCTAACTGCATTGAAGAAATTGCCTCTTCATAATCCGTATGTGCGCCCTTAAAATGGAGCGTATCGCCAACTTTGAATCCGCCCTGAGCAACCTTAATAATGGCAACTTCCGCTCGGTCGTAGTAATGAATGACCTTGCCGATTGTTTCTTCCATAGTAATAAGAATTTAGAATGTAGAAAATAGAATGTAGAATTACCCGAATCTTCATCGCTTCTACTTTCTACTCACTACTTTCTACTTTCTCATCTTATACTTCTACAATCTTCTCCTTCTTAATCATCTCGATAATTTTTTTAACAAGCATTTTCGGATCAGAGTCGTACACAATCTTTCCTTCTTCCCCGCGGTGCGATTTCTCCACAATAGTTTGCAACTCATCCGCAATACCGCCGGTACCGATAAGCACCCCAATGGGTTTTTTGTCTTCAAAGGCAATCGTAAACTCGTTCAGCGTTCCCATCCTGCCGCAAGAAATAACCACCGCATCCGATGCCCGCGTAAGTAAAAGATTTCTCCCCGAATAGCCAAATCCCGTATAGACAATGATGTCGTGATAATCAAGAGGAAGCTCGTATTTCTCAACGTGCTCCCGTTCCGAGCGCGCGGGAGAAATACCAACAACAAACCCGTTTGATTCTTTTGCGCCGATTGCCGCCCAATAGGGCTCGCCGGTTGTGGCACCCGTCACGAGTACCGCGCCCTGCTCAATAATTTGACGCCCAAGTTCTTTGGTCTTCTCCAACGCGTCAGGGGCACAATGGCCGGTTTTCGCGGCACCCGATACGCAAATTTTAAATTTTAGATGGCTGTGTTGTGGGGGCATAAACTAGGTGTTAGGTGTTAGGTGTTAGGTGTTAGGTGTTAGACGAAAAGTTTAGGTTCATGAAAACGATAATCTAATTATAGATTAAAACGGACAAAACCCAAACTATTGACATTATGTTAAAAATTTGCTATATTGAAATAGCTGTGAAATCCAAAACAAAGGAGCGGGGGTCATGCAAAAACGAACCTTAACAACTCTTCTTGCCGCATTGTGTATCTCGACTTTTGTAGCGGGGTGCGTTGCTGACGACAAATTCGACTACAAGATAGAAAACGTCGTGAGAATCTTCATGCACGAACCCGGACATTACACGTTCTTTATCAAAAACGAAAAAACACCGGGCGAACTCGAGATCAAAACGATAGGCGTGGATAGAAATCTTGTAAAAATTTTCACCGACCTCCTTCCTTCGAAAAATCCGTGGGTCCGTCACTATACCGGGTGTAGCCCATACCCAAGCTGGGGATGTTTAGAAATTCATATCCGTAACCCACAAGATGTACAGGGCGGCGGATGGAATCATGGAAAATTCGGGAGAGGAACTACGGTTGTAGTAGAATAGCTATCCGATCTTTCGCCGACTTAGGACATGCTCCTTCCGTCGGCTTTTTTCTTTTTCAAATTTATAAATCTTAAATCGTAAATCTTAAATCACAAATCAAATTTCTCCCCGAACCTCGGCGCATGCGCTTCAATACCGTACTGATCCTGAATGGTCTCGGTTAGATGCATCGCCGCGTCTGCCTCGCCCTGCACGACAAATACTTTTTTCAGACTGTCGCGTGTGTGCGCAACAAACGCAAGAAGCTCATCCTGGTCCGCATGCGCCGAGTACCCGTCAATCACGCGAATTTCCGCGCGAACCGGAACGATTTCTCCGCGAATTTTTACATCCGTTGCATGATCAAGAAGCCGTCGCCCGAGCGACCCCGCCGCCTGCCACCCAACAATCAACAAAATACTGTTCGGGTCGCGAAGATAGCGCATGGCGTGATGTAAAATTCTTCCGCCCGTCATCATGCCAGAACCCGCAAGTACGACTTTGGGCGGCGGCACGTCGTTAATTTTTTTTGAATCCTCTTTGGTTTCGCTAAACGTAAGATGTTTAAAATCAAACAGGTGCTTATGCGTCCGCAACTCTTCTTTAATTTTATCGGTATAAAACATTGTGTGACGCTTAAACACCTCGGTAACTTTAATCGCAAGGGGCGAATCTAAAAATACCGGCATCGGCGGTATGCGCCGGAATTCAAGCATCTCATTAATTTCGTACAAAATATCCTGGGTCCGCTCGGTCGCGAATACCGGAATCAAAAGCGTTCCTTTTTTCCGCACGATATCTTCAAGCGCGCGTTCAAATAAAAGTGTTTTCTCCGCGATATGCTTATGCGTCCGATTGCCATAAGCCGATTCAATCACAAGCACATTCGCGTCGCGCACTTCATCATGCGGTGGTAGAAGCACTGATGCGCGCGCCCCCACGTCACCCGTAAAAAGAATTATTTTTCCGTCCGAGACAAAACGCGCGAAACTTGAACCCAAAATATGCCCTGCGTTTAGAAGCGAAAAAGAGAGTTCGTCGGAAAGCGTAATCGTCTGGTAATATTCAACCGGACGAAAAAGCTCTTTCACCCCCCGAAAATGTTCCTCAAAATACAGGCATTCCTCCTGATGGTCACGGCATTCCTTGGACATAAGAAAAAAGGCGTCTTCCAGCATCACCTCCATTAGGTCGCAGGTCGCGCGCGTCGCATAAATCGGGCCCCGAAACCCGTCGCGGTATAATTTCGGAATCCGCCCGATATGATCAATGTGCCCGTGGGTTACCACGAGTGCGTCAATTTTTTTCGGATCAAACGGAAACGGCTCTTTATTTTTCTCATCGGCAAAACGCGAACCTTGAAACAGACCGCAATCAATAAGGATTTTTTTACCCGCCGCTTCCAGAAGATAACACGCTCCCGTGACCTCTTGTGCGCCGCCATAAAATGAAATGGAAGTTTTCTCCATACTCCCAAGATAACACGAATTCACGAATAAATAAAAAAGCGGTTTTTGCAAACCGCCCAAAATTATTTTACGACGCGTTACCACACTTCTTTTTATATTCTTCTTTGCTTACTCCCAATTCTTTCAACATGTCCTCTATTGCCCAATCATCTTCCTCTGGCTTTGAAAGGTCGTATAAGAGCCAGCCCTTCTCTTTGGTAAAAAGATGATTGTGCGCTCCGATAGGAACGCCCCCCACCAACACCATGTTTGTCTGCAAAAATCGTTTGCCATTTAATGACATAAGGAGTAGCACCATCTGAGGATCGGCTGGAGCCGCCCAAAACGTCGTAGCAAGCTTCTTATCGGGGGCGAGCTCGCACGCTCTCTCTACAACCTTCATCCATGATGTATAACCCTCGGGCAATTCGGGTTCTAAAACTGGCGTCCTTGCAAACGCGGGGCTAACAAAAATCGAAAGAACAAGTACCCAGGCGATTCCATACCACATATATCGCATAGGATTCCTCCTTTTTGGAAATTGACCCGCTGTTATAGCGAATCCAGCCCATCGTATCACAAGAAAAAAAATTTGCAAGACTGACTATGCTGACTATTCACAAATCCGCCAAACTTAAAAATGTAGCTATAAATGCGATGCCATTTTATATATTTGTGTAATGTCTGGCACAAGCAATTTATAAATCAGGGCTGGCCATGTGCGGGGCATACTCGTACCCGACCATCAAAGAATAAATAGGGGGGTATAGCAAATATAGCTACATTTTTCTGAATGTGAAAAATATCACCATTCATTTCAAGACAAGATGTTTCTTGAATACCACGAGTTTTGAAAGCTTCTCCCACGGCACATGTACATCGGTTCTGCCAAAATGGCCGTACGTGGCAACTTGTTTATAAATCGGACGGCGCAAATCAAGCGCTTTAATAATCATACCGGGACGCAAGTCAAACGTTTTCAAAACCGCGTCGCGGATTTTTGTATCGGAAACCCTGCCCGTACCAAATGTATTAATATTGACCGCAAGCGGTTCCGGCACGCCAATCGCATACGCCACTTTCACTTCCGCTTTTTTCGCCGCCCCCGATGCCACAATATGCTTTGCGACCCAGCGCGCAGCGTATGCCGCAGAACGGTCAACTTTTGTCGGGTCTTTGCCGGAGAATGCGCCTCCGCCGTGCGGTGCTAACCCGCCATAGGTATCCACAATAATTTTTCTGCCCGTAAGCCCCGTATCCGCTTGCGGTCCGCCGATAACAAAACGCCCGGTCGGATTTACCAAAAATTTCGTGTCGCGGTCAATCAAGCGCGCCGGGATAACTTTTTTCGTCACTTCGCGGATAATATCGCGTCGCATTTTTTCCGAAGATACTTTTTCAGAATGCTGTGCTGAGACCAAAACCGCCTCAATGCGTTTTGGTTTCCCATCCTCATACTCAACTGTAACTTGCGATTTTCCATCAGGACGCACATACGGCAAAATTCCTTTTTTACGCACTTCGGCAAGACGGCGTGTTAGGCGATGCGCCAACATAATCGGAAGCGGCATGAGTTCTTTTGTTTCATCCGTTGCAAATCCATACATCATGCCCTGGTCCCCCGCGCCGACGTTTTCCGGTTTTTCTTTCCGGTATTGCGAAACGCCCTTGGCAATATCCGCGGATTGCCCCTGAATTGCCACAACCAATCCACACGTCGCGTAATCAAACCCGTAGGATGCGTCTGTATAACCAATATCACGGATGATGCCACGCACCACCCGAGGAATTTCAATATACGCATTCGTCGTCACCTCGCCCGCAACCACACAAAGACCATTCGTAAGAAGCGTTTCCACCGCAACGCGACCATAGGGGTCTTGCGCTAAAATCGCGTCCAAAATGCCGTCTGAAATCTGGTCAGCCATCTTATCCGGATGCCCCTCGGTTACTGACTCTGAGGTATAAAATTTTCGGTCGTGAGAAGACATGGTTTTACGATAATAAAATAGAAAGAATTCCGCAAGCCCCCTCACAAAATTTTGGTGTGGGGGCAAGGTCTTGACTTATTTTGCGTAGCCATGCTACCTTTTGACTACCTGTCGTAAACTCGACACAAAATGATCTTTCACAAAAGGGAGAAGAGAAAATGAAGAAAATCGCAAAATACGGTGCTTTCTTTGGATTTGTCGCGCTTTTTTTGGTGAGTCGGAATCCCGCGTGTGTAAGTCAGTCCGTAGCAGCCGCAGCCCAAATAGCCGTCGAACCAACCGCAGTCATAACCGATTCCACAAGTATTGTGACGAATGTAAGAATAAACAAACCGGAAACTCTGACAACCGATACAAATCCCGCCACAAGCAACTTCACCCCCATAACGTACCATGTGAGGTATGGCGACAATCTTACGGATATCGCGCGACGCCACAGCTCCAAGACATACAAAATGTCGGTTGGTGAGATTGTAAAACTAAATAGCATCAAAAATCCAAACCATATCTTAGTCGGACAAAAGCTGAATCTTCAAGCATACTACGCGGAAGAGGTAAGAGTATTAGTGCCAGTAATAGTGCAAGCGGCGGTTGCCCCGGAAAAAGCGGTGTCCACAAAAGCAAAAAAAGATTTAAAAGATGTGAAAACGATAGCGTGGATGCTACTCACAGTAATGACCATTATGTTTATTACGATTGCCCGGCTCTCGACGGGCCGCAAGCCAAAAGAAACAGGCGTGACTCAAGAAAATACCGATGCGCAAAAACCGCTCTCGCTGAACGAAATCAAAGCAGCCCTTCTTAAAAAAAGCGGGCAAGAAATAGACGAACTGCTTGAGTGGGGTGCGATCGTAGTTCCGCGCGGACCAGGGAGTGAAGCGGGTAATATAAAAAAATTAAAGAATTTGCAAGAACTTTTGAGGCAAAACCCTGACCTTCGAGGCGTTCCGCTTGAAAACTGGAATAATTATCTCTGGGGAAAAATAAATCAGATTACACCCGCGCCCGCTGAACCCGCGCCATCAGTAGAACAAAAAGTAGCACACGACACTCCACCCCACCAAGAACTCGGTGGAGAAGGATAAAAACAATAACAAAATCTGCTTTCATAAGTACTGGCCGAGAGGAAGGCGCTCCGATCACGATCGGAGCCCCGGACAAACGCCCAGGAAACGGAAGCATCACATCACCAAAGCCACTCCGACCGAGATCGAGAGTGGTTTTTCTTTTTCCCATTCCCGCACCCCCCCATTTTCTCATATTCTCATTTCCACCAGAGGCGGACAGGCGCGCGAATGAGAATATGAGAAAATATATAAATTTGACATTAAGAACAGAAAATTTGTAATGTTTGTAATGAATATAAGAATGGCGCCCTCGTAATTGAATGGATACAATACTCCCCTCCGAAGGGAGAAGTACAGGTTCGATTCCTGTCGAGGGCAAAAATCAAAAATACTCCGCAGATACGCGGAGTGTTTTTGTTATACAAGACCAATTTGCAATTCATACAATTTCCGGTAGACACCCCCGCGCTTTTTTATCAACGCATTATGCGAACCCGCCTCAACGGCCTTTCCTTTTTGCAACACCAAAATCATATCGGCGTTTCGCACAGTAGAAAGGCGATGCGCGATAATAAATGTCGTGCGCCCCTGCATCAGGGTTTTCAGCGACTCCGAAATGAATTTTTCTGATTGTGCATCAAGCGCGGATGTCGGCTCATCTAATATCAAAATCCGCGGGTTTCGCAAAATTGCGCGGGCAATTGCAATGCGCTGTTTTTGGCCAACCGAGAGCTTAATGCCGCGCTCCCCCACCATTTGTTCATATTTTTTGGGAAACGATGCAATAAATTCATCCGCGTGGGCCATCTGCGCCGCTTCTCTCACCTCTTCATCAGCCGCGCCGAAACGACCATAGCGGATATTATTTTTCACCGTATCGTTGAAAAGTAAAATTTCCTGCGGTACGACCGCGATTGTTTCACGAAGCGCGCGGAGGTCAAGCGTCGTCGCGTCATGCCCGTCAATCAAGACGCGGCCCGACGTGGGACGATGATACAAGGAGATAAGCTCAATCAAGGTGGTCTTCCCGACCCCCGATTCGCCGACAAGTGCCACGCTCGTGCCAGGCCGGACCCGAAACGAAATATGTTTCAATACTTCGTTTTGTTTCTTGCCGTAACGGAATCCAACACGCTGAAATTCAACGGCACCATATATTTCAGAAAGAATAGTTGCTCCCTCGGGTGCGTATTCTTCTTCCGGACGCGACAAAATTTCCTCAGATCGCTCAATCGCAACAAGGCCGTTTTGAATCACGTCCCAGTTTCTTCCCAACACGACAAAGGGGCCGAAGAGCAGGGCCGCATATCCGTTAAACGCGACTAATTGTCCGATGGTCATCTCGCCATTCCGAATAAAATAGAGCGAAATCGAAAATAAAGAAAATTGGGTGATGATGACAATACAGCGCTGAGCTCCGTCTAAGTTGGTAGAAAGCCGGATGTATCCCGCCCAGAGGCGCGCGGCGCGCAGATGAAAATTTCGAAACAACTTTTTTCGCTCATACTCCTCGGCCGTTGCCTGCTTCACAGCTTGGACATTCAACACCGTATCGTGCGCATCGCCATACGCGCGGGAGTATGCGCGATGCATTGCGCGAGAGGTGTGCGAAAGTCTTGGCGCTATTCTTACCAGAAGCACCGCGTATACACCAACCGCCACGAGAAGCAAAAGTGCCAACACGGGTTTTATAGAAAACGTAATAAAAATTGCGATGATAATACTAAAAAACTGCGGGGCTAAATCAACCAAGACCCGATTTACAATCGATTCAAGCCACCCGGATGCGCGCCGCACCCGATCCGTGATTTCACCGATTTTATACTGCTTGTGAAAAGAAAGAGGGAATAGTAAAAGCTTTGAAAATCCCCGCACAATATAATCCGCCTCAAGAATCGCGCCAAGCCGCTCCTGATGATTTCGCTTAAAATATCCCGCAACGGCCTCAAGGATATTCGCAAAAAGCCATACGCCGAGAATCACGGCGAACGGAGAAACACCGTAAAAAAACATTGGAAACGATGTTTGTGTTCCGAGAATTGCGTCAAAAAGCATACCGCCAAGATACGGCACAACCGCGCCGCCAGCCGCGGAAACAAAACTCAAAAAAGCGAGTATCGTAATCTCGCGCTTGTGGGGCTTCAAATACCGCACGATTGTCCGCAGGCCCTTTTGATAATATTCTTTGTTTAATTTCTTCGGCATACTTGTATTATACCACGGCCAAAAACAAAATTCTTTCGGGAATCCCGAAAGAATTTTATTATGGTATACGCTTTCAGATGCCGCACGATACTTGCATACGAACTCTGAAAGAGTGCCGACTCGGTTCGATTTGAACGAAACCGAATCGGCGATTTCTTAGCTCGACATCACCGCGAGCCTCACGAGCCCCGTGACAACCAGAAACATCCCTGTGTAGGTCAGCACCCCATACAAAAACGCTCGCCGAAAGGTCATGGCCCTCTACCTCACCGAGCGCGGGTCGTCCGTAACCCGACGATTCAGGTCGCGAATCTCGGAAAGGAGCATGAATTGACTGTTAACAAACACCCCCCGCGTACGTGGCGGGGACGAGAATGCCGCCACAACCTTTTTCCGTACTACTCTTTGTTTTTTCATTTCACCTCCTCCTTCTTTTTCTTCGCGTTCTTCGCGCGACGGCGCCTGAATTCCCTAACCGAACCAACTACCACAGCACCCGTTAATATCCACGGAAAAAGCAAAAGCCCCGTTACAACACCCCAAAACATCGGCTCCTCCTTTTTTATATTTCAATTCTCCCCTGAAATTGGTGGGCCCGGGAGGATTTGAACCCCCGACATCCTCCTTAAAAGGGAGGAGCTCTGCCAACTGAGCTACGAGCCCTTCTCTCCGGAAATGGGGCCCCAAGGGCCTTACGGCCCTCGTGCCGAGGAGGGTCGGTAGAGCCCCGTTTCCGCAGAGAAAGGCACATAAAAAGAACTTCACTCTATAACTTAATTATACACTAAAATAATAAAAAAGTCAATGGTTCGTTATAGACGCAGAAAAGGCGCCGTAATCGGCGCCTAAAAACATCTCCCCGCCTGCCAGTTCGGACAGACCATAATATGAAACGCGTTATTCCACATTTCCTCAATCGCCTCAATCTTTCCTGCTTTTTTATAAGCAAGTAGTTTTCCCGCAAGCCACCGTCGTTCTCGCGGAGAAAGAGGTTTCTTAGAAATATCAATCGCAACACCCGCAAGATGCGACGATTGCGATTCCGGAACGAAACCGTCGGCAATGCTCTGGCCGCGATCCACAATTTTTTGCTGATCTTCTACGGTACGAAGCAGGGAGGTAACTTTCAATTTGCGCTTGAATATAACAAAAAAATCTTCGCCCAATTTCAAAATGAAATCACGCGTAGGAAGAGTCGCATATCCCCCAACCTCATCGCTCATTTCAAGATAGGAAGACGAAACCCTCACGAAAAAATGCTCCGGAAGATGACGCGCCAATTCTTTTCTGTCGCTTATGCGCGGAAGTTCATACGCATCAATAACCCTATTCTGCAACGCAAGCGATTCGGGGCTGGCTTTTAACGAAACCGCGGGTCGCAATTTTTTAATTCTCCTCATTTTCGCCAACGCATTATCCGAAAAGCACAATATACCGAACACGCTTACTACCGCAAAAACAATCAGAATTTTTTTCATGTACACACCTCAAAGAACAAATCATATTGCCCTATTTGTTGCGCATCTTCTCTCAAAAGTAAATAGCCGCCCTCCGGCGACTTTATCCGAGTGATTAGTGACTAGAGATTAGCCATTAGTTACGTGTGGCGATCGGCGACGACCGACGCCCCGAACGAGTACGGCTTAATAACCGCCTCAAACCCAAAACCCTTCACCATACCGACCACAGCATCAATAAATTCTTTCGTCGGTCCACGCTCGCCCACATCAATATGAATCTGGTCGTTCCAAAATATTTCCTCGCCCAAGCGCTCTTTCAAGCGGCCCCGTAATTCCTGTGCCAATGTTACCGACGCGATGGTTTCACCATAAATTCTATCACGAAGCGTTGCGTAACTTTTTGGGTCACCCTTCATCCAAAAATGAATCGCCCCGTTCCCCACGCGCCAAATCGTAATAGCGGTTACGAGCGATACGGGGTCGTGGGATGACGAATCGCTTCCCACGATAATTTGATACGTCCGTCCCGATTTCAACGTCACAAAATCGGCGATTTCTTCAATCACTTGTTCAAGGGAAAGAGTACCTTTGTACAGACTATTAAACATAGGACTCGCCACAAATACACGAAATTCTCACGAATGACACAAATAATATTTTCCGATTCTCTATTCGTGACATTCGTGCCTATTGGTGTATTAGTGTCGGGTTTTTCAAAAAAGTGTTGCTTGACTATCCCCCGGCATCTGATACGAAGTTTCCAATACGCGCGCGTCTTGTATCCGACCAAGTTTAAACTTGCGAAGGGCTTGGCGCAGATGGCAGTATCCTGAAATTTCATCTTTGCCGATGGAATAAATATCAACCTCGCGTACATTTTTGAAATCGGGAGTACCCCGCGCCTCGCTTGAAATATAAGAAATTTCAATGCGTTTGCGATTGCGAAACGCCTCATCAAGTATTTTTGCAAGCGGCATAGAAAATGTTTTCCCCCATTCAACCGCAACCGCGTGGCGCGCGCCGTCCACAATGGAATCAAACAAAAGATGCCCATTTTTTTTACCGAACTCATACAAATCCCGGGTCAACTCAACGTCTTTCAGGCAGTAATCTTTCACTTCCTGAATCCTCCCCTCCCGGAACCATTGCAATGCCTCAAGGCCGTGCCCTGATTTTTGCGCGCCAAGCGTGGCTTTAGAAAGCGCATCCAAGGAAATACGATGCCCCAATTTTGCCGTAACGTCATCAAAAATATCCAGCGCGGGTAGGGTGTTAAGTGCCAAGCGCCCCATATACGGTTGCAAAACGGGCAAATCAAAATTAAAAATATTAAAACCGATCACCCGATCGGCTTTTTCCAATTCCTT
>JAUSFV010000027.1 GCA_030649305.1 bacterium
AAGCTGAAAAATTTCACAGCAAAAACGCGAGTGTCAATCCTATTCGCTCCCCACGCTTTCGTCCCATGAGCGTCAGAACAGGACCAGTAAGCTGCCTTCGCCTTCGGTGTTCCCCACGATATCAACGGATTTCACCCCTACACCGTGAGTTCCGCTTACCTCTCCCTGTCTCAAGTTTTGCCGTTTCCAATGCATCCCTTCCGTTGAGCAGAAGGATTTAACATCGGACTAACAAAACCGCCTGGAGACCCTTTACGCCCAATAAATCCGGATAACGCTCGGCGCCTTCGTATTACCGCAGCTGCTGGCACGAAGTTTGCTGCGCCTTATTCTCGGGGTACAGTCACTTGCGTTCCTCCCCCGTAAAAGCAGTTTACGACCCGAGGGCCTTCTTCCTGCACGCGGCGTCGCTCGATCAGGCTTTCGCCCATTGTCGAATATTCTCGACTGCAGCCACCCGTAGGTGTACGAACCGTATCTCAGTTTCGTCGTTGGGGATCAGGCTCTCACCCCCCCTACCCGTCATAGCCTTGGTGAGCCGTTACCTCACCAACTAGCTGATAGGACCGAGGCTCCTCTTGAAACGGCTTGCGCCTTTACTCGTGCCTCGCTACTGCAAGGCACGCGCAGACAACGCAGACTATACGCAGAACAACGCAGAAATTTCTGCGACTGTCAGCGTCATGTCTGCGACATTCCGCGCGTGCTTCACAAAAGTGAAGCACGAGACTATCGGGTATTAGTCCGCCTTTCGGCGGATTATTCCCGTCTTCAAGGTAGATTCCAAGGTAATACTAACTCGTTCGCCGCTAACGCAGCTACCAGCTTCTTGCCGCCAGCTTCTAGCTTAATTTAAGTTTTTTCGACAAACTACCCAACTGATTAGTAATATATTCGGCCTTTTTCTCTATAAGAGAAAATTCCTCTGTCGAAATTAAATTTTCTAAAAGCGCGACTTCGCAACCCGCTAATGCTTCGTTTATGGATCCTAATGAATTTCCAATATATCTCCTGAAATCTTTATCGGAGTTTTTTGCAGACCCCTCTGCGATATTCAAAATCACAGAAAGCGAGGCTCTCCGAATTTGTTTTCTGAGATAATCAAAATCAGTGGGAAATTTCTTCGTAAGCTTAACCACAAAGCGATGGAACTCAATCGCATCGTGGTATACTCTAAATTTTCTGAAACGAAATGCCATATAGAATATCCTAAACGAGCAAGTAGCTAGAAGCAAGAAGCTGGCTGCTGCGTCCGCACGACTTGCATGCCTTATCCACGCCGCCAGCGTTCATCCTGAACCAGGATCAAATTCTCAATAGATTGTCTGCCAAAAGGCAGACCTTAGATCGGAACAACTGAAAAAACATTCTTTTCAGTTGTTTGTTTAATTTTCAATGTTCATTCCGTCCAGAAAAAAATCAAATAAACAACCACGCGAATTCCTGTAAAGGCGCTCGCGTGGTCGTTTGTTTCCGAGCAAACCGGCTAAGCCGGCCTGACAACTGCTCAAAAACCGCAACTCGTTTTCAATTGTAAGCCCATTCGAAGCTTTTTTAGCCCCTTGATGGACCCACGAGATGTTTGTCCATAACAATACCCATTATAGCGATACTTGAAAACCTGTCAACCCCGTCACTAGAAAATGATATAGTGCCGTCTATGTTTCCATGGCAATCTTTAGGGCCTTGTAAAAAGCATTTTCGGGGCATAACAATACCTCCTTAGGCACAAGAAACATCATATCATTTTTCAGTGCGGGGTCAATAGGATTATAAATATGCTACGGCCCGTCCCGCAACTTAGTCAAATCCGTGCCGATTTCGTAACGGCAATTGGCACTACTCGGACACGTATTACGGTTTCCCCCGTCATTCTCCGCAAAATGATAATCAGTCTCCGCCGGCGCGTCCAATTCATACTCGTCCCCATCTGATGAACGATACCGGTACCGGAGCGTTGCGCTATTAATGGGGTCAACCGAAACTTGGCTGATATATTCATCAGTCAAGCCGGGAATCCATGGCTGTGCCTGCGTAGAATTACATCCGTTGTTCCCATTACAATTGCCCGGACCCGATGACCCAGGAAGATGTCCGATTGCCGTAACATACAGCTCAATTGCCTTTCGAAGCTCACTCAAATCGCCCACCCGCCGCGCGTCGCGCGCTTTTTGACGCGCGCTATTTAAACTTGCCACCGCAATTGAAGCAATAAGCGCAATAATCGCAATCACCACGAGGAGTTCCAATATGGTGAAGCCAATTATTGATTTTTCTTCGCCTGTTTTCTCCGCCATTTTTCAATTATAGCATGATTGCCCGAGAGTAAAAGTTTCGGTACTGAATATTTTTTACCACGATAGATAAAAACTTCGGGACGCGTGTATACAGGAACCCCGACACCATAGCGCTTTTCTTCAAGCGATGCTTCTTTGCCAAGAAACCCGGGGATATGACGCGACACAGCATCAACCAAAACCATGGCGGGAAGTTCGCCGCCGGTTAAAACGTAGGGACCGATGGATATCTCCTGAAGCATGAAGCCTGAAACATGAAGCACTTTTTGAAGACGAGCATCCACACCCTCATAATGCCCCGCAATCATAATGATGCGGTCGTATTTTTTTGCAAAATCGGAAGCCATTGCCGCGTTGAATTGTTTTCCGCCCGCCGCAAATAAGATTATTCTAGTTTTTAGCTTGTAGCTAGTAGCTTGTAGTTTAACGATTGAATTGAGTGCACGAATAATTGGTTCGATTTTGAGCACCATTCCGGGTCCTCCTCCGTACGGCCTATCGTCAACTTTTTTACGCCTATCACGCACAAATTTCCGCAAATCGTGTACACGAATATCTACGAGCTTTTTTACCTGCCCGCGTTTTATCATGGAAGCATCTAAATATGATTTAAATGCCTCTGGAAATATAGTAATGATATCAAATTTCATAGGGGAAAAATTGCCCCGATTTTGTCTACGCTTTGCGAAGCTACAAAATCGCGGGTCCTCGATTTCTCTAAAATTTCTTGCCAAAAATTTTGAGAAATCGGGATAAGAATATCAAAAATAATTCTACTTGACATATTTTTAGTAATTTGCTAGCATAAATATGCTAGAATTTCCCAGCAAAAAAGAAGCGAAGTCAAAAGGAGGCAAATAAATGCTCGTTGAAAAATGTAGAACACAATTAGACAAATGCACGGAATCTATAGAAGTAGCGGGCGTACCCCTACCCGACGGGCTGTCTACTGTGGAACGTTTTCTGCTTTACCAATTAATGAGTGAATTAAAGACGAATGCGTTAAGTGTCACCGAAATGAAATCTCTTACCGTATTCGTAAAACAAATGAGAGAAGAAAGGACTAAACAAAAACAAACAGATACCGCGTCTTCATCATAGCGCGGTTTTTATTTGTTTGTCCAAGAGGGCGAGCCGCAAAGCGAAGTCCGATTGGCTTACAAACAAATACCCCGTGAGATAGCCCCGTTAGATAAACATTGCTGATGTATGTAAAACTTTGAATGGCGCTGGTTAGTCAATACGTGTTTCTGCTGTCTTTGTTTCTATCTAATGGGGCATCTCATGGGGTGAACTGGAGCTTGCTCCGACTTACGGTCGGAGAGCTACATGTTCATTGCGACAAATCAAAAATCCGCGGCATGCGGATTTTTGATTTGATTTCAAAAAATTAGAGCTTTAAATCATCAACCACTTCGTCTACCGAAGTCCGGCGCTCCATGCTCGGTGCCGTTCTCGGACCGCGGCCTCCCTCCGGCTCTTCAATCTTCAAATTCACGCGGGCGTTATTTTTCATACCCACCACGCGAAGAAGCGAACGAACAGCCTTTGCGGTATTACCCATGCGGCCGATAATTTTTCCCATATCCGCGGCGTCAACCACGAGAGTCAAAAGAACTCCCATTTCGTCAACCTTGCGGTCAACTTTGACGGCGGACGGATTATCAACCAAAGCCTTGATGACATACTCCAAAAACTCTGCATCTTGGTATTTTGCCATTGTCTCGCGTACTATCCGACGATGCGGTTTCTCGCATAAGCGATTGCATGCATCCTTCAGATACTACTCGTCTTTCATACAAACTTTCAGTAGTTCGACCCTTTTTACGCGCCTCATTCGTATTCCCCTCGGGCGAACCCGCGAGGTTTTAGCCCCTCCTCTCCAAGGACCTCGAATATTGGCATTACTACTGTACTAAATAATTATACCTGAATTGGGAAAAAATGTCAATGGTTCGGCAAGGGCTTCGACTGAGCTCAGCCGAATGTCCTCACCACAGTACTATGCAACAGCCGGTTCTTCTTTCTTTTCCTCTACGGTACTTGCCACTTCTTCTTTCACAACCTCCGGCTCTTTTGCTGCTCCTACTTCTTTTGTTTCTTTTACCGCCTCCGGCTCCTTTACCACCGCCTTATTCATTTTAATCGCAACTTTTGTTCCTTGTATCACTCCTTTTGACACCAAAAGATTGTGAACCGTTTCTGATGCTTGTGCTCCCTTGGAAAGCCAATAAAGAATCCGTTCGTTTTTTAGTTGCGTATCTTTGGTTTTTGGGTGATATGAGCCGAGAATTTCCAAAAACCCGCTCTTTGGTTTTGAGCGTTTTTCCGTCGCCACAATCCGGAATGCCGGGTCATTGCGGCGGCCAATGCGTTGAAAACGAAGCATGAGCATGGCTAGAAAGTAGTGAATAGTGAGTAGAAAAAAGTAGAAAACGTAACTTTTCCTATGGTAACCAAGCCCGAAAAGAAAGTCAAATGCGCACAAAACAAAGCCGCACAAGGCAGTTGTGCGGCACAAAAAATATTTAAGATGCTTTTTCCACCCTCACAATAACGTCAAGAGGCATAATACGAACCGCTAGACAATTTCCACATTGAACAAGAAGGGCTTTCTCACCATTTTGTTTCGTCATGTTGCCGTTCACGACCTCATTGTCTTTGCTATGACCAGGCACCCACCAAAAAGAGGTGTTCAAACAACTACAACAAAGAGCCCAATAATAAGAATCCCTAACAGATACCACAATACGCATGTTATCCAATGCTGACTCTACGCCGATTGAACCAATTGATTCTGCCAACAACGATTTTTCAGACATGCCGTCCCCCCGATGTGTGTGTACTATTTTAGATGATAGTCCAAAAAGAAAAAGGAGTCAAATGAATACAAGCGCATATAGCCACGCCACCAAAACTATGCTTCCACTTCAATACTTTAAAGTATTGAAGTGGAAGAACTCATAATCCGATTTCCCGATTTATCCCCCATCGCCCCTATAAAAATACAACAAGAGGAGCAATGCCTGGAATCGGGATGGGCTAAAAAAGTTTCTCTATATTTTTAAGCAGTACATTTACTTTTTCTTGATGTCCGATTCGTTCAAACGCTAATCGAAAACCCTTGCCCTGCCGGTGGAGCTGTGCGCTGATTGTCCCGATTGTTGCGTCGCTTACTTTTAAAATATTTCGTATGCTTGCGTAGGAATAACCTCGCTCGAGAAATAACCCAATTAAGAAGCGCTTTCCCAACATAATTTTTTCGGTTTGCGTCAGCAAATCATCAAAAAAAGAGGATAATTCGGCAGAATTTTTAAATCGCAACGAAACGTCAACCAACTGTTGACTTATTTTTTCAATTTGTTCTCTGGATAATTTGTAACGGGATACATGGGGCATTCTGTCACTTTAATACTTTAAAGTATCAAAGTAAAGACGTGTAAAGAAAAGCGGCTTTTAAAAAGCCGCGCAATACTTACTAATGTTGAACGATTTCGCATGAAGCATCTGTCACCCACGGAGACCCAAGCGAACGATACTCAATCAAGCGCTTCGCTTTTATGGCGCGCTCCATAGCATTGATCATGTCGCCAGAAATACCAAGGTCAATATAAACAACGGTCTTCTCGGCGCATGCATCGGCGCACTGACCCAACACAAAGCCCGCTTCCGTGCCACACGGAATCTCGTTCCGTAGCACGCCGTCTTGCATATGTAGCAAATGACTTACAAGCGGCGCCTCACCCCGCAAAATACAATCCCGAAGGCACGCCCGCGCATACGCGATATTGCGTTCAATAATTTCCGGATCGGTACTTCCATACGGGCTTTCCACAATGACGCGCTTCATTGCTCTCGCCTTCCTTCGTAATACCATTGAATCGGGAAAACAATGCACGCAAGCATAAACGATGGGATGATACCCCAAAAAGGATCCATCGCAAGAACGAAATGAATAACTGACCCCGCGAATGCAAATGGATGCAAGTGCCAAACAGCAAGCCCCGTAAGTGCTACGCGTGCGAGCATAATC
>JAUSFV010000029.1 GCA_030649305.1 bacterium
TTTTATACAGATAGATACAGATCACAGATGATACTAAAAAATAAAGAATCGTATCTGTGATTTGTGATAATCTGTAATCTATCTGTGCGCATCTGTTATTATTATGGTAGAGAAGTTTATTCTCATTCTTAAAAATCAGGATCTCCGCAAAAAAATTCTTTTTGTGCTGGCGATGCTGGCACTCTTTCGGGTATCCGCCGCGATTCCCGTGCCGGGGGTAGATCCGGAACGTCTTCGTTCCTTTATAGAAGGAAACCAGTTTTTCGGGCTTCTCAACGTCTTCTCGGGGGGTGTTTTGGATAATCTTTCGCTTGCGATGCTCGGTGTCGGCCCGTATATTACGGGATCCATTATTATGCAGCTTTTGACTATGATTTTTCCGCGTCTCAAAGAAATGTATCAGGAAGAGGGAGAAGCGGGGAGGCGGCGATTCAATCAGTACTCGCGGCTCCTCACCGTGCCTTTAGCACTTTTGCAATCTTACGGCCTTTTGGTTATTTTGGTGCGTCAAGAAGTGCTCCAGCCCCTTTCTTTGTATGGGTTTGCGGGCAATATGATTATCGCGACTGCGGGTACTGTTTTTTTGATGTGGATTGGCGAACTTATTTCGGAAAAAGGAATCGGCAACGGCATCTCGCTTTTGATTTTTGCCGGTATCGTTGCGGGACTTCCGACAAGCATCCGGCAGGCGATTTTTGGATTTGAAGCGTCGCAGGCTCCCGCGTACCTTGCGTTTCTTTTGGTAGCGTTGATTGTTATTGTCGGAGTCGTTCTTATCGGAGAAGCACAGCGGAATATTCCGATTCAGTACGCGAAACGCATACGCGGGAATCGGGTCTATGGCGGCGTATCCACCCATCTCCCGCTTCGGATTAATCAAGCCGGTGTTATTCCGATTATTTTTGCCGTATCCATTATTTTATTCCCCGGTCTTATTGGAAGCTTTCTCGCGGGCGCGGCAAATCCCGTGCTGAAAAGCGTTTCTAACTTTCTCATTCAGATGTTTAATAATCAGTTGCTCTACGGCATTGTTTATTTTGTTATGGTGTTTGTGTTTACCTACTTTTACACGGCTGTTACCTTTGACCCGCAGGCGATTTCAGATAATATTCAAAAACAAGGAGGGTTTGTCTTGGGGATTCGTCCCGGAAGACAGACCGCGGAGTTTTTGTACCGGATTTTAAATCGTATCACGCTGGTAGGAGCCCTCTTTTTAGGCGCGATTGCGGTTTTGCCGCTTATTGTGCAGTCGGCATTCTCTATTAGCGCGCTTACCATTGGTGGTACCTCTCTTTTGATCGCGGTATCCGTTGTACTTGAAACCGTAAAGCAGATTCAGGCGCAGTTGGTAATGTATGAATATGAGTAACTCGCCACAAATACACCAATGACCACGAATGTCACGAATGCCGCGAAGTTTATTTGTGTCATTCGTGCAAATTTCGTGTATTGGTGTCGAGTATGAACGTCGTCTTCTTCTTTGGCCTTCCGGGTTCCGGAAAAGGCACGCAAGCCGAGAAGCTCGTGGAGCGCTTCGGCTTTTTTCATTTTGACACCGGAAAAGAGATTGAGCGCACGTTGTATGATTCATTGTTTCCTGACGACCCTGTGATTAAAAGAGAACGCGCGATTTTTGACAGCGGCGTATTAAATACCCCTTCGTGGGTTGAAGCGATCGTTCGGGGCAGAATCCGCGAACTTTCGCAGGAAGAACGGAGTATTGTTTTTAGCGGTTCTCCGAGAACGCTTCCCGAAGCGGAAGGCATTACCCCGCTTCTTGAGGAGTTGTATGGAAAAGAAGCGCTCATCCCTATTTTTTTGGATATTCCCGAAGCAGTATCCATCGCGCGGAATTCAAAAAGAAAAATCTGTAAAAACCGCGTTTGCGCTCGTGTTGCCGCGTGGGATGCCATGCCTGATGCGATAGCGTGTTTTGTCTGCGGTAGCGCGCTCGGGAGGCGAAGCGTGGATGAGCCGCATATCATTCCGGATAGAATTATGCAATATCGCACTCGAACCGCCCCCGTTCTTGATTTTCTGCGGCAGCGCGGAATTGGTATTATGGAAATAGACGGCACCTCGAAACCTGAAGCGGTGCATAAGGAAATTATCAGCCGTTTTCATTTTTAATCAGTATGAACCCCGTTAGAAGTCTGTAGCGAAAAAATAATGGGGTTATATAGTATTTTGTTTGTCTGAAATTAATTATTCGTTATATAAAGACAAACTTCTAACGGGGTGAAAAAGAAAAAACAATTTGTTATTCTTCTTATCGGTCCTTCCGGTTCCGGCAAGGGTACGCAGGCTCAGTTTTTGCGACGCGCGCTTGGCCGAGGGACGCACTATGCGCAGCCGGGTTATTTATTGCGAAAATTCGTTAAGCGGGATTCTGAGGCAGCGCGCCGGATTCAAGCAATCATGCGGCGGGGCGACTTGGTTCCTGGTTTTGTCGCGGCATACATTTGGAAAGGCATTATTTTAAAAAATGTGAAGCAGGGTGAGAGCATTATTTTTGATGGTGCGGCGCGTACCTTCCGCGAGGCAGAAGAAATGGACGAGGTCCTGCGTTTTATCGGATTTCCTCTTCCCCTTGCCGTGTATATTACTATTACTCCGGAGGAAACGATGCGACGGTTACTTTCCCGGGGCAGATTTGATGATACAGGAGCGGCAATCGTAAAACGCCTCCGTTTTTTCAAAAAAGATGTCATGCCGGTTATTACCTATTATAAAAAACATAAACGCCTCATTACGGTTAACGGGAATCAGCCGGTTGCGGATGTGTGGGCGGATATTAAGAAAGCCCTTCGGCTTTAAGCCCGCCACAAATACACGAATGGGCACGAATGACACTAATGAAAAATCGTATTCGTGACATTCGTGGGGATTTCGTGTATTGGTGTCGAGTATAATGATTATTCATTCAGACGAAGAACTTAATATCCTACGTGAGGGTGGCAGGCGCTTGGCGCACGTACTTGAAGAAGTAAAACAAGCAGTAAGGCCGGGAATTACTACGAAAGAACTTGACCGTATTGCCGAGGAAGGAATCAGAAAAGCCGGCGGAGAGCCGGTTTTTAAGGGATACAAAACGCGCTACGAAAAAAATGCATTTCCCGCGTCACTTTGTGTCTCTATCAATGATGAAATTGTGCATGGCGTTCCTTCGGAGAAGCGAATTTTGAAAGAAGGCGATATTGTCGGGCTTGATATAGGCATGCGCTGGCCAGTTTCGGCCACAAGCTACCCTAGGGCGACCGCGCCCGGGCTAGCCAAGCTACAAGCTACAAGCAAGAACGGTCTTATTACCGACATGGCTGTTACGGTTGGTGTTGGAAAAATTTCTGCGGAGGCAGAAAAATTGCTTCGGGTTACCGAAGAGTCGCTCGCAAAAGCAATCGCGATGTTAAAAGTGGGTGTGCATCTTGGCGATTTAGGACACATAATTCAATCGCACCTGGAGGCGCACGGCCTTGGCGTGGTGCGCGATTTGGTGGGGCATGGGGTTGGAAAGGAATTGCATGAAGAGCCCATGATTCCTAATTTCGGAAAAAAAGGAACGGGCGAAAAATTTGTGGAGGGTCAAATTATCGCAATTGAACCTATGGCAACCCTTGGTGATTATCACATTAAAGCCGCCCCCGACGGCTGGACTCTCAAAACCAAAGACGGAAGTTTGGCGGCTCATTTTGAACATTCAGTAGTCATTTTGAAAGACGGCGCGGAGGTATTGACAAAAGCCTAGCCCTTATGTTATTTATGTATTAGTTCTTTTCGCGAAAGGAGGGAATGATGGATAAGGTCGTGCAAAATACCCGGTATGAATCGCTTACTATGCAGGAAGATGAAGCGCGCCAAACTGCTGTCGTAAAAGAGACGGAAGAAAAAGAAAGAAAAAGAAAAGAGAAAATTGAACAAAAGATCCGGGCGCGTCAAAAGAAAGAACGAAAATTTGTTGCTTCATATCTGACTCGCAAATTCCCCCATATTTTTAAGGATGCGGGCGGCTCAATTGAATACGTCAAAGTTCGCCAAGAGGTTCAGCGTTTGTCCCGGGAAGAATTTGAAAAATTGCGCCGGTTTGAAGTGGCGCGCATGTGGCTTGGCATTTTCCTCGTCGGAATAAACATTTCGCTCATGTTTTCCGGATTGGTTATCGGCCGGTGGTTTGGCATATGTCCCGTCGGACCATTTTTTCTGACCGTGGCCGCGGGAATCGGGGGAATAGTTCTCTCTTCCCGTTTTTTCCCTCGGGATATTGATTATATTTGAAATAGCGAAGCGGCATTGTGCCGCTTTTCTTTTTTTGTAGCTACTTGACACAAAATTTTCTTCGTGCTACTTATTATTTTAAGATGTTTCACAATTAAAAAGGGGACGTATTATGGCTATGGATATGGATGGCGGAAGTGCTTTTCCCGCGGAAGTAAAGAAAGAAACTACCGGCGTTGCGCGGAACACCTATTATGAATCAATGCTCATGCGTCAGGTCGCTGGGCGCGAAGCGGAGCAAAAAAGAAAGGCCGAAGAAGCACAAAGAAGGGCAGAAGAAACACGAATCAGTATGGAAAAAAGCCAGAGAGAAGCAAAAGAAAGATTCCATAATACTCTTGTCGCGAGTTATCTCATCCGTCATTTTCCGGATGCGTTTCGTGATAAAACAAGCGGTGCATTAATTCGGGGGGTTGTCTTTGGGGAAGTTTCTCGGCTTTCCGAGGAAGCATTTAATCAGTTTCTTCGTTCAGAAAAAATAAAGTTTATTTGCAGTAATTCTTTGGCGTGGGGGGGATTTGCGGTAGCGTTTTCTGGTTTCATAATGGCGCTTGTCGTGAATAGCTTCTTATATTGTTTGGGGATTCCCGCGGGAATTTTTATGGGAATGTTCGGGCATAGAGTGTTTTCGCCTAGGCATCAGTTAAATATGTTGGCTTCAGAAAAGGGGGGAGCGGAATGAATCAGGAAACGAACGCTATTGTCAGACAGAGCCGGAAAGAAATCGTGCTTGAAGCACGCGGAGAGCTTCTTCGTAAGGCGCGTCGGGTGAAAATGGAACGGCATAAACAATACCGCACGAAAATTTGTACAAAAATCATGCGGCGGATCGCGCACAAGCTTGGGCTTGGGTCAGTATATGATCTGAAACCGGAAGAGAAGGAGGCGCTCTTTTTGTTGTCACGGAGTTATTGTGTACGAAGCCTTTGCTGGAATATATTTCTCACCGGAGGGGCTCCTGCTATTTTGTGGGGACTGGGGTATAGCACGGCAACCATTATTTTTTTGAGCGCGCGTTTTTCTTTGTACTTTATCCTTAATGTTGTTTCTTCGGCGTTCTCTTCCGAGGCGTTAAATTTCGGGTTGCCGAATTGGTGGGAGAAAATCGCATTTCTTTGTTTTGGGAGGAAATATGAAACGAAAGGAGGTAGTGAATGAGCCACGAAACGACCGCTATTGTCAGGCAAAGTCGGAAAGAAATCGTGCTTGAAGCGCGCGATAGGATTTTGCGGGAAGTAGAGGGCGCGCGTCAGATACAAAGAGGGGCAGAAAGAAAAGAGAGTTTTCAAAAGTCATTTGCCGCGATAGAACGATGGACCGCCGCTAATGTCGGTATAGAAAAAGAACGGGTATCCTCTTTCACCTCAGATGAGAAGCAGGCTCTTGTTCTTCTGATGAAACGCGAATGCCGGAAAAGTCTTTGTAAGGTTGGATTTTTCACTAGTGCCGTGTTCGGAGGTATTGGCCTTCTTTCGCGGGTACACCATCCGGCGCACATTTTTTGGATTTTGGGTCTCTTGCTTTTTCAGTGGTTTTCTGCTCACGTAAATTCTCAGGTTCCGGATTCTCCTAATTGGTGGACAAAAATTGCTTTTCTTCGACGGATAGGAATGTATACAAAAGAAGAGGATACAAAATGAGCCAAGAAACAACGGCCATCGCGTGTCAGAATACAAAGGAGCGTCTGCTCGCGCGTATTGATGAGATGAAAACGCGCGCAATAGAGCAGAAGCAAAGCAGTGTAAAAAAGGATTCTGTTATTGAACATCAGCGTATGCTTCAGAGATTTGGCGAACATTACTTTTCTTTTTCTGAACGTGAGCTTCGGGGATTGAATTCGGAAGAGCTGTGCGCGTTTGACGCGGTGGTGGCAGAGCGCGTGCGGCGTCCCATCCGGAGATTTTGGATTTTTGAGGCGGTTACGATAGGAATATCCGGTGCTCTCGGGGTGTTCTTGCATCCGGTGACTTTTTTTGGGTTCTTTATACCTTTTGCGGCATGGGCGACGGTGTGGCTTGATAGCCTGGGAACGCATCGCCGTTTTTTACGTACACAAGCGGCATGGTCCGAGGAACAGGAAGCGCGTCTTCCAAAATCGGAGTAGTTGCTACGTCATCAGATTCTAAAGACATACTAGTCAGGAATTCCCGCCTACGGGCAGGGGTCTTGACTAGTTTTTTTATTTGTGCTACAGATATAATGAATGTTTTTTTGACATTTTTTAAGGAGGAACCGGCTATGTGGTTTCCGGGAAGAGTAGCAGAAACCCCCGCATCAATTGTTTCCGTATCTTCGGAAAATGAGCAGGGAGTTGCGCGTCAAAATATTCGCGAGATAGGGCTTTCCGAGGCCGAAAAAATTAAGGAACAGAATAAGGCGCGGCTTCTGGAAGAAAAAAGAAAGCGGCCCCTTGCGGTACGGGAGAAGAAAGAAAAGGCCCGGAAGGAAGCATATGAAAAAATCATGCGGCGTGTCGCGGGAAAATTCGGAATTACATACTACGGAAGTGATAAAAATAAACTTCTCGGCCTTGAATTTCTTGCGCGCCGCTGGTGCGGATTGTCACTGCTTCGTGTCGGGTCATGCAATGCGGCGATGGTCGGGGTGGTGTCTTGGATTGCATCGCTATTTCCCAGTTTCGGAATTCCGTTTCTTGCCATGTTCGGTGTGATTTTTCTACTCGCTCATCTCGTAAGATTTGACGAGCCCGCGACACCCACATGGCTTGAGAAAATCCGGTTTCTCCGGGGCGCAGAAAAAGAGGGCTGGAAATCATGAGTGTTGACGGATTTGATTTCAGGTATGAAGCGCGCCTAAGCGATGGAACGAATGCGTTGGGTGAAACATCCGTTGCGCGCCAGAGTGTACGGGAGCGCGCAATCGCGCGCCGGGAAGAAATTCTCGAAAAAATCGGCAAACAAAAACATGAGGCGCGTCTGCGTCGCCGCGAAAAGTTTAAACGTTCCCTCAAGACGACGCAGGAGCGTGTATCGGAATTTCCGATATCCTTCGGCAGATTTCTGGCGAAGCTTCCCGTAACAAGCGCGGGGAAGGGAATAAAGAGGGCGAGTGATCGGCTGGGTTATTCTTGGTATAGTGCGAATGAAGAAACAAAATTGGCGCTTTGTTCTATTGCGAAACGAAGGGCGTTCAAGAGTTTGTGCATTGGCGGAGCCGCGGATGCTCTGATACTTTGGGGATCGTGGAGTTTTCTTCACACTTTCACTGCTATTATTTCTTCTGCGGTGCTTTTGACGACACATGCCATGTGGGCGTCGGTAATAAATCGCGAGGACGAGAGACCGCAATGGTGGCAGAAGTTAAGTTGTCTTCTGGTGCCGGTGCGGGTTATGCGAAAGGCGAGATGGTGGGGCTCGTATTGATCCCCTAAGGGGCAGACTCGTGATGGGGTTGACCCCGTTAGAAGTTCCGAATTATGACCTGCTTTTCAATGGTTTTTGAGCGAAGCGGCTTACGCCTTGCGTCATCGTGGGTATCGAACCCTCCCCGTAAACTTCTAACGGGGTTGACAGGCACTTTCTTATATGCTATACATTATTTAGTTCGCCAAAGGGCGATTTACAAAAATAAAAAAGAAAGGAGGAACCATGGGAGCATTAGCAATACGGCCGCGCCGGTATTCCCGGGCAACACCCGAATGGAAAGATATTTTTGCGGATCTTACCGAGAAGCGGGAACAGTTTGAAGAAACCACGCAGGATTTGCTTGCGCTTCTGGAAAAGAAGCCAACATTTCTTCAGCGCATTCTGCGGGGTGCCGGAAAGGCATTGCCGATTCGGCGTCTCCACGACTATATAGACGAGCAGGCAAGTCCGCTTACCGTTGCGGGTAAATTGATGCGCGAGCATCTTCTGGATTATCAGGAGGGAATTCTTCTCCTGAAAGATCGCGCGGAAATTACGCTTGAGGAACAAAAAGAGATCGCGCGTACGATCGCGCAAGCGAAAGCAGAGGGATGGGACGAGGAACAGCTTTTCGATTATGTCCTGAAGTCGCTTGCGGAAGAAGACATTAATCTTCAAGTAGACCCCAAGGTTGCGGGCATCATGCGCATTTTCAGCGAGAATGCTTCTCCGGAAGAGCGCAAAGCCCTTGCCGCGAAACTCATGGAGCACTTTGAGGGGCTTCTTGAAACGTTTGAGAAATCGGAGCGCGCGGTCATTGCCGCGTGTGATACCACGATTAACGTCTTCATGCGCTATCTCCTTCAATACTGGGCCTATGCGAAGACGGAGCCGGTTGTCTCTGATATGCGCGAGGTTGCAATTAACATGACGCAGTCCGAACGCGCCGCATTCGTCGCAAGGGATCTTCTCATACGAACGGTGCAGGATTCCCGCCAAGCGATTATGGCGGTCATTCAAGCGGCAGAGGTGCTTGATAGGTCGCGCATCACCGGGGCGGAACTTATGAAAGAATTACAGGCGATGGATCGGGATGTGACGGGACGCCTTCGGGCGTTGAACGCGGCACCCGCGCAACAAGCCATTGTGGCGGGCGCGGAAGCCCATGCGCAGGTGGTGGACGCGGAATTTATTGCGGTCGAGCGTGCGGATATTGAGCGTGCGGAGGATACCGCAACCACAAAGGAGGTGACGGAATGAGCAAGTTTTTTGGTTCTCGTTCGGGCAAGGATCCGGCTGAGAAGATCGGCAAAGGAATCGTGATTGCGAGCGGTGCCGCAGTTACCTATTTCGTGATATATCCCGTTGTCTCGGCTGTCGTCGGAATTGCAACGGGTATCGCTACCATCGGACTTGGTGTTGGTGCCGCCGCCTACGGGTATCGATGGATGACGAAACGGTATCGTTCCGAGAATAGGGGTACATCGTTGCGGAGGTATCGCGACTGATGACCTCTCCGGAACGGATGCTTTTGAAAGCGGCTCTTGCATACGCGAAAGGGAGAGGGGCGCTTTTCCTTCGCAAGCGCGGCGGTAAGGTTGTGGAGTGCGCAAAGCGCATTGCCGAAGACGCGGCGCATGAAGCGGGCCGCCTCAAAGCGCGGTTTGACCAAGGTATTGAGGAATACAGAAAAAGACAGGCGGAACAAAAAGATCCGTAAGATGATAAAAATGAGTAATTGGTGGAAAATCGGTAAGGGCGTCCTAATAACTATTATTGGCAGTGGAGTTACTCAAGTCCCATTGGTATCTCTGTTGGGATATCTGATTATGCTTCCGGGCCTATATATTTTTATGAAAGGTATTGACGGCATCTTGGGGGCAACAGGAGTCGGAAAAAACAACAAAAGATGAGTTATCTAAAGATTAGGTACTAGCTTGGGGGCTTCTTAGGAAGCCCTTTTTAATTTGCCCACGTCAGAAAATTACGGGAGTTAGGGTAATGAAGTTGTCGCGTTCGGTAATTTGACAAAATTTGTATTTATGATAAAATATACAAAGTTCAGATTATGTCTGTGGATCCTTGATAAACAAAGGAGATAGCGCCATGTCGAGCCGTTCTTTGCGGATGACCTACAATGCTCCGGTGATTCTTACGTTTTCTCTTCTTGCCCTGACAGCACTTGTCGTAGATATGTGGACGTCCAAGACCATTATTACTCCGCTCTTTGCGGCAACTCCCTATTTTCGGTTTTGGTCGCCGATTGATTATGTCCGTCTTTTCTCGTATATCGTGATTCACGCTGACTGGACCCATTTCTCTTCGAATTTTATTCTGATCCTCCTACTCGGCCCGATGCTTGAGGAGAAGTATGGTTCAATCATGATACTCGTTATGATGTTGATAACGGCGTTCGCGACCAGCATCATCAATGTGATGTTTTTCACGACGGGTCTCGTCGGGGCAAGCGGAATAGTTTTTCTGTTTATTGTTTTGAGTTCCTTCGCGAATAGCCGCGAGGGGGAAATCCCCGTGACGTTTCTTGTGGTGGGCGCGCTTTTTTTTAGCAATGAGGTGATGAATGCTTTGGCCAATGATAACGTGTCGCAATTCGGACATATTCTCGGCGGCGTGTGCGGGGCCGGCTTCGGCTATTGTTTCAGGAACCGCAGATAAAGCAGAAACGGAGGAACGAGCATGGATTATGATGCGGTTGGTCTTGATTTTGATGATGCGCTCGTGTATCCGCGGGAGCATAGTATTTCCGATATGCCATCAGCACCGGACAACATTGTTTCTTCCGGGGAAGATATTCTCTCCCGTATCCGGTTTCTTACTGCAGAAGAATCGCTTACGCGCCTCGAACCCCTCGTTGATGCCGTGCGGAATTGCCGCGTGGCGCACGACGCGGGAAAGTGGGTGTCGTCTCTCATGAAGCCCGCGTTTCTTCTCCTACTTGAAGCGCACGCAAAGGCCGTTTCGTATCTTAAAGATTCGCCCGCACCCTCGCTTGTTCCGTGGGATGAGCGAACGGGGTTCCCGTCCGTATCGGCTCTTTTTGGCGATGCGGGTTGGTGGCGGAAGCAGAGCGAAGGCACGGAAAAAATTCTTCTTTCCTCGTGCGGTGATTGGGCTGTATGGAAGCGCGAGACGCTTCAGTGTGCCTGCGGCCGTCTGCGGAGCCGTCTGCGTCCGCTTGAGCTTGATATCATGATCCGCCACGACCTTTCAACGAAGGATGACGGCATGGTGCTCCGTGTCTCGGGGGGCGTGAAGAGTTCGGACAAGGCGTTTCGGCATCACTTCGGAAAAGAGTGGGCATATCGCGTGAACGATACGCTTATCGGGATTCCGCTTGATGCGTGTCTCCTGCGCATACGAAAGAAAGCAGTTTCAGGAACAATTGAAGTTGAGATACGGAAGTTCTCTGAGGAAAAAATCGGTGAAGAGTTCAATCGTGAGGCGTTGTATCGCATGTTGAGCGACGCGCTCGGGGGATGGGACCGTCCGGTGCGGGGCGGTGGTGTCGCGGCATAGTCGCATAATAAGAGCCAAAAAGAAGGAGGAAACAATGCCGAATATTGTTCAGCAAAACTCTTTTGATAAGATTGTGGCGATGCGCGAGGCGTCGTTTGTAAAGCTACGAGAAATAAAAAAACGTAAGCAGGAAGAGCACATCAGGGAACGCTACTCCGAACTTTTGCAGAGATTCCTGAATTACTATACGAAGTGTAGTTCGAATTCTCTTTCGTCAGACGTTAAGGTGGCACTGGAGGAGATGGTCACAAAGTCTTCATATAGAAAAATTTGTGCCGTAGCAGTTCCGTCGTGTCTTGGCACCGCATATCTCACGGTTGCATTTTCATGGGCGGGATTTGGGCTTGGTGTGATGGTGAGTATTTTGTATGCTTGCGCTGTGGGGCTGTTACAATTTTTTTCTTGCGCCTATGATTTTACCTGGGTTAATGCGATTCGCTTTCTTTTTGCGAAACATCGCGAGAAGAAGCGCATCGCGGAAAAAAGTAGCGAGCCATTTCCGCATGAGGTAACGTTTTGATGGCTTACGAAGAAATGGAATCGGGTGTTGCGCGGCAGAATTCGCGCGAGGAAATATTAACGCTTCGTAAGGAATGGCGGGTGCGCCTTGCCGTTGAAAAACGAGAACTTGAGGAGCGCCGTCGGAAAGAAAGGGAGCAGGAGGCTCTGCGGAGAGAGGAAGAAGATAAGCGGGAAATACTTCTTCATCGCGCGCGTTCCTTTCGGGTCATGTATGAAAAACTTCTTGAACAGTTTTCGGACAGCTACTTTGGCACTCAGGGTGTATTCAAGAGTTTAAACGAGTTCCAAAAAGAAGCGCTTGCGGATATCTGCGAAACGCGCTGTCGCTGGGGACTCTGGAGTGCGGCGGGGCTCTTCGTTCCGATGCTTTTCATGAAGTTGTATGCGTATCTTCATGCTCAGGAGGCAGTACAGTTTCTTTCTTGCCGCAGATGGTTGCGCCGTGTTGCGAAAGACTCCTCTCTTCAGGAAATTGTACGAGAGGAGCCGTCACACGGACAGTGGAAGTGCAGATTGGGGCGTAAGTCAATATATTGGTAGTATTTCACGGTCGTATTCCACGGCCGTTTTTTTTATTTCACGTTGTTTGTCCTTGCGGTGTTTCGTATGGGTATTCAATTGTTTGCGTCTATTGACACGAAAAGAAAATTGTGTAAAATATACTTAGAAACAATTTGTGTTGCGGAGAGGATAGAGTGCTATGCGTGAGGTGCGTGCAATGCGGCGAATTGTCGAGAACACGTCCTTTGAGAAATTACTATTGGAGGAGGAAAAGAAAAAGCGGTGGGATAGTATTCGAAAGCAAAGGGGCCTCGCACGTGTTGAGAAATTTTCCGGTCGGGAAACGGTAGAAAGAAAGAAAATGACGTTTCGTCTGCTGTCGTGCTATTTGCGGCTCGCGTTTCCCGTGTTGTTCCGTAATCGTTCGTCCGGAGAAGTTATTAGTTATCTGAATACGCTTTCTCAATCTGCTTTTGATGATCTTCTCAAAAGAGCTCGCGCGCGACTGAAATTGCTCTTTGGCGCGGGGGCCGTCTCTCTTGGGGGGGTGCTGGTACTCCTTCTCTTATAAATAAGTATACTGTATCGCCCCTCCGGGGCGATTTTGTTTACGTTTTTTCGGGGGCCCTTGACAAATTTTATAGATTTGTTATCCTTTTTTTAGTTTCATTAAAAAAACATATCGTATTCATGAGTGAAAAAGGAGCCGATTCTATGGATGTTTTTGGCGATGGGCGTGTGGTATCTCAAAACTTGGCCGTAGTCCCGGAGGACATCGTTGAGAAAAAAGAGGTTTTATTTCCGCCCTCTCTTTTTCAGACGCCGCTTGTTGATGCGGGCGGAAATATCTGGATGATTGAGGAGCGGATAAAAAAGATTTTTGGCATCTGGTCGTCGCGGCAGTATCGTTTGGGGCGGTTTGCGGTCGGTTTCGGAGATTCGTTGAAAGCCATAATCCGTCTCGTGATTGAAAAAATTTGTCGCGTATGGATTGAGAAAGACGTGCGTCCGGCAACGGACATGTTGCGAAATGCGGCAGTACCTCTTTTGAATGAGTGCGTTACGCTTGGGGGGCGCCAGTTTCGAAGGGCGTTTATGGAGAAACTCGGCGCGCACGGAGAAAGAATATGGACAAAGATTCTTGAGGAGCAGTTTGATGAAATTGGAAGTATCTGGAAGAGAAAACAGGAAAAAGATGAAGGAGGCATATTGGCGTCGGGCTTGCTTCCTCCGCAGACGCGCTTTTGGTGGCAATGGATGTCGGGGGGAAAGACGGTTACTCTTTTCTGCCTTGAGTCGCCTCCGCAGAAGCGCGTTATCACTCTTTTAGGAACGCGAAGACATCTTGCGTTTCCCTGGATATATTTTTTTATTCGTTTTGAGGATAACGCGTTCAGGATGTTGCATGCGTTTTATCGCGGGAGTCGTTTGCAGGGCGGGGGTGATATGCTGTATTTTCCCAATCTGCCGAATGTATATCCCGGTCCGCCATTTTCGGTTTGTCTTGGTCAGAATCGACCGACGATTAAACTCTCCGATCCGCTTTGGTGCGATACGCTCCTCGGATGGTTCTGGGATAGTAGTTTCAGGTCAGACGGAGCGAATACCATGGATATATGGGAAACGTCGTGCCGTACCATTCCCGAGGTTGCAAGTGCGCAGCATTGGGCTGATTTTTCAAAAAAGGATCCTGATGCCGTGACAAAACTTTCCTGGCTTTCCACCGGGAAGTCGTTGGATGCTTTTGTGTCTATCAGTCGGGATATAAAATCAGACGTTGTGCCTTCAGCAAAGGAGGATCTGGGTCGGCGGGAGCGGGGACTCATTAGCCGTTTCCGGACTCAATTGGAAGAAGAATTTCATTTTCTTGCCGGGCATTTCGGCGTTCCGGTTGATGTGCATGATGCGGCTGTTCAATTTTTGCAAAAGCACACGGCCGAACTTGCTGAAGGAGTGACGAAGGCCTTGGATGCGCGATGCAGTGTGGCGATAGGAGATGAAGTACAGGCGTGTATTGGAGACAATATTCGTCTTTCCAACGCGGTGAAAGGAGGATTGGTATGATTTCTATCTGGATTAAAGACGGGAGGACACAACCGCCTTCGGATAACGGGTATTACATTCTTGCGGCAAATGGGACATTCCTGAGGAAGGTGAATCCGTACTGGGAAGCTGTGGTGCCGGTGGATCGCATAAGCGTGCTTGAGAACGAATCGCAGAACCTTACTTTGTTTTTGCCGCAAATTCCGGCAGAATTGACCCAGGATATTATACGTTTTTTTGCGTGGGTCTATAAGACGCACGGCACCGAAGCGATGCTTCTTTTGTGGATTCACGAGAAAGATAGGACATATCGTCTTTCGGCTCCCGTGCGGCAGATTGTTTCCTCCGCGCGTATTCATACCTACGAGATTCCGACACGCATGCCGGGTGAGCGTTTAATCGGCACTTTCCATTCACACGGCGCCATGGGAGCGTTTCATTCGGGAACCGACTGTTCGGATGAATTATCAATAAACGGAATTCACGGCACGATTGGCTGTCTTTCTCTCGGGAAAGATGCCATTGGGTATAATGTCAGCTTGGAAGCATCCGTGAATGGCACCCGATTTTCGCTTGAGCCGGAGGCGTGGCTGGTGGGTCTTTCCCGTGAGCAGGAGGAAGCGCGGGACGAGTATGCCGGTGCTACTCTAGCGGTGGAGGATTCTGAAAATTCCGATGGCGCGTCGCATGAGACGACACGTGAGCGGGAAGCGGATTCGCCCGCGGATAGTATTTTTCCGGCGGGAAATAAAGTTGTATCGTCTGACGCAAGCTTTGCGACAGATACGGAGAAGGAAGGCGTTGTGGAGATGAACGCTTTCGATGGCGGGGCATCTTCCAAAAACCTTTCTCTGAAATTGCGAAAGCGTTCTTTTGAGAGATATCGTTTCGCGCCAGCGTATCAAATGGCGCATGACGGTGCGTATGAACCGCCTCCAGTGTGGCGTGAAAGTATTGTGGTTCAGTCTTTCTGGTCTCCGTGGGCCGCTCGACGGGCTGAGGGTCATGATCCTGCGAGAGAACTGGCCGAATCAACAGCCGGCGTCGGGTCGGAACCGGCACAATATGGGGATGGTATGATTTCGCTTCCGGGTAGGAAGAAATCTTATTTCTTTGTTGTACCTCGGCCCCGGGAGGATTCTCCCGGTGTGATAGCCGGCTTCAGATCATTTTTAGAACGTAGGAAGGCCACGCGGAAGAAAAAAAGAGAACAGCAAGGAGAACAAAAAAATGTCTAGGGCGGTATTGATTGGGCTCGGAGGCATCGGTTCTCATCTTGCGGAGCCGCTTGCGCGAACGCTTGTGTTCACAGAGTATCCTCGCGCGCCGGATCGTTTATTGCTTATTGACGGCGATAGGTACGAAGAGAAAAATATTTTGCGCCAGCGTGTTTTGCGTCATGGCAATAAAGCGGAGGAGACGGCGGAGATTCTCTCGGGGCTTTTCCCGAAACTTTCGGTAGAGGCAAAACCGCGTTATGTTGATGTTGAAAATATGTATCTTTTCGTGCGCGAGGACGATGTGGTTTTCCTTGCGGTAGACAATCACGCGACACGAAAGATCGTTGCGGAACACGTCGCGACGCTTCAAAACATCCTTTTTATTTCGGGAGGCAATGAGGAATACGACGGCAATACGCAGGTGCATTTGCGGGAGGGCGGGCGTGACAGAACGCCTCCTCTCACGTGGCAGCATCCCGAAATTCAATCTCCGGCAGATAAGCATCCGGGGGAGCGCGCGTGCGGAGAATTAATCGCGGAGGGTTCCGCGCCCCAGCTTCTTGCCGTGAATTTCATGATCGCGGCGTTGATGCTTTCTGCCTTTACCCTCTGGCTTCAGGAAAAGCCGTTGTCCTACGGCGGTTGTTACCTGAATCTTTTGAGCGGCAATGTCAGGCCGGAGAGTTTAAAATATTGGAACGCGCGGGAGACGGCGTAGATCTGTCTCGTAAAAATGAAAAACCCAGCCGGAGGGAATTCGGTAAAAAACAAAACAAAAAAGGAGGAGTTGTCATGAGCGAAGTACGAAGTGATAGGCCGGTTAAGGTGATTGCGGGTGCGGAAACCGAGTATTTTGACGAAATTGAAGGTATAACAGTTTTGGAACTCCGCGATAAATTGCGTGAAATTCTCAATATCACGCCGGATCACAAAATTGTACTGGTGAATGGCCGCGAAGTGCTTGCGGGCGAATACCGCGTAGCGGGCGGTGACGAGGTGGAATTCAAAAAGCCATCCGGTGAGAAGGGTGTGTAGTAGTAAGAGGGGTATTGCACCCCTCTTTTCTTTTTGTTTTTTATACAAAAAATTGATACTATTACAATAATGAAATATCTGGGCATTGATTACGGGAAAAAACGGATTGGGTTGGCACTCTCTGATGAGGAAGGAAAAATTGCGTTTCCGCGCACACAACTTACAACCTACAACGCACAACTTACAACTAAAATAATCGGAGATATTATTAAAAAGGAGGGGGTAGAAAAAATCGTTGTTGGGGTTCCCGTGACATTTGGCGGAAAAGAGTCGGCGCAAACGGTTGAGGCGCGCGCATTTGGTGAGAAGCTTCAAAAAGCGGTACAATTACCGGTAGAGTATGAGAATGAACTTCTGACGACGAAGATGGCGTTGAAGGGCGGTGTTGCGAAAAATAAAGTGGACGCGGCATCTGCGGCGATTTTGCTGCAATCCTATCTTGATAAGTTGAATTAAAAAATACCCGAATATGTATGCGAATGTATGCAAATAGTATTCGAATTCGCATATCATTAGCATATATTTGCATATTTATTAGTGTAGATTATGTTTCTTTCCTGGCTCATTCCCGCCCACAATGAAGAGCGGCGCATTGAAAAAACCATCCGCGAGGTGGATTCGTATTTGCGTACTAAAAAAAATCTTGATTCGTCGTTCCAATACGAAATTATTTTAATAAACGCGGGCTCAACCGACAAAACGCAGGAAATCGCGGAGCGTCTTACAAAAGAGGTTGCGAATTTTTCGATACTCGTAACAGACGGCCGCGGCAAGGGTTGGGCGGTAAAAGAAGGAATGTTGAAATCGCACGGCGACATCCGTTTGTTTTCCGACGCCGATAACGCGACAAGTCCTGACCATTGGGACCGATTCGCCCCGTTGTTTACGAAAGGTTTTGACGTGGTTATCGGCTCGCGCCACTACCGGGACGTCCCCGGGGCGCAACAGCGGGTGGGAGAGCCTCTGGTACGGCGCATTGCCGGGCAGATGGGCAATCTTTGGATTCAGGCGCTTGCGGTTCCCGGCATCTGGGATACGCAGGCGGGGTTCAAGGCGTTTACGAAAAAAGCCGCGGAAGATATTTTCTCAAAAACCCTCATGTTCGGTTTTTCGTTTGATATTGAAGTATTGGCGCTTGCGCGTCGTCTGAAGTACAAAATCAATATCGTGGCACTTGATTGGAAACATGACCCCGATAGCAAGGTGACTATGAAATCATATATTCAGGTGCTGTTGGATGTAGTGAAGATTCGGTGGAATCTTATTACTAGAAAATATAGTCAGTAGACCCGCCACAAATACACGAATGGGCACGAATGACACTAATGAAAAATCGTATTCGTGACATTCGTGAAGATTTTGTGTATTGGTGTCGAGTATGATGAAATCTATCTCCGAACTCCGCCAAGACCTCGTTTCGGGCGACTGGGTTGTTATCGCGACCGGCAGGGCAAAGCGTCCGCATGAATTTTCCAAAACGAAGCGCCCTTCGTTTGTTCAGCCAAAAAAATTATGTCCGTTTGAAACGCTTCATAACGACGCGGTTTCGGTATACGCGATTGACGGAGAACGGGGTAAGGAAAATTGGTGGGTTGAAGTGATACCGAATAAATACCCCGCCTTCGGCAAGGGGGGAGTATGCGCGGTATTTCACAACGCGGGGCCATATCAGCGGACTGATGGCGTCGGATTTCATGAGGTGGTGGTAACGCGTGATCACGAGCGCTCTATCGGCCGCATGACGAAGGAAGAGGTTGAAGTGATACTCCGCGCGTATCAGGACCGTTATTTTGCCCTGAAAAACGACGCCTGTGTTGAATATATTTCCGTATTTCATAATCATGGCGTTTTGGCGGGAGCTTCTATTTCTCATCCCCATTCGCAGATTATTGCGATTCCCGTTGTTCCGCCCGATATTCAGCGAAGTTTGGAGGGTTCCGCGCGCTATTTTCATAAACACCAGACCTGCGTCCATTGTGAAATGGTGCGTCATGAAATAAAAGAAAAAAAGCGTGTTATTTATGAGAATGATGTATTTGCGGTGTTCGCTCCCTACGCGTCAAAGATAGCATTTGAGATGCGCGTATTTCCGAAATTCCATTCTCCGCATTTTGAGGAAATGTCTAGTCGCGACCGCGAAGCGTGCGCTGATGCGCTTCGCGCAGCACTTGCGAAGTTGTATAAGGGATTAAAGAATCCTGATTTTAATTTTTTTATTCATACGGCACCCGTGGGGGAGTCGAAGGAATTTCGCCACTACCATTGGCATCTTGAAATTATTCCGAAAACCGGCATTTGGGCGGGGTTTGAAATCGGTACGGGCATTGAAATTTCCGTGATTGCGCCCGAAACCGCCGCTGCGTTTTTGAGAAAGATTAAGGTATAATAAAAATAACTCAAACATGAAATATCATGATGATGCGTGGGGAGCGCAGTTACTTGCCCAGTATAAAAGCAGAAATCAAGATAAAACTTTTGAAATTATAGAGCGGGAGGATGGCTATATTGCCGCTGGCTCTTCTCCCGGTTATTATTTTTGGAATTATTCAAGGTGGTCGCCGATGGAGAGGCGGGCGATTGTATATGCGCAAGGAAGGGTTTTGGACGTTGGTTGTGGAGCGGGCAGACATTCTTTATATTTACAAAATCGAGGCTTCGATGTAACGGGCATAGACAATTCTCCGGGGGCAATTAGAGTCTGTAAATTGAGGGGATTAAAAAAAGTAAAGGTTCTCCCAGTTGAGCATATTGAAAAATTTAGTTTGAACTCTTTTGACACAGTTTTGATGCTTGGAAATAATTTTGGGCTTTTCGGCAATCCTCGGCGAGCAAAAGTTCTTCTTAAAAAGATGTATAAAATTACTTCCCCGAAAGCGAAAATAATTGTTGAAAATAGAAATCCCTATAAAACCAACGATTCAGCCCACCTGCAATATCATAAGTTGAATAAAAGAAGGGGAAGGATGCCGGGGCAAATTCGTATGCGTGTACGGTTTGATAAACTCATTAGTGGGTGGTTTGACTACTTATTCGTTTCACCCCAAGAAATGCAACAAATTCTTAAGGGAAGCGGCTGGCGGGTAAAAAAACTTATTGTTTCAGGTGGCGCAGAATATTTTTCGATTATCGTGAAAAGCTAATTCTTTGTTGTCTATGAAGTCGATTGTTATCGCGAATTGGAAAATGAACCCCCAAATCCTGCGGGAAGCCTCGGGGCTTTTTCGCGCCGTCGCAAAAGGTGTCCGCGGTATAAAAAATATTGACGTCGTCATCGCTCCGCCATTTGTATATCTTCCATTGTTGGAAGTTGGTCGTGGGAAGTCGGTAGTTGCGCTAGCAGCGCAGGATTCTTTCTGGGAAGATCGGGGTGCTTACACAGGCGAAATTTCTCCGACCATGTTGAAAGCTCTCGGCGTAACGTACGTAATTATCGGCCACTCGGAGCGGCGGATGCATTTGGGTGAAACAGACGAGATGGTAAATAAAAAAATTAAAGCCGTGCTTAAGGCCGGTTTAACGCCAGTTCTTTGCGTGGGGGAACGGACGCGGGAGCGCGTGAACGAGATTCCGGTATTTGTGGGCGAGCAAGTAAAAAAAGCCCTCGTGGGGCTTAAAAAGGGTGAATTTAAGAATGGGGTTATCGCGTATGAGCCCGTCTGGGCAATTGGCACGGGAACGCCCGATACTCCCGAAGGTGCTACGCGCGCGGCATTGTATATCAGAAAAATAGTGCGCGATATGCTGGGCGGGAACGTTGCGGATTCGCTTCGCGTCATCTACGGCGGTTCGGTAAACGCGGGCAATGCGGCATCATTTATTTCGCGCGATATCCGCGGCATGGAAGGGATGCTTGTCGGCGGGGCGAGCCTGAAAGCGGAGGAATTTATTGAAATTGTACGGCGTGTTTCTGCGCAGTAACTTTCGTTTCGTTGTACGTTTTTTTCCGCCCTTGTTGTACTATCCTTATTAGAATTGTATTATTGGTATTAATTGAAAAAATATGGGAAATGAAGAACTTAAAAATTATATAGAACAATCAAGAAAAGCAGGCATGGGTGATGCGCAAATAGGGGATGCTCTTCGCGGTGCGGGGTGGTCTGAGCCCATGATTAGCGAAGCGTTTGGTATGTTTACAGAACCGGTAACTTCATCTGCCCAGCAAACCGGGGGTGGTATGGGTCTTCAGGTGCTTTCTATGCCCCCGAGGACGATTGGCCGGTTTAAGGCAAGCAAGCTTATCGCGATTTCAAGTTGGAATATTTTGAAGCAAGACAAGGAAATGCTTTTTTTTCCGGTGTTTGCCGTACTCGCGGACATCGTGATATTAGCTATCGCCGGCGCGCTGTATTATTTTGTTTTCGGCGGCGATTTTAAGGCGTTGAGCTCGGTAGGCGACAGTTCATCTCCAAAATCAGACCCGTTTTTTACGGCCGTTGTTCTTGCGCTCTATTTTTTACTTTTTTTCATCGCGACATTTTTTCAAGCCGGCATGGTTTCTATCATTCGCGGCCGCCTATATGGGCAGAACCTTACGTTTGGTGACGGCATGAAGAATGCCGCGCGCCATATCGGAAAGATTTTTTTGTGGTCGTTGCTCTCTGCGTCGGTTGGCGTCATTCTTCAAAGCATTGCTGAACGCTCCAAACTTCTCGGCAGAATCATTGTCTGGATTCTCGGGTCCTTATGGAGTATTCTGTCGTTTTTTGTTGTGCCCGTCCTCATCATGGAGGACATTTCGCTTTTTGGTTCTCTAAAAAAATCAGCCTCGGTCATTAAAAAAACATGGGGAGAAATTATTATTCTTGATGTTGGGGTGAGTTTCTTTTTTATGGTGATAGGGCTTTTGGCGGCACTCGTGTTTATCGCGACCCTGTTTACGGCGAATTTTCTTATCATATTGATTTCTGGAATATTACTGGCGATTTTTTTCATGTTGCTTTTGGTTATTTCCTCTGTGCTGGATGTGATATTTAAAGTCGTGCTGTATCAATTCGCAAATACCGGTACGATACCCCAAGGATTTTCTCTTGAACTTATGCGGTATGCTTTCAAGAGCAAAAAGTAACAAAGCGCTTGCGTGATACAAAATATCAGCAGGCGCGTGATTCGTGGCTATTTTTTGACTGGAGAGTTATAAAAAAGTAAATATGATAGATGCATATAAGAAAATTCGCAATATAACGTATCGCGTTTTTTCTTCCTATGCTTCTCCATGTATAATTTATGGAAATAATATTTGGATGGACAATCGGGTGGATAGTCGTTTTGGCGTTTTTTCTCATCCTTTCCGGTTTGAGAGTTATTGACCAATATGAGCGGGGGGTTGTGTTGACGCTCGGAAAATATACGAGTACGCGCTCGCCGGGCCTTACGTGGATTTTCGTCGGTATTCAGCGGATGATTAAGGTTGATATGCGCATTACAACAACCGACATTCCGCAACAGGAAGTCATTACGAAAGATAACGTCCCGGCGGGTATTAATGCGGTTGTGTATTTTCGGGTTCAATCGGCCGAGAACGCAATTTTGAATATTCAGGATTATACTCTTGCTGTTTCGCAATACGCGCAGGCGGCACTTCGCGATGTTATCGGTGGTATTGAGCTTGACCCCCTGCTTTCCGAGCGGGAGAAAATCGCCGAAGAAATCCAAAAAATTGTCAGCCAGGCAACGCAATCGTGGGGGGTCTTGGTGACCGATATTAAAATTCAGGATATTGAGTTGCCCGCTGATATGAAACGCGTTATGGCGAAGCAGGCGGAATCCGAACGCGAGCGGCGGTCTGTTATTATCCGTGCGGAAGGAGAGTATCAGGCGGCAGCAAAACTTTCGGAAGCGGCGCAGGTTTTGAGTAGTGTCGCTGGCGGTATTGCTATGCGAACATTGCAGACAATCGAAAAAATAAATCCCGACCCTTCAAAAACAGTCATTTTTGCATTGCCGATTGAATTTTTTGAGGGCATTAAATCACTCGGCCAATTTTTCAAAGATAAATCAAAACAATAATAAAAATTTGCAATATGTATGTCGTTTTTACAGAAAAGCGAATATGCGATTCAGCTTCTTCTTACAAACGGCCGCTCGCTCGTTGCGTTTGAGGATGTTTCGCTGGCATTTTTACAGGAGGAACAGCGTAAAAGTGGAACGCCTGAGGCATATGCAAAGCGGTTGTGGGAAATTTGTTTTTCTTTGATTGCGGTATATTTTGTTTTTAAAAAATTACGATTCCGAATTCCCCATGGGTGGGATTCGGCGTTTGCGCTCATTGGGCGAGAGTGGGATATTTTGAAAACAAAAGGCGTGGTAATAACCACACAGGAGAAGGAGAATGTGGGCGCATTGTTAGAGCAATTAAAAAAAGAACTCCCCTAATAGGGAGGCGACAAATGCGCGGGGGTCCGTGTTTTTTCCATATTATTTTATTTCTTTGAGGAAACCGTTGACCAAATCAACGGTTTCTGTCGTTTGTTGATACACGGATTTCCAGACAACCACAATATCGGCATCATTAAAGATGGAGCGCTGTACTTCCCGCAGTGTATCGCCGCCGGCAATAGCAATCATGATGTCGTAGTTTCCTTTGATACGCCGAATTTCATGTAGGGGAATTTGTTTTTCTTTATTGTCCCGTTCTTCATCTACGCCTCGGTGAAGAATAACTACGGGAGGTACTTTTTTGAGCGTGCGTAAAACGGCAAGAGGAAACTCAACATTCATCATGTCTATCATTGCGTCAAGGCCGTTTGCTTCGCATGCCGCGACGAAACTATTGAGTGTTTCTGTCGGCGCGTGGCCTAGGGCGATGGCAGCGCTTGCCCCGGCTCGTGCGGCCATTTCAACCTCAGTTCCTCCCCGGTCCATTGTTTTTAAGTCCGCGACAACATAGGGAAACAACCCCTCTGCGTTTTTTTGAGTTGTTTTTGATTGTTTTGCGGGAGTTGTTCTGAGGGGCGCAGATGGAAAGAATAATGATAGTAACGAAAGCAGAGAGGGTATGGATGGGGAGGAGGAAGGGGCCAGCGTGAGAGTTCCGCCGTGCAGGCGCTCCTCATACCATCTATAAATTTGCCGTATTCCGTCTTCGCCGTATCTTTTTATGAATGGCGTTCCTGCTTCAACGATTACGCGGTCGCTTATTGGGAGAAGGTTGATAATTTTATATGCTTCTTCAAGCGTATTATTCAGCGCTACCTGTAGGTAGCGTTTTTTTTGATTTAGTTTTGATATTCGGTGGTGTGTCATAGGTTGGGTATGGTATATTTTTTAGTCGTTCGACATAAAATACTTCTCCCCCCGAAGCCATGTGCGAATGGCTTTTTTGATTGGCAGAATAAACAATAAATATCGGAGTTCCACGAGCTGTTTTAAAAACCAGCCCCAGAATCCGCAGATGCGGATGATGAGGAGGTCCGCAATCGCGTATTTTTTTCCAACCGCCAGAATAAACGGGTATTTTTTAAGCGGGACAAAACGCCTCAGGGGTTCATTGCGGATTGTGCGGATAATGTTTTGCGCAACCACGCGCCCTTCCGCTTCCGCAATCGGTACGTTCCAGACAAGCGGTTTGCCTGTTTTCGGATTAATGAAACTTGCGTTGTCGCCAATAGCAAAAAGCGATCTGTCAGCACCCTTGATGTGAAGCGTTTCTTCGATTTCAAGGCCGCCTTTTTGCGAGAGCGGGAATCCGAATTGCGAAAAAATAGCAGGACCCCGAACTCCTCCTGTCCAGCAGAGAATATCATAGGATTCGCGTTCGCCGTTTTTGAAGATGATTTCGCGCTCCTCCACGGCGCTGATTGCAGCACTTGTTTTTATGCGTATGCCGAGGCGCGCCAAGCGCCGTTTTGTTTTTTTAATGGTCCATGCGTCAAATCCGGGGAGAATCTCAGGAGTTCCTTCTACAAGCAAGAATTCCGCATTGCAAATCTGTTTTCCTCCAAGCACTTTTTCTTTGATGGCGCAGACAAAATTGACGAATTCCGCGATAAGCTCGACACCGCTTGAGCCAGCTCCGCCGACCACGATTTTAATGTGGCCATCTTTTTTAACTTTTTCTTCAATGGTGTTGCGAAGGCGGAGCGCATCGTCAAAATTTTTTAGCGGGAGGCTGTGTTCGGTAAGGCCGGGAATGTTAAAGTAATTCGTTTCAGAACCAAGGGCGATGATGAGAAACTCATATGGGAGTGCGCCGCTTTTTTTCAGAAGCACCTTTTTTGTATCCGCCGCTAATCCGACAATTTCGTCCGTTAGTGCGGTAATCGGCTTTCCCGCGACAATGTCTGCAATCGGAATCAGTATTGAGGTTTTGAGCGCGACATCGGTTATGTTTTCATTCGGGATGGAGGCAATTTCGTAGAGTGCCGGCGTGTAAAGTTGGTGATGATGCCGGTCAATGAGGATGATTTGGTAGTCTGAAAGAAGACCGCCCATGTTTCGGGCGAGCTTGAGTGCTACGGTTATTCCTCCGAATCCCGCTCCCACGATTACAATGTTTTTCTTTTTTGCGTCAATAGCTTCCATGATATACAGAATATCATCTTTGCGTTATTATAGGAAGTATGGAACTGCGGAGTATTAGAAAAACTGTCATAAAAAATAAGCGCGTGATTCTTCGCGTTGATTTTAATGTTCCGATTGCGCGGGGGAAGATCGCTGATGACTTTCGGATTCGTGAGACTCTTCCGACCGTCCGATTGCTTCTGAGGCATGGTAATGCCCTTGTTCTGGTTACGCATTTAGGCAGACCTGACAGCGTTCAGCGTTCAGCGTTTAGCGTTGCGCCAGTTGCTCGTCGCCTCTCGCGTCTTCTCAAGAAAAAGGTTCGGTTCGTCAAAGACCCCTTTTCTCGCGATGGATTTCGTGTGATTTGCGCTCTGAAGTCAGGAGAAATTGTGATGATTGAAAACATCCGTTTTTGGAAAGGGGAGGAGCAAAATAGTCCTGTATTTGCAAAGAAATTAGCAACATTGGGTGACGTGTTTGTGAATGATGCATTCGGTGCATCGCATCGGGCGCACGCGTCAGTCGTAGGAATTGCGAAGTTTTTGCCGTCATACGCAGGTCTCCTCTTGGAACGCGAAGTGCACTTGCTTCTGCGTCTTACGCGTAATCCCGCGCGACCGTTCGTTGCAATCTTGGGGGGTGCCAAAATTTCTGATAAGCTTGCGTTAATTACGCGTTTGCTTCGCGATGCGGACGGCATTATTCTCGGGGGGGCGCTCGCAAATACGATATTTGCCCACGTAGGGTTTGAGGTCGGAAAATCAGTTATTGATACAAAATTTCAGAATGGGAGGTCGCTCTATCGCAATAAAAAAATATTGTTTCCGTATGATGTGGTTGTGGCGCGCGCGGTGCGAGAGGGTATTGCGACGCGCGTAAAAAAAATTGGTGAAGTTACTTCCGGCGATTTTATTCTTGATGCGGGACCGAAAACACTTGAATTTTTTGCAAAAAGTTTGCGCGGGGCAAAAACAATTGTCTGGAACGGCCCGCTTGGCATGACGGATATTGAACAATTCAACAAAGGAACTATTGCGTTTGCAAAGATGTTAAAGAAAACCATCGCCTTCAAAGTCGTCGGCGGAGGCGATACGATTGCGGTGTTACGCAAGCATAATTTGCTTTCTGGCTTCTCCCATGTTTCCACCGGCGGCGGCGCCATGTTAGAATTTCTGGCAGGCAAGAAATTGCCGGGGGTTGAAGTGCTCAGAAAGTAAATTAAGCGAGTTAAGTAAATTAAGTGAATTAAGTTTTGCGAATGATGCGAATACTGTGCAAGTAAAAGAAAACGGCCTTACGGGCCGTATAGTTGGAACACTTCGAGTTTAAAGAAGTTGGGGTTGAGTGATGAAAGAATTCCCGGAAAACCTTCCGGCATAAATATATAAAGCGCGCTGGTAAATGTAAACGCCCAAGTCCAATGCCACCAATTCTTTTGTTTCGTATCAACGGCGAGGCCGAGAGATAGCCCCGCTGTAAAGAGTGCGCCTACCGTGATTGTGAAAAAAGAAAAAGTGTTGAAAAGTAGTGTCATGACTTGCGCGTTTATCGTAAAGATGCTAAGAAGTTTGGTAAATACGACAATATTTTTGTCCTCGCGCTCAATCTCGATCATCGGATTCTCCTTTTTATATTTTGTTAGTGTTCTGACGACCATATTATCACCCCTCTGATTTTTTGTCAACCCCGCTAGAGATAAGCCGCCCCATGTGGCTACCGCTACGCCACTAGCGGGGCGGATTTCTAACGGGGTCAATAGTTCGTGATTTTTTGAGTTTTTGAATTTATTTGAAATTTGGATTTTGATATTTGGATTTTTGCGATTATGTGGTACTCCGATTTAGCGCAATTCAAGGAACAAAATGGCTACGAGGTAAATGGGATATGGTACCCTCGGGTAACCAGGATTTTGGATGTGAAAGCAAAACCCGCACTTGAGCATTTTTTTAAAGAAATGGAAAGCTATTCATCAGCCGAGGACGTAAAAAATAAATCAGCAGCCGAAGGAACGCTTGTGCATAATGCAATTCAGAAACTGGTAGTGGGGGAGGATGTGGCGATTGCTCCCGAAATTATGCCTGCCGTTAGGGCATTTCAGGAATTTAACGAAACGCGCGGGATTGCCTTTCATCCTGAATTTATTGAAAAACGGATTTGGTCTGCCCGTAATCGCTATGCGGGTACGATTGATGCGCTTGCCTCCGTTGACGGCAAATTCGGTGTCTTGGATATTAAAACCTCAACCGGATTTTATCCCGAATATAATCTACAGACCGCGGCGTATGTGTTGGCGCTTCAGGAGCCGGAAATTGCGCGCGCCTTATCACTTCCAACCGGCATTCAGACGCGCTGGATTCTGCGCGTTGACCAGAATCGTCCGTGCGCCAAATGCAACGCGACCCTTCGCGAAAAAGGGGGACGAAAAAAAACGCGAAATGGCAAAGCAGGTGCCACGGCACCTTGCGCTGAAGATGCCCATGAGTGGGGCGAGCTTCGCGGAATCGCGGAACTTCGTGAGTTTCCGTATTTATATAAAGATATCAAAGCATTTCTTGCCGCAAAAACTCTTTGGGAATGGGAAAATGATTATTGGCTGCGGCAGGCGGGGTATGCGGTATAGACAAAGAAATATAAAAGTATCACGGTGTATAGAGATAAAAAAAGAGCCGCAAGGGGCTCTGATGGGTTGATGTATTAAATTATCCGAAGCCGCCCTTATTGGATTGGAAGATATGTTTGCATTTTGGACATCTTGCTGTAACTGAATTGGATATATCGGGATATGGAGATGGGTACGCCACGCGTTCTACAGGATCCTGACCACATTTGGGACATTTAGCTGGCCAATCAGACACTTTATAGAGCATCTATTTACCTCCTTTTTGAAAACAGCCTTCTTTTGGTTCGCGTTTTCATATTATCATATACAAAAAATATGTCAAGTAATAATGAAAAAATCATCATTTACACCGATGGCGGCTCTCGGGGCAATCCCGGTCCCGCGGCGTTTGGCGTGGTGTTTTGCGACGTGCACGGGAAAACGTTGAAAAGCTACGGCAAGGCGCTTGGCGTGCGCACGAATAACGAAGCCGAATATGAAGGCGTTGTGTTTGCTCTGCAGAAAGCAAAAGCGATGTTGGGGGGGGAAAAAATAAAAAAAATTGAATTTGAAATCCGGAGCGACAGCGAACTTGTCGTGAGCCAATTAAGCGGGGAGTACAAAATTGAGAATGAAAAACTCCAGCCCTTGTTTATGAAAATCTGGAATCTCAAAATTGATTTTGGAAGCGTGAAATTTACGCATGTGCCACGTGAGAAGAATCGTGAGGCTGACAGGTTAGTCAATGAAGCTCTTGATAAGGAGCAAACCAATTTATTTGGTGAATAGCCCGCTCACCCCATTAGATGCGCAGAGCGCTATCTAACGGGGCAAGAAAAATAAAGAAGCGGATCGCCTGGTGAACGAGGCACTGGATAAAGAACAGGGCGGACTTTTTTAGGCGCTTGCTTTTTATTTTATTTCTGCTATAATGAAAATATCCTATGCTGGATGATCGCTCCGACCTCGGTCGGAGAGGAAAGTCCGAACACCATACTTTGATATTTCAAAATGTCAAAGTAAAGCGATAGTGGCTAACGGCCACCCTCCGTCATTTTGTGACGGGAGCGGGCCGCCTATAAAATAGGCGAGCCTCGCCCCGCCATTCGATGGCGGGGCGGGATAGTGTCACAGAGACTATACAGCTAATTGTCACAGGAAGGACCCTAAAAGTTCTTTCAGCGAAAAAAGCTACAGGTGAAAAGAGTGGGCCCGCCTTCGCGCGGGATATCCTTGTTTCGGCCCGCTTCGCCAAAAGCGATAGCGAGGTGAGCGAGGTAAAGTAAAAGCCCACAGCGCTGTTTGGCGACAAACAGCGTGAGAAAAACACCTATCCGGTGCAACCTGAATTGCTATATCAAAATTTCGATATTTCGATATGGCGAAACGGGGCTTGAGCTCGCGAGCAATCAAGGGCCTAGACAAATGATCGTCGCGATTTTGTTTGTGAATCATCGCTTACGAAATCGGCACAGAATTCGGCTTATAGGCATGGGATAACCGCCCCGACGTCACGTCGGGGCGGTTTTTTTCCGATATCGTATCGGTTTCGCTGTATCAAGGTTTATAACCTGTGTATAAGAATAGTTGCGCGAATATGTTGATTTTCGTTACAATCAATAGGTATTTGCTATAATCATATGTCGTCAACGGGACCCCAAGCGGCCCTTTTGCGGCTTTTAAAAGATTTATGGAAACTATTCTTTCATATCGTGAGGAATCATACGGTTCGGCGGGGGATTCGGTAGTCGTTGCCGAAACCGACAAGGACGTTTCGGGTCGGGGTTGGGGAAAAGAGATTGCAACGTGGTGTTTGTACCTTGTTGCGTTCCTGACTCCCATATTCTTTTTGTCGTTAACTCCCTCCGCCATATACGCGAAAGAAACGATCATCTCTCTTATTGTGTTTGTTGCATGTTTAGCGTGGCTCGCGGAGTTTTTATCTTCGGGAGCATTTCGCTATACGCATACCCTTGTTAATGCGGTAACTGCCGTTTTTCTTGCGGTACTTTTTGTTTCCACAATTCTTTCAAAACATTTTTTCACGAGTTTGTGGGGGGCGGATGCAACGGGTGAAAAATTTCTTTCGTGGCTTGTGTTTGTGCTTCTATTCCTTCTGGTCGGTTCTTGTATCGACCGTCAAAAAAGCATTTGGATGATTGCCTTTCTCTTTTTGTCTTCTTCGCTTCTTGGGCTTGTTACCCTGTTGCAGCTTTTCGGGGTGAATGTTTTTTCTTGGTTCGGCGCTCCGGGTGATCAATTTAATCCGGTGGGTACGCTAAACGCTCTTATGGTTTTTTATGGTTTTATCGCGGTGCTGGGCGTTGGTATTCTTTCGCATTTTAACAAATTTGCCGGAGGCGAGAGCAGAATGGAACGATGGTTCCGCTACGTTGTTTTTGCGGGAGTGGGACTGCCGCTTCTCAACATGCTTTTGGTTAATTTTCAGGCCGTCTGGATTGCTTTTGCGGCAGGCATGGTAGTGTTTCTCGGATTTACGTTCAAGGATGCTTTCGGCGCGAGGCGTGAAGGAGGGGGACCGTTGCTCGCCGGGGCGTCATTCTATCTCCCGCTTTTTTTGCTTATTATCTCGGTTCTCCTCTATCTTGTTCCGGGGCCGCTTTTTGGCATCAATTTGAGTATTCCCCTTGAAGTTAGTCCGAGTATGGGTGCGACATGGGATATCGCCAAAGCAGCTTTGACAGACCGTCCCTTCTTCGGTTCGGGCCCTTCAACGTTTCTTCTTGATTACAATCTCTTTCGGGACCCCGCGCTGAACCAGACTGATTTCTGGGCGGTGAAATTTTTTCACGGATCTTCCTTCGCGCTGACCACGCTTGCGACTACGGGCATAGTGGGGATGGCAGCTCTTTTCGTATGGGTTGTAACACTACTTATTAGTTTTGTTCGCGCAATGTTTCGTGATGCGCGCGTGGATTCTGTTCGTTTAGCGCTCTTTTCAGCCCTTGTGTTTGGTGTACTCATGTGGGCGTTCTATTCTTCAACATTTACCGCAAACCTTCTGTTTTTTATGTTTGCCGGTCTTTTTCTCGCGCGACATTCTCATGAGGGAGCGCATGATGAAGATGTGTCGTGGTGGCGTATTCATCCGCGCGTAATCGGCGTATCATCGCCCTCCTTTATGTTTGTGGCGTCTCTTGTTTCCATTTTTTGTATGGTGCTTGGGGTGGTCGGTATTTACTATGTCTCGCAAAAATATGTTGCCGAGATCTATTTTTCTCGCGGTTTGGACATAGCAAACGCGGGCGGCGATTTGGAGGCCGCGCAATCGTACTTTGCGCGCTCATCGGGTATTGACGCGAAAGATGACCGCTACGTGCGGGCAGAAGCACAAATTCTTTTTGCACGATTGCAGGGCGTTATTCAGCAGGCAGCTACTCGGCAAGATCCGGCGCTTCAGCAGCAGTTTCAGACGCTTTTGTCGCAAGCCATTGACCGTGCGCGTCTTGCGCAGTCCCTGAATCCGGGAGATTCGCAAAACTGGTCAACCTTGGCACTCGTGTATGAGGCGGTGATTCCGTATGTGCAGGGCGCTGATCAGTTCTCTATTGATTCGTATGATGCTGCGTCAAAATTTGACCCATTGAACCCCGCACTCTTTTTTGACAGCGGGCGGATTCGGGTTGGTATTGGGGATCTTTTGTTTGTGCGCTCAAGCAATGCTTCGGGCGAGGCGCGTCAGACCCTGCTTCGCGAGCGTGATACGCTTCTTGCGCAAGCACAACAAAAATTTGAAGAAGCGCTTCGTCTGAAACCCGACTACGCTCCAGCGCATTTTCTCTTAGCACAGGTGTTTGACCGCAAGGGCGACTTGAATTCCGCGATTCGTGCTGCGGAGAATACAAAAATTCTCGCGTTTTCCGATGTCGGCGTTGCCTTTCAGCTCGGGTTTCTCTACTATAAAGCTGATCGGCTTGCGAATGCGGCACAAGAGTTCGAGCGCGCGGTATCCTTGAATGAAAATTATTCCAATGCGCGCTACTTTCTCGGGCTGATTTATGACCGGCAGGGGAAGCGACAGGACGCGATTGAGCAATTTGAAAGAATTCTTGTATTAAATCAGGGTCACGCGGAAGTGCAGAGGATTCTTGCGAATCTTCGCGCGGGACGCTCCGCTCTAGCTGGCATTACACCACCGCCCGAACAGCGAACACAAGTTCCCGTTCCGGATAGCGGAGGAGCTCAATAATCTAAAATCATATAATGTGTATTTGGGGCTCGAATCAATTCAATTAGTATCATTAGTATTTATTCGTATATTAGTATCGATACCAATATACAAATGGTACTAATGATACGAATGATTCGGAATGTTGTTTTCTCGCGAAATTACGTCTCTTCACGCGGCGGCTCTCCTCTTGGGAGCCGCCGGTTTGTTTTCCCGGCTTCTCGGGATTTTCCGCGACCGGCTTCTGGCGGGCACCTTTGGCGCGTCCCGCGAACTGGATATTTATTATGCCGCGTTCCAGATTCCCGACTTTTTGTTTAATGTGTTTTTAATCGGTGCTACCACGAGTGCCATATTGCCGGTATTTCTTGAATATTGGGAGCGAGATACCAAAGACGGCATTCAGTTCATATCGGGACTCCTTCGCTGGTTTCTATATTGTTCGGTAGTGTTTTCTTTTTTGGTTGTTTTCTTCGCGCCATTTCTCGTGCATCGTATTTTGGTGCCCGGTTTTGAAGAATCCGCGAAAGAGCAAACTATATTGCTTACGCGAATTATGATGTTGAGTCCGGTTCTCCTTGGACTTTCCAATATTATCGCGTCAGTGCTTCAGTCGCTCAATCGTTTTTTTATTTATTCGCTGACATCCATTTTTTACAATATCGGTCTTATCATTGGCGTAGTTGTATTTCTGCCGCTTTTTGGGATGAAGGGGCTCGCATACGGGGTTGTCTTGGGGGCGCTTTTGCATTTATGCATTCAGCTTCCCGCGTTTTACCGCCTCGGGTTTCGTTTTTCTTTCGCGACATCTCCGCCGCATGACGGCATTAAAAAAATTCTCCGGATTTCCGTACCGCGTACTATAACGCTT
>JAUSFV010000036.1 GCA_030649305.1 bacterium
GACGACGCGCAATCCATTTACAGCTTTCGCAACGCTGACTTCAGAAATATTTTAAATTTTGAAAAGGACTGGCCCGAAGCAAAAATCATCATACTGGATGAAAACTACCGCTCCACAAAACGGATACTGGATGCCGCAAATCAGGTAATCGCAAAAAACGTGCATCAAAAACAAAAAAGTCTTTGGACACAACACAAAGACGGAGAATTTTTAGAGCTCGCCATGCTTCCCTCGGAGCGAAGCGAGGCGGAATTTATCGTAACGGAAATTGAATCCCTGCTTGCGGGCGGCAGAGCGCCGCGCGATTTCGTAATACTCTACCGTACGAACGCGCAATCGCGCGTTATTGAAGAAGCGCTTCTCGCGCACGGCTTCCCCTACAAAATTATCGGCGGCGTAAAATTTTACGCGCGAAAAGAAATTAAAGACCTCGTCGCGTATCTGCGGTTTTGTATAAATCCGCGCGACATGATATCACAGAAGCGCATCATCAACGTACCACCACGAGGAATCGGAGCCGCCACATTTTTAAAATACGCGCAGGGAGGACTTGAGCGACTTAACGAAAAAGAGCGCATAAACATTGGCGAATTTGAAAAAATTATCGGGATGCTTAAAGACGCGCTCGGCACGAAGAAACCGTCAGACCTTGTTACATTTCTCATCAAAAAAATAAAGTACGAAGAATATCTTGAGGACTCGTCAACGGATGCAGAAATGCGGATTGAAAATATCCGCGAGCTTAAAAGTTTGGCAAAAAAATTTGACGAGCTCGTGCGGCCCGAGGGCGCCTTAGCCATGCTTGAAGAGATCGCGCTCATTTCGGACCAGGACAAGATACAAAACGACACGAACGTAATTCACCTGATGACGCTGCACGCCGCAAAGGGGCTTGAATTTCCGATTGTGTTTATCGCGGGGCTTGAAGACGGAATTTTTCCGCACGCAAAATCATTATTTGACCCGAACGCGCTGGAAGAAGAGCGGCGCCTGATGTATGTCGGCATTACGCGCGCGAAAGAAAAAGTGTATTTATGCGGAGCGTTCCGCCGAACTATTTGGGGTGAGCGCTCCGTAAATCCACCATCGCGATTTTTAAATGAAATCCCGAAAGAACTTATTCGGGTTCGGGAGGATGTCGGGTTTCAAGAAGAAGATGATGATGAGATACTTCTTGAAGATGATAAATGACTCATCAAATATCTAATTCCTAATTTCTAATTGACCTAATAAAATCCCAAATTCCAAAAGTTTTGATATTGGAAGTTGATTAGAAATTAGGTCAATTAGGTTAATTAGAAATTTAATGATAAGAATTGAAAATATGTTGCACAATGTAATTCCTAACAAACTCCTCGGACAACATTTTCTTGTCTCCTCCTCCGTTCTCAAAAAAATTATTGACGCGGCGGAATTACAACCGGACGATATCATTGTTGAAGCAGGACCGGGTTTGGGAATACTTACCGAAGAGCTCGCACGCCGCATAAAAAAAGTTATTGCCGTTGAAAAAGACCGAACGCTCGCGGAAATTCTCGCGGGCCGGCTCCGCAAAAAAAATATTACGAATGTTGAAATTATCCGCGACGACATATTGAAATACGCGCCGCCACCTCACTACAAAATAGTAGCAAACCTTCCGTATTATCTGACATCGCGATTTTTCAAAACATTTCTGGAAGAGCGCGCGGTGAAACCCATGGCCATAATCGTCATGATCCAAAAAGAAGTGGCAGAGCGCATCATCGCAAAACCCCCGCGCATGAATTTGCTCGCACTCGGCGTACAGACCTTCGGCACCCCCCGCATTATCGCAAAAGTCCCTCGTGGCGCGTTTTCGCCGCCACCCAAAGTGGAATCGGCAATCCTCAAAATTACTGATATTTCGGACAAATTTTTCAAAAAAAACAGCGTCTCGCCGAAACAATTTTTTACTCTCGCCCGGAAAGCATTCGGCAATAAGCGAAAAACCCTCAAACATACGCTCAAAATAAACGAGGAGGAACTCAAAAATCTTGGGCTCCCCAAAACCGCCCGTCCCCAAGAACTCTCACCCGAACAATGGGCGAAACTCTCAAAATCCCTCACAAAATGAGGGGTTTTTACTATAGAGGCTTAGCCTCTATAGTAAAATGTGGAGCAAGGAGAAAGATTGGCCTGTCCCACTAAAATGGGCGAGGTGGGTTATGCACAGAAAATGCGCAGATTTTACACAGGAGGTGCTATAATAAGGAGTGTGCAGAGAGTATTACTTTTGCTCAAAAAACTCTTCAGCGCAAGGGGTCTTGTTGCTGTTTTTGGATTATTAATTATCGGAATGGTGCTTCTGATTATTTTTGTGCCGGAGGAACAAACCCCGCCGGCTGGCGAAATAAATCAGCCACAACTGACCGAAGAAGTAAAAACAAAACTTACAACGCTTTCACAAGATTCCGATAGCGACGGGCTGAAGGATTGGGAGGAACCCCTGTACCGTACTGATGCGAATAACCCCGATACGGATGGCGACGGGACCAACGACGGCAATGAGATACAACAAAACCGCGACCCGCTGAAAAAAGGGCCGAATGATAAAACGGCTGAACCGCAAAGCGGTGTTGCAACTGAAAACGAGGGGGTAAATCTGACCGCCGAATTGATGAGTACGTTAATTCAAGGCGGAGTGTTGGAATATTTGGCGCAGGGCGGCGACCCGGAGGCGCTCCCCGGAGAATTCTATGCACGGCTTGAAGCGGTTGCGAGCCAATCGCTTGACCTAAAAATCCCAACGGTATCGCTTTCCGAACTTCGCATTATTTCGGACTCAAGCACACAGGCAATTAAAAATTATTTCAACGCGCTTGCGGGGGTGTATGAAAAATATATTTTTACGCTCCAAAAAGACGACCTGCAACTTTTTCAAGAAATTTTAGATTCAGAAAATATTACGCGATTTAATGAATTAAATATCTATATTGAGGCTGCGGATAAAAGTGTCGCGGAACTTAAAAAAATACCCGTGCCGCAAATCCGCGCCGAGTTTCATAAAAAAGAAGTTGAATTTTTCTTGCGAAGCAAGGCCGAGGTTGCAATTTTAAAAAATACCGACAATGACCCGCTTGCAACGCTACTTATTCTCCCGCAACGCATAGCAACAAAAAAAGCACTTCATGATTTTCATGTAACAGAAATGAAGGAGTGGCTTGAGGCGCGCGCCATTACCTTCGGCGCGAATGAAAAAGCAGTACTTCTTCTTCGCGCATATTAATAATCATGACGCACACAAACATAAAATTTGTTGCCACCATTCTTCTCGCGAGCATTATCGCGGGGGGTGTTTTTATTGTTCCGCGAAAGGCATCTGCGCAAATTTTCGGTACTGGCCTTCTGCCGGTATGGTGCGTTCCGTGGCTTGACTTCAATTGCCTGAAAGAAGCAATTTTAGACCCGCTTGCAACCTCCCTTGCAAAATCGGTCATCCGCCAGCTTCGCGCGGCAACAATAAATTGGATTATTACGGGAGATTTTGACCTCAAAAAGCCTTTTTTTATCACAAGTTTTGTTCTTGACCCCCAAAAAATTGCTGAGAACGTCTCGCGACAATTTCTTTCGGATCTTACGGGAATTAATTTTTGCAATTTTCATCCGCGCTTACAATCTGCGCCCTCTTTAAACATAAACATAAACTTTAACAAACAATTCGCCTGCACGTTCGGAAATAACGGCTCTTCTGCGGATTATGAAGCGTTTCTGAGAGATTTTGACAATGGCGGCTGGCCTGCTTTCTTCGGCCTACAACAAGCTAAAAATGACCCAATCCAAACACTGCTTAGCTCTATAGACCAAAAAGAGAAAAATATATCGCGGGCTACTGCGGCTTACATACGAGAGGCGGCTTTGGGCGGAGGCTTTCTCGGCCAACGAGACCCCAAAACCGGAAAAATTAAAACGCCGGGACGACTTATCGCGGACACGCTTCAAAACGCACAACTTAGTGAATATATCGGGCAAGAACTTGTCAACGAAATCTTTGGCGCAATTACGGAAATTATAGATACGGCAATCGGAAAAACAATTGAAGACGGACTTTTGAAAAATTTCTAAACAAAGGATGGTTATTTATGAAACTTCCCATGAGAATACGAGAGTTTAATTATGTGGCGCCCGTAGTATCAATACTCCTGATACTCTATTTTATATTTTCTCCAACATCGGTATTACTTGCTCAAATCAGAGGAGATGAAGGCGCTATCATACCAGACGCAGATGTCCAAAAGGCATACGAAAACCTGGAACAATCACTCCTCGACAAACAGACAGACAACAAAACGGCGCCACCGGTTTTAGACCCGAGCAAAACCGACATTCCGGGTTGTGGAATAGCAGATTGGCTAAGCGCAACATTCACGTGCGCCGCATATGCAATAACGGGAATCGTCGCGTGGTTTTTAGGAGTCACCATTCTCCCCCTCGCGGCAGCTTTTCTTGAGCACGCCGTAAATATCAATATCTTCCACAATCTCGCCGCCACTCCTTTTGTAATCGTGGGGTGGAGCATTACACGCGATGTCGCGAATATATTTTTTATATTTTTTGTCTTATGGATGGCGCTCGCAACCATTTTTCAATTTGAGAACTACAGCGCAAAACGACTTCTCCCAAAACTCATCGTTGTCGCCCTTCTTGTGAATTTCAGTCTGCCAATTGGCGTATTTGTCATTGATGTGTCTAATTCAATAGCCCGGGTTTTTTACAAGGCTGCCAAAGAACAAGGAACTCTTACCGGCAGAATAATGACCATCGGAGCAGTCCATACCGCTTATTTGAGTGTAAATCCAAATAAGGCCGCTGATGATGCGTTGGCCGCGGCGGAATTAAAAAATCTTTGTAGCGGCGAGAGTCTAAAAAAATGGAGCGAGCAAGACGGAACTGTTTTCAGAGATACTACGCTTGTAGAAGTCGGGAAGACTTTATTCAGCGCCGTATTTGGTTCAGGCACAGATTACCGCACAAAACTTCCCACCGACAAATTAATACAATTATGCACGCGCTATTATCAAACTAACCCCCTGTCTTCGGATAAAGACAAAGACACATACTTAAAAGGAAAAATTCTTGAGGGAGCGCTCGTCGCAAAATTTTGGCAAATAGTAATAAGTCTCGTCGCAAGTTTTGTATTTTTCGCGGGGGGACTTTTCTTCCTTATCAGAATAATTTCGCTCGCGATGCTTTTGGTGTTCGGCCCGCTTGCGTTTCTTTTTATGATACTCCCCGCAACGCAAAGCCACTGGAACGATTGGTGGAACAAACTCACCCAGTGGTCGTTTTTCGCGCCCGCCTTCATGTTTATGCTCATGCTTTCCCTGCGCGCCTCATCAGAACTCCTTGACGTAACCCTGACAAAAACAAAAACTCAATTTGAACTCTACGACACTATCGGATTGGGGCTACAATTCTTTATGGTCACGGGGCTTCTCATCGGCTCACTGATGGTAGCAAACAAAATGGGAATTTATGGCGCAAGCACCGTGACGGGGTGGGGGAGGGGCGCTACGGGATATCTCAAAAAACACGCGAAGGCGGCGTCATTTCGCGGGGCGGCGCGAATGGGAGGACGATTCGCCGAAGGAGCGCTTAAGAGTCCCGTCGCCCAATACATGGCCTCGCTTCCCGGCGCCCGCGCTCTGTTGCGCCCGATTGAATTAGCCGCCGGAGCAAAGCGCGGCGTTGAAGAAGACCGGGCAAAACTTCTTAGTAGGGCAATGGCTACAGCCCCCGCAGAATACGCGGCGGCGCGCTTCAGAGGAGAACGTGCGACGGTGCAAGCAAACTATCTCCGAAGTGCTGGCGAAAAAGATATTCAAAAACTTGAAAAGGGAATGCCGGAGGAGGCAATGGGAACAATCATCGGCCAACTTAAAACCATTGCTCCGGAACTTGGGAAGAAAATCGGCGGGTCTTTCAAAAATGTTGATTTGAGGATTGCGGCTACTAAGGGCGTAACTATGGGAACGCCGGAGTTTGATGAGGCGCGTAAAGAATATATGCAAGAACGAACCCCGTATGAACTTGGGCAACTACTCACGCCCGAAAATCTCCAGAAAGAATGGGTGCAAAAACATCTGCTCCAAAATGCGGGCGAAAAAGAAATGAACGCCATTAACCAAACCGGCGAACAATTTAGGGCGCTCGCGCAAATATTAGAACGATGGGCTGATAATCGCATGACAGATCCAACAAGTGCCGTCGGCACGAAAATCAATGCGATATTAAATAGAGAAATCGCCGCAGGAACTTCACCGGAAGAAGCAAAACGTATCGCAATAACATCAAATAGAGCAGAAATAATTCGAGAAGAGGGCGGCAACCAAAATCTTGTGACATGGATAAGCGGAACCCCAATGGGAGCGATGTTCCAGCGCGGAAAATTCATGGGCGGAAAGGGGGATAGCGCGGAACGACTTCTTGCTCAATTTATTGCCGGACAAACACAAGCCCAATCAGGAGGACAACAGACACCCGGCAGTAGTGTAAATCCATAACATAAATAAAAATTATCCAATAATTACGGCACAATACATATGCCAAGCAAACAACAAAACACAACCCAAGAAGAGGCGATACGGCGCTACGAAGCCTTGCCCGATGAATTAAAACAGGCAATGTCAAGCATCGCTTCCGCAGAAACAATCTATGGGATTGGGAAAAAATTTGGATTAAACATTGAAGATACGGGAAACCTAGCAAGCATTATCGGCTATATGATACTCGGCATGGTGCCGGCGACACGATTCGTTGATAGCGTTAAAGATGTAACGGGCGTTAATAATGAGAAGGCTGCTGAAATTGCCCGAGAAGTAAACCAAAAAATTTTTCTCGCCATACGAGAAAAATTAAAAGAAACGCATGGCGCCAACTGGGACGAGCGCGAAATAATGAGAACGCCGACAGAAGAATTAAGAAGTAAGAATCAAGAAGTAAGGACAACGCCAGCAACGCCGCCGACACCAACAACGCCGAAAAGTCCGTGGGAAATTCGACCGGATGGATTTGACCGCTCCAAACAAGTAACGGAAATGAAATCGGTAATACCCCAAGCAAAACCAACGACTGATAACCAACAACTAACAACAAAAGCGCAGGAAGCGGAGATAAAAAAACCGCAACCGCCGGAACCGCCCAAAACGCGAGAGGCGCCGCAGCCGATGCGGGGACCGGGGGGACCGGAGGTGTTAAAGGAGATTAGGCCCATCGGGGGTCACGAACAGACGCGAACAGCAGATACGAACAGACGCGAACAGCAAAACGAACAGGCGCGGACAGCCCCCACGCCTATGGCGCCGAAACCAACGCCGTCAAAACCGGAAACGCCGAAAGCAACCCCGCCAGCGGGTTTGCCGTTTATGAAAGAAGTTTCAAAACTCACCCAAACACCCGAATTGCAAGGAGTAGTCACGCCGACGAAACCGGAGACACCAAAACCAACCCAAGAACAACCAACAACAACGACCCAAACGCCCACCGTGCCACAGACACAGACGCCAGCACCGCAAAAACCCCCGCAACCGCCGTCTGCCCCAACACAAAAATATTCGACTGATCCGTATAGAGAACCGATAGAATAGGGGGTTTTGTCCAAAATTTCGAGCGGTACGCGATAAAATTTTGGCAACAAAACCTTTACCCCATGAGATGAAAATTATGCACTGCGTATATGTTTTAAGAAGTTTAAAAGACGGCAATCTCTATGTTGGAAGAACAGAGAATCTTGCAAAACGGTTAGAAGAACATCAAAAAGGAAGGGTTAAAAGCACCAAAGAAAGAAGGCCCCTCCGCCTAGTCTACTGCGAAGCGAGTAATAACATCAAAGACGCGGTGCATCGAGAAAAATATCTAAAGACAGCGTGGGGCAAACGATATCTGAAACATAGATTAAAATACGATAGTGCATAATTTTCTATCTCACGGGGTGCTCAATTTTGCAGCGCCCCCCCCATTAGATAATTATCTAACGGGGCAGGTCGGGCTGCGTTATCCGTAACTTGCCCTCGCGGGCAAAATTGGCATGCGTCAATACCAAGTTCCCCAATTTATTACCGTAGAAGACAAAATTTTCGGGCCGTTTACGCTCCGGCAATTTATTTATCTTATTGCGGGACTTGGCATCATGGTGATTTTTTGGAATGTATTTGAGATGGTTGCCTTTATAATTTTTTCCATTCCGGTTGCCTCCCTTGCCGTATCGCTTGCGTATTTAAAAATCAATGAACAACCGCTCGCGAAAGTCATTCTCAACGGATTCCATTACTTTGTGCGGCCGCGCCTCTACATCTGGAAAAAGAAGCGTCCGGAAATCGTAACAGGGGAAGCAGAAAAAAAAGCAACGGCTCCCGTCGGACTTACCAAACTGACCGAGAGCAAGCTGAACGACTTAGCGTGGAGCCTCGATATCAAGGAAAAATTACAGAGGTAGAAGCCAACAATACGCCACCGGCAACGCCAAAACGACGCCAATAGCGTTTATGATGGCGTATCATCTGGCGTTTTAGATGGCTTCTAAAGTATGGAAAGCGCAAAATCAAAACAAGCAAAATCCGCGCAGGACTTCATTAATATTGACTCAATCAGGGACGGCGTCGTCGTTATGAAAGACGGCGGAATTCGGGCGGTACTCATGGCCTCATCCCTAAACTTCGCCCTCAAATCCGAAGATGAACAAGACGCGATTACGTTTCAATACCAAAATTTCCTGAACTCGCTTGACTTCTCGGTCCAGTTCGTAACCCACTCGCGAAAACTCAACATTCTCCCGTATCTGGATACGCTCAAAGACCGCGTGAAAGAGGAGCCAAACGAACTTCTGAAAGTCCAAACTGAAGAGTATGTTGATTTCGTGAAAAGTTTTGTGGAGCTTTCTAATATTGTCGCGAAAACCTTTTACGTAATCGTTCCCTTTACCTCGTCGGTTATAACGCGAAAGGGCCTTATGGGATCACTTACATCGTTTCTGAAGCCCCCCTCTGCATCGCAAAAAAAAATAAATAAACAGGACCAGTTCGCCGAATTTAAAAACCAGCTTTTCCAGCGGGTAGACGCGGTGTCGCTCGGACTTGTGCGCATCGGGGTTCGCACGGCCCCCCTGAATACCGAGGAGTTGATTGAACTTTTTTACGGATTGTATAACCCGACGGAGCAGGCCGCCCGTGAGAAGACGGGCGGGTAGAAGCGGATCTGACGCTGATCTTTGCGGCCTAATGGCCGCTGGCCGCTGATCATACGCAGATTCACGCCGTACAAAATCCGCGTAAGATCTGCTTCTACGTAATCGGTGATCCGCGTGGAATCAGCTTCTACAAACATATGGCCATATTAGATTTACTAAAACCAAAAGAAACCAAAAAGACCGAGCAAGAAATCCTTGCGGTTTTTCCGCAGGAAATTTTTGAACAAGGCGAGTTGACCCTGAAAGATATCGTCTCGCCCTCCGCCCTTGAGGTGAACCCAAGTTTCCTGCGCCTGGGTGAGAAATTCAGCCGCACGATTTTTGTTTTTTCCTACCCGCGGTATCTGCATACAAACTGGTTCTCGCCCATTATCAATATGGACCGCGTCTTTGATATTTCGCTCTTTGTACACCCAATTGACACCTCAACCATTTTAAAAGACCTCCGTAAGCAGGTGGCACGGGTGCAATCCCAAATTGTTGACCGAGAAGAAAAAGGATTGGTGCGCGATCCGATTTTGGATACCGCCTACCGCGACCTTGAGGATCTCCGCGACAAACTCCAACAAGCGCAGGAACGATTGTTTAACTTCGGCCTCTACATCACGATGTATGCCGACGCAGAGGAAGAGCTGAA
>JAUSFV010000037.1 GCA_030649305.1 bacterium
CGTCGGCGTTTTTGTATTTGTGTATGCCGGGTACTACGCATCGCTCTGGAAGCAGATAAAACGATCAGACCGCGAGCCTTTTCAAATTTCGGTTTCGGGCGAGGGTAAGATTGCGGCAAAGCCGGATGTAGCGATGTTGAGTGCGACCGTGCGGACGGAGAAAACAGCGCTCAAAGACGCGCAGAAAGAAAATTCTGAGACCTCGCAAAAAGTGGTGAATTTTTTGAAATCTTCGGGCGTTGCGGAAAAAGATATTCGGACATCGTACTACAATATTTCTCCGCAGTATCAATATAATGATTGTTCGCGTGTTCAAATTGAAATATATCCGCCGCGTCCCTGCCTTCCGCTTGATAAACCGAGAATTGTCGGGTATCAGATTATGAACGTATATGAAATTAAAGTGCGCGACTTAGAAAAGGCGGGTGAAGTTCTTGAGGGCGTTGTGAGTGCCGGAGCAAATGAGGTGAGCGGGCTTTCGTTTATGATTGATGACGAGGATGCTCTGCGCGCCGATGCGCGCAAAGAAGCAATTGATGATGCGCGCGCGAAAGCAAAAATTCTTGCAAAACAACTTGGTGTGCGTCTCGGCAGAATTGTGAGCTTCAGCGAGGGAGGCCAGTCCCCCCCGATTTTCTATGAACGGGGGCTTGCAGTTGCAGAAGCGGGAAAGGGGGGAGACACCGCCGTGCCCGTGCCGGTGGAGGCGGGTGAGCAGGAGATCTTGGTGAGCGTGACGATTGTGTATGAGATGAAGTGATGCTCGTATGGTGATGTAAAATTTTGCAGGCGCTCCGATTCTGACAAATGGAGCCACAAAGCTTGGGGAACCCTCCGCGTTCCGCTTGAGAGCGGCCGCGGTCTCCCTCTTTGCTTTGTCCCACCATTTGTTTTCAGAATCTCCGCAATGCAAAATTTTATCATCGCCATACTCGCTTGTGGGTTTACGGTTTGTTTGCCACGCTCTATCGGGCGTGGCATTATTTTATTATGGACAAGGTTGCTGGTATAAAAATAAATGAAAAGATTAGTGGGGCAAATGATATAATACGAAGATGTATCGGAAAGAATGGGTTGTGGGCGGGACCCGCGCGGTATCGTTATCAGTGCTGGACGCGGGATTTGGTAATTGCGGGCATAGACGCGCTTTTTAGCATTGGCAGGAGTGATGTTGTGCGAAAGCATCTTGAAGTGCTTGCGAAAAAACAAAGGGCGAATGGCCAAATCCCCATTCAGTTTATTGATAATCTGCCACGCTGGCTTCTGCGAAAGGTTATAAAAACGATTCTCTCTCTTCGGACATCTTTTATGCTCGCGCGGTGGTTTGTGGGAGTAATGGGTTTGCAACGCGGCATATCCGTTGAAATTTTGACGCCGTGGACCAAAGATTCAGAAATCCTTTTTTGTATCGGGGTATTGGAGTATGCAGAGAAAACCGGCGATACGGCATTTCGTGCGCGGTATCAAAAAAATATTGATTCAGCGATTAGGTTTATTGAAAGAGAATTGGTGAAGGACGGTTTGGTATATGGGGGCGATTGGCGCGATACCATGGAACATTTGGGCGAGAAAGCGATTCTCACAAATAATGTTTTTTTGTATCGTTTGTATGCGTTGTCGGGAAATTCGGGAAAAGCACTCGCATTAAAAACAAAAATAAATACAGAATTTTGGAATGGCTTTTTTTATCGCGACTGGATAGGCGGAGATGATTTTGATACGTTCGGACAGGCGCTGGCGGTTTTGTATGATATTGTTCCGCCGGAGCGTTATCCAAACATTTTACAAAAGTTTTCAAGCGTCCGAAAGCATTATGGCTATATGACGAATGACGTTGTGCCAGCGCCGACATCAAGGGCGGAGGCGGCAGTCATCGCGACGACGAACCAGTTTTCAGTTCTGTGGCCTTTTATAAATGGCTTTGTTCTTTTGGCGATGACGAAGATGGGAATACGGGAAGAAGCGGGGCGTGCGTTTCTTTTATGGACCAAACTTCATGGTTTTTATGAGTGGTACGATCCTCATACGGGCAAGGGATACGGGGAGTCTGAACAAGTATGGAGTGCGGCACTCTATCTTCGGTGCGCGCGTGAGCTCGCCCAGTAATGATTTGGATTATATTTTTTTCTATTCCCGCAATCCCCTATTTTCTCATATTCTCATTCGCGCGAATGAGAATATGAGAAATGTTTTTAAATTGATGTCGGTGGACGGTTGTGGTAGAGTAAATGCCGTATGGAAACGGCATTTCATTTTGATATAACTAAAAAAAGTCTACACTCCAAAGCGCGGCGCGGCAGATTTCATACGCCGCATGGTGTTATTGAAACCCCCGCCTTTGTCACGGTGGGGACGAATGCATCAGTCAAGGCGTTGTCATCCGAGGATGTTTTGGAAGCCGGCTCTCAGGTTGTTTTGGCAAACGCGTATCACTTGTTGCTTGGGGGGCGCACGGAAGTTGTTGAGAAGGCTGGGGGCTTGCATACATTTATGAATTGGCAGGGGCCGATGATGACCGATTCCGGCGGGTTTCAGGTGTTTAGTCTGGGTTTTGGAAAAGACCACAAGGTCGGAAGAAATACGACGCTGTTTCCGGGCGAGGGGTCGTCTTCTGAAATGCGCGCGCGGGATGTTTATACCCCGAGCGATATAAAAATTTTGGAAGAAGGCGTTATTTTTCGCCTGCTTTCCGGCGAGCGGATGTCGCTGACTCCGGAAAAATCTATCGCCATTCAGGAGCGCCTAGGTGCCGATATCATTTTTGCGTTTGATGAATGCACATCACCTCTTTCCGGTTATGATTATCAAAAAGAGGCGATGGGACGGACGCACCGCTGGGCAGAACGTTCACGTAATGCCCATACGCGAAAAGACCAAGCGCTTTTCGGAATCATTCAGGGTGGGGAGTGGCAGGATCTGCGCGAAGAATCTGTGAAAGCGATTAGTGCTTTAGATTTTTCAGGTTTTGGCATGGGCGGGTATTTTGGAAAAACAAAAGAAAAAATGTATGAGTTGTTGAATTTTGTCACGGAGCGCTTGCCTGAACAAAAACCTCGGCATCATTTGGGTATCGGCCGCCCCGAAGATATTCCAAAACTGATTGACGCGGGCATTGATATGTTTGATTGCGCCGCACCCACGCGCGAAGCGCGAAATGGGACGCTCTATGTTTCAAATGGAACCATTTCAATCGGCAACGGAGAATTTCGCGAGGATTTTAAACCAACTGAAGAGGGGTGCGGTTGCGTGGCGTGTAGCAATTTTACCCGCGCGTATTTGCATCACCTTATCCGTGGAAAAGAACTTTTATATTATCGCTTAGCCTCAATTCATAATTTGTATTTTGTGAATAATCTGGTGCGCGAGATTCGCGAAAGAATATAAATAAAAAAAGCCGGCGTCTCAGCCGACTTGCGATGGCATGTTATTATTTCTTTGATGTATATAATTTCTTTTCTAAACTCCCCATTTCTTCAAGTGTTTTATTTGCTTCTCTGCGGGCGGTTTTAGCTTCGTGTATTCTTTCGGCAATAGCCAATTTTGCGAGAGCTATCTGAAATTCCCGCGACATAAGCGCTTTTGCTTTTTCAGAAAGGCGCGCGGGGATGTCTCCGCGCGTAAGATATGTCGGGCTATTCAAAAATGTTCTGTGGCACTCAAGACACGTTTCTGAGCATTCATCAATTCCGTATGATCCCTCGTAGGCGGTGAGCTCGCTGCAAATCGGGCAGTAGCCGAATGGAATCGTTTTATCTTTTTGTAACGTTTCAATGAGTTTCTCAAGATTGTCTTCTGTGGAAACAAGATACAGATATTTTTCAAAATCGTATGATTGATAGCGATTTTTTGTCATTTCGCCCCCCTTGTTTTTGGTTATTAAGAGCCGAATAAAGTATAGCTTGAAGTATTAGCGGAGTCAAATAAATATAAGATATGTTATACGTCATCTGTCGCAACATTCGTTCGCGCGAGAATGTCGGCTCCCTATTTCGGACGGCTGATGCATTTGGCGTTGGTAAAATTTTTCTGACGGGTTTTACGCCGACGCCACCTCACGAAAAAATTTCAAAAACCGCGCTTGGCGCGGAGAATTTTGTGCCATGGGAAAAGATTTTTTCAACCGCGCGTCTCATCAAAAAATTGCGTGCCGAAGGATTTGAAATCGTCGCGTTGGAACAATCGCGAAAAAGCATTGATATCGGGGGGTATCGTTTAAAGAAAAAAATCGCGCTTATCGTCGGTAACGAAGTGTCGGGAATTCCGCAAGCGATTTTAAAGCAATGTGACTGTGTTATAGAAATTCCGATGCGTGGAAAAAAAGAATCATTGAATGTTGCGGTGGCGTTTGGGGTGGGGGCATATGTGATGTCGCAAAGGAATAAAGGTAGTAAAAGTTATAAAAGTAAAAATTCTTAATCGGCTCATTCGCACGAATTAGCCGATAAGGACTTGATATTGACAGGGGGTGTTTTTATTTGTTATACTGATGGAGGTTTTTTAGCAGAAACTTTGGGGGGGAATATCGTGAAGAAGGAGGACGCCATGATTTTAGACAGCTAATGGCGGCTGTCTAACTAAGGAGGATTTTTCTGTGATGAAGACAACAAAAAGAGCGGTGGCCGGGTTGCGGCATGAAGACGTTGTGAGGAGAAAACTCGCTACAGATTCCCGGTATGCCCGATTGTATCGTGAGGCCGCCGCCTTGACTGAAGTGGAGGCGGCTGAACTTGAGTTGCAGTGTGCTGTTGCTAAAGTTTTGAATCGGGTGGCGCGACATCAATCTGGTAAAGGGTACGATCGGAATTTCTACGAGACGCTCTCCAAAAAAAGCGGCGTTTCTTCTCGGTCTTTGGGGCGGTTTCTCGAAAGCGGATGTAATATCCGAAAGGCCGCAAAAATCCTCTATCCATTGGGGTATCGTATCTCAAAAGTCTCCATCAAGAAACTACCAAAGCATAAATAACTTTTTCGTACGCCTTGACCTCGGTCGGGGCTTTTTCTTTTATTCTTTTTTGATATAATGAAAGAGATGGAAACTGTTACGTTTGATACGTCTGACGGCATGAAAATATACGGTCTGTATTATCCGGCGGCAAATCCCGCGGCTCCTGCCGCGTTGTTGTCGCATATGATGCCGGTGACGAAAGAATCATGGAAGAGTTTTGCGCCGAAACTCACGGAGGCCGGATTTCAGGTTCTTGCGATTGATTTGCGGGGGCACGGGGAATCAGTGGCGCGAACCACGAATGATGGACGCACGACGCTTAATTTTAAGAATTTTTCTGACGAAGAACACCAGTGGTCAATTCGCGATCTTGAAGCGGCGGTAGAATTTTTAAAATTAAAAGGAGCCAGCGCGACTCATTTGATTGGCGCGTCCATCGGCGCGAACCTTTCGTTTCAATATTTTGCGGAGCATTCAGATACGCGTTCGGTAATTTTACTTTCACCCGGCCTTGATTATCGCGGGGTGAAGACGGAGGAGTGTGCTACAAAACTTCGGTTCGGCCAAGCCGTCTATTATGTTGCGGCGGATGACGATCCGTATTCAGCGCAAAGTGTTAAAACGCTTTATCAAAAAACGCCCGAGGGTATAAAAAAAGAAATTAAACTTTTTGAGCGCGCGGGGCACGGCACGAATATGTTTCTTGCGCATCCCGAGCTTATGGAGGAACTTGTTCTATGGCTGAAAAATTTGTAGAAAAAGCAAAATATAGAACTCCGGGCCAGATCGACGTATTGGAGGGCGGTCCGGATTCTGTTTCGCAAGAAACAGAATCGCTGGTTCGTTCAACAAAGAAAGAGCGTATGATAACGAGAAAAGAAGCGAGAGCGCTGCATATGAGAAACTTGAGATTGCGCGAGGAAACTCGGGAGATGCTTGCGAAGAAAGTAGAAAAAGATAAACATCCGAATTTAGATTTATAAATAATGTAGAAGCCAATATCACGCTACCGACTACGCTACATATGACGCCAAGAGCGTTTATGATAGCGTATCATTTGGCGTTCGTGTGGCTTCTAAGAAATATGGACTACATATTAGGTATTTTCCGTCTCTATTCTGATTTCACTCCACTTATTTTTCGGGTGGTGCTGGGGTTGGCATTCGTCGCGCACGGCTATCCGAAACTTTTTACTTCGCGCGAGCAGGTCGCGCAATGGTTTGAATCTATCGGCATCAAACCGGGGAAATTTTGGGTTTTGGTTGTTGGCGTTGTTGAATTTTTCGGTGGCATTGCTCTGATTCTCGGCGCATGGGTTGAGCTCGTTGGTATTCTTCTCGCGGTGAACATGGTCGTCGCGATGTGGAAAGTAAAATGGGGCAAGGTGGGCTATGTGGCGCAAGGCGGCTGGGAACTCGATTTAATTTATTTGGTGGTAGCACTTTCGTTTCTTTTTACGGGAGCGGGAGCATTCTCGCTTTCTGCTTTTGGATTTTAGGTCAAATTCCAAATTCCAAATTACAAATCTCAAATCACAAATAAATTTCAAATTCTAATATCTAAAATTCAAACCGGTTTAGTTTTTTGAATTTCGGATATTGGGATTTATTTGTAATTTGGTGCTTGGGGTTTGTGATTTTGCGATGGTCTGGTTTCGTTTCTTTTTTTATTCCCTCGTTTCGCTTATCGTGGTAGCACTTGCGGGTGCCGCGGTGTTTGTTGTGTTGTATGTTTTACCGCATACGCCTCGCGGTGATTTTGTGGCTGTCAGGATTGGCGGTATAAATGTTATCGCGGAGGTTGTCGCAACTCCCGCGGAGCGCGCGCGCGGCCTTGGGGGAAGGGACGTGCTTACTGATGGGGCAGGGATGCTTTTTTTGTTTCCGCAATCAGGCGTTTATTCTTTTTGGATGAAAGACATGAAATTTCCGATTGACATCATTTGGATTGAAGATGGCCGCGTGGTGGACGTCGTTGAGCGGGCCCACGCGTTTCCTGAGGGAACACCCGATACGTTTTTGCCGGTATATCGTCCCGACGCATCCGCGCGATTTGTTCTTGAAACGCCCGCAGGATTTGCCGCGCGCCATAATATTATCATCGGATCGTTCGTCGCTATTTCGGCGCAATAACAACATCCTTACAATCTTAAGATTGTAAGGATGTTGTTATGAGAAAGTTCTGGGCGTTTGATTTTCTTTTTGCCGCGTGTTATCTTGTAATGTATGAACGAAATCGTATTTGATGTGGAAACAAAAAAATCGTTTGATGAGGTGGGCGGGAGAAATAATCTTGCGGCTCTCGGTATATCGGTACTTGGCGCTTATTTTTATCGCGACGGCTCGTTTAAGGCATACGAGGAGCATGAGCTTCCGGAATTTGAAAAGGAATTGGAAAAAGCCGATCGGGTGATCGGTTTTAATATTTTTAATTTTGATTTGCCCGTTTTGCAACCGTATATGGGGCGCTTGGCACTTAACACCCTACCCGCGCTGGATATTTTTGATGACGTTACGGCAAAATTG
>JAUSFV010000039.1 GCA_030649305.1 bacterium
GTTTAATTTGGCGTCGCCGTGTTGGCGTTTTATTTGCTTCGATTCAATCTCTCCCATTGTAGCATTTTTTTGCCAAGTTTGTAACGGGTTTCGCGATTCCAATCCCGAAGCCGGAAAAGCTCGCCCCGCGATATATCCTGCGCCGTTGCGGGCAAGTCCTCCCCCCGAAACAGCCCCTCCGCGATTTCAAGGTATCGCGCGTGCGCCCGGTCGTTTAAATCACGAAATAATTCCCGCGGAGGCCGTGATGCGTCGGCTGATATTACCGCAAGAATTTTTCCCGCGTCCACCTTTTCTTCCGCGTAGTGAATAGTGGCGCCTATCCGCGAATGGTCCCCGCGCAACACGGCAAACTGATTTGCAATGGCCCCCCGATAATGCGGGGCAAAACCCATGTGCAAATTTATCGCGCGCGGCGCCGTTTTTAAAATATGCGGCTTCAATACAGCGCCTCCCCACAAAATCAGAAGGCTAGGCGAACAATCTTTCAAAAGAGCGTATGTCTCATCGCTGTTTATAGATTCCACTTCCCGAACCGGAGGAAGAAATTGAGGCCCCCGGTGCATGGCGCCCGAATGTTCATGAAAATACCCGAGTGCTCGGCGCGTTTGAGAACTGAAACGCAGAAGAATGCCGTACCAGCACTCTTTCAAAAAATTACGCCATCCCGTTACTGCATAAAAACGCATGAGGCGCGACCACAGAGAAAGGCGTTTTGGTTTTTGCACAATCACCAAAGAAACCCCGCCGCCGGTTTTCTCGTGGAGCGCGTTCGCAAACGCTTTTTGCGCCTCTCCCGATACGGTGATGAATACAATGGCCATAATATATGCTTGTTATTCTTTTAAATACGCTTGTGCCTTTGCCGCAATTTCCGGAAGCAATGATTCTAATTTTTCTTTCGTAACATTCTTTCTCCAAACTTCCCATGCGTGATAGCCGGGTTCATTGTTTCCCTCTGGTTTAACGCCAACTTGATGAAAGGGTAAGAACCCCTCCCGCTCAAGAATTTCTCGAATAGCGATATTATACGCGATGCACTCATCAGATGTTCTACCTTCAAAAAATACCATATAATTCTTGTCCCCATCCGGATTCCGTACACCAAGAAAGATTTTTTCTTGTTCAATTTTTCCAAAATTTTCTTTATTCATACGAATTTCCAACGACGTTGCAAAGTAATGAAATAATATACTCCGAGTACTGTTGCCAAAATATTAGCAAGCCACAGCGCCTCATTCAGCCAATTGATATCCCACAACACCAGAAGAAAAAAAGGTATAACGATAACTGCTTTCAAATACGACAATTGCGGAGCGGGTTTGATAAGCCAATCCGAGGGCCTCGCCTCTCCTTTGCTGACAGCACCAAGTAAATACGCGACGATGGTAATAAAAAGGTTATAAAACACAAGCGGCATAAGAGCGCCGAGTGTCGGGAATGTAAAAAGAATAAATACATAAATACAATGGTCTACCACAATGTCTAGAAACTTTCCCCTGTCTGATGTCGTTCCTTGAAATCGCGCGAGTGCCCCATCTATGGTATCCAAAAAAATGACAAATACCATAAAAATCGCCGCGGCATATTGGTCCCGCCAAAACCACCACAAAAATACAATGCCAAGCACCAAACGCAAATTCGTAATAAATATGGCGCTAATGCCAAGCGCGTTTAGCAGCCAAAGAATCGGGTAAAAAACAAACCCGCGCAGTTTTTG
>JAUSFV010000049.1 GCA_030649305.1 bacterium
GCCGTATTTTCAATTTCTTTCTTATGTAATGAAAGAGTCGCTGCCATACCCCCCAGCGCGTCAATTCTTTTGATATACTCCCATGCCGCTTTCTCAATTTCATTGGTAAGCGATTCTATATAGTATGAACCCGCAAGTGGGTCAACAGTTTCAGTAACGCCCGACTCGTGCGCAATAATCTGCTGCGTGCGAAGTGCTACCAGTACGGCAAGCTCGGACGGAAGGCCAAGCACCTCGTCCATGGAATTCGTATGCAACGATTGCGTCCCTCCGAGTACCGCGGCGAGTGCCTGAAGCGCTACCCGCACAATATTATTATGCGGCTCCTCCGATGTTAAGCTGGATCCCGCGGTCTGCGAATGCGTCCGCAATATCAGCGACTTCGGATTCTTAGCGCCGAATCTCCCGCACATAATCTTCGCCCACATGCGCCGTGCCGCGCGAAGTTTCGCGATTTCCTCAAAAAAATTATTGTGAATATCAAAGAAAAAAGAAAGACGCGACGCAAACGAATCAACGCTCATCCCCCGCCGCACGCACTCCTCCACATACGCAATGCCGTCAGCCAAGGTAAGCGCAAGCTCTTGTATTGCTGTCGCCCCCTTCTCTCGAATATGATACCCCGAGATGGAAATAGTGTTCCAAAGAGGAACACGCGCAGTTCCGAATTCTACCGTATCTGCCACCAAACGCATTGAGGGCTCAATCGGATAGATGTACTCTTTTTGGGCGATATACTCTTTCAAAATATCGTTCTGAATCGTACCGCGAAGCTTCTCAAAAGGAACGCCCTGTGCTTCGGCATTGGCAAGAAACATAGCCCATACCATTGCCGCGGGAGAAGAAATGGTCATGGAAACAGAGACCTTTGCGAGATCAATGCCGTGAAAAAGAATTTCTACATCGCGAAGCGTATCAACCGCAACCCCCTGAATGCATGCCTCTCCCCACGGCGAATCAGAGTCATATCCGTACAGGGTCGGCATATCAAACGCAACCGAAAGACCGGTCTGGCCCTGTCCGAGTAGAAAATGAAACCGCTCGTTTGTTTCCTCCGCCGTACCGAATCCCGCGAATTGGCGCATGGTCCAAAGACGTCCGCCGTCTTTTTGATACATGGTGCGATGCGGACCCCGGGCATACGGAAACTCGCCGGGTTCTCCCAAATCACGCGTGTAATCAAAACCCGTAATATCTTTCGGACGATAAATACCGTCTTCTTTGCCCATCGCGTGTACTCCTTTTTCAATTTCAAAAACCCACCATACTATACCAGAAAGATACCACAAAGACAACCCCTATAAAATTTGTATATCCGCCAAAGGCGGATATTTTTGTGTCCCGCAATTCACTCACCCCCCGACCTAAGACGGCGATGAATTGCGGACAAAAATAAAAAGGCCTAAATAGAAGGCCTTATTTTTTCTGAATATTATGACACTCAATCAGGTGCCAATTCTTTTTACTGCACTCAATACGAACATCGCAAATCTTACATTTCTCACAACAAATCCCTAATTGTATGGCTCCTGGATTATGACATATAGAATTGCATCTGTGCTTACAGATCTTTTTTGTAAAAACAGAAACATCATACTCTGTCATCACAAATCTCCTTTCTTGTTTTATGACACTCGGCAATATGTTCGTCCTGTGTTCCGGGTCGTAGAACATGACCACACAAAAGACAGGACGGGTCGTATTTGCATACACAATTCGCAATCTGACACGGCATGCGTCCCGAACTTGTATCGTGGCACGGACACCCGCACCAATGAAGACACCTGCCCGCGAAATGCGACTTTCCGATACGCCCTATCACGCGCCGCTCTCTTTCTGTTCCCAATTCTTCACATGTTCGCGAAGGTGCCGTTTCAAAATTTTCCCGATTATTGTCTTGAACGGATCAAGCGATTCCAGAATAATAACGCGGCGCGGCACATGCAAATGTGACAAACCGGCCTGCTTAATATCCGACGCAAATTCTTTTCGGAGGAGATCAGGCAATATAGATTCCCCCTCCTTTACTACCACAACGGCAACCGCCGCTTCTCCCCAGCTCGCATCAGGAACGCTTATAACAACTACTTCCCGAACGCGACGATGGTGCGATAGCACTGCCTCAATGTCGGTGGCATAAATATTCTGCCCGAGCGATTTAATAATATCGTTCTTTCGGTCAGTAAAACAAAGATGGCCGTATACATCAAAATATCCGATATCACCCGTCTTGAGCCACTCGCCATCCAATGATTTGGCGGTTGCTTCTTTGTTCAAATAATACCCCTTCATTACCTGCGGTCCGCGTACCCATAGTTCTCCTTCTACGCACTCATTCCCCTCCTCATCACGGATCTTCACGATAGTTTCGGGAAGCGGTTTGCCGATACGGCTTCCCCGTGCCGGAGGAGGCAATTTCAAATCATCAGGAAGCAAAATGGACACAATGGGAGATGCTTCAGAAAGGCCGTACCCGACGACCACGTTTGTTCCTGCTATATCCTCAAATCCTTTTCGGATTTCTTCACGAATGCCGCCGGCACCATTGATGCAAAGCTTAAGAGAAGAGATATCTTTCGTCTTGATAAGTTCGGAACACTCCAGCATCTTGCTATACATTTTCTCAACGCCCGGAAATATGGTTACGCGATAGCGGTCAACCGCGCCAATAGCTTCAACGGGGTCAAACGCATGCAGTATCACGACCTGTCCGCGAAGTGCAAGCAGGGTCATATTAAGGCATGCGGTAAGCCCGTACACATGGAAAAAGGGCAGCGCTCCAAGAACAACCTCTTCTTCCTCTTTCAGAAAATCAGCAATGCGCTCCCGCGCCTGCCAGATGTTGCTTGCGATATTGCGATGCGTCAGCATCACCTGTTTCGGCGTACTGGTGGTTCCTCCGGTTGCCTGAAATTGCGCGACTGCATCAAGCGAGATGTCCGACGGAAGCGAAAAGCGTTCTTTGAAAAAAATGCCGCGAAAACACATCGCGTTTTTCGGAAACGCGACATACTTCCCGAGCTTTCTCATCTTGAAAGGATAACCAAGGCGCTTATACCACGCCGCGGAATCCGTAAGACGCGTAAAAATAATTTTACAGGGCCAATCAATATGAATTTGCGAAAGAACGGGATGCAAAATATCAAGCACAAAGATGACAGACGGCTTTGCGTTGATGATCTGGCTTCGCACTTCGTCATTCACTTTTATTTCATACGGATTTTTGTTTTTGATTTCCGAAATAAGCGAATCAAACTTGATAGGCACCGCAACGCGTCCGGCCAAAAGCGCTCCGTAATAGCACATGGCAAATTGGGGGCTATTCAGCATAAAGAGCGCAACGCGGTCATTTCGCTTTGTGCTACCGAGGATGTACGAAGCGATACGCACGGAAGATTTCCAGAGTTTTTTGTACGACATGCTCTCGCCGAGAAACACGAGCGCTGTCTTTTTCCCCATCTTTTCACAGGAACGCTTGAATAATTCGGGAATCGTTTTGATATTCTCTTCCGTAAACCAGCGATATGCCATTTTTGTTTCCTCCCTGTTGTTTTTCAAACACCTGCCATATCAGTACCATATTTTCAAAATAAAAACAACTCCGACGTAACGTCGGAGCTATCTTTTTCTCAAAAAAATAAAATTTTACGGCGTCACCTCAACTCCTCTCCAAAATGCAAAACGCCCCTTGATTTCTTTCGCGGGCTCGGTTGGTTCGGGGTACACCCACGCCGCATCCTCATTCGTTTTTCCGTCCACGACAACATTATAATAATCCGCAAGCCCCTTCCACGGGCACTGATACGTGCGTCCGCTTTTTTGCAGATACTCCGTCTTCACCGACTCCGGCGGAAAATAATGATTATTCTCTACCACGACCGTATTATTACTTTCGGCAATAATTGTATTATTCCAAACTGCCTTCACCACGTTAGAAGTCTGTCGTTATATAGCTTGAACTAATTTCCGACAAACAATAATTTTATCATCATAACCCCTTCATCAAATTACTCAGTACTTCTAACGGGGTTCATATATACTATGCTACCGCGTTCCGTCCAAAAAAGAAAAACCCCGCAAGGGGTTCCTGTGTGCCTATAAATATATTCTCTCAAACCCGAGAAGAATCGCCTGATCGTGTTCCCAGCGCGCACCGAATGAGGTTTTCCAATCAGGCAAAAAATAAAGCTTCGTCATGCGCCCGCTTTGAAAAAGAGGGAAATAAAACGTCTCAAGCAGAGGAAGTCCATCAAGATGGGGGCAAGCGCGCACAATGCGATGCATATGCGGCTCAAAGGGCATCTGATTGAAGATAACGCGACCCTCGGCCATGAGCTTCGCAATCACCACATCAAGCACGGCAATGTTTTCTGCGACAGAACCCCTACCTCCCGTCGTAATCGGCCCGCATACCATGCCGGCCGGATACGGCATTCGTAAAAGAACTCTCATTGCTATAGTATGCAGGGCCTCAAGCGACTCAACATTCTCCGCTTGTCTCGTATCTTCCTCATCCCAATAAGATAGCTGAAGGGCTTCAGACATTTCGTCCTCCTCAACAGCATAAAGAGCACGATTAAAAAGATATTACGACATATAAAAATAGAAAGCAAGATATTGAAATATAAAACAACTCCGACACGATATCGGAGTTGTTATCTCACAAAAATATTATGCCATTCCTTCCTTCCCGCACATCTTGCAGGTCTTTGCGTGAGTCGCTACTTCCCAGATAGCCGAAAGGCCGACCAGAACGTAGACCGCGCGCGACAACATCGTACCCGCGCCGAAAATCAGAGCAACTACATCCCACCCGCCCGCTCCTACCAGAAGCCAATTAAGACCTCCAATCGCCAACAGGCCGAATGCTACCATATGTAAAACTTTCATAATAAAAAGATAGGTTTTTATAAATAATTATTTTGTACCAAAAAACGACCTTTTTGCGTATTTTTATTATATCATATTGAAAAGAAACACCTCATATAAGTTATGCACAGAACCCCGTAACGTAGCATGAATCGCAAAACTAATATGTAGGAAGTTTATCTACAATCTCTCCGAACATCCGAAAGGGTTCATCCACGTCAGTAAATCCGGGGATGAAATCAGTTGTATTAAAAATCTTGTGATCCTTATATAATAAAACAAAGCCGGTTAAAAAAAGATAAACCCAAAGTGCCTTCAAAAAAGAAAAAGGATCCCTCCGTGGAAGAAACGCTACCGCGGTTAATCTGCTTCTTTTATCATTTGTAGGAGTATTAGAAAATAGAATAAAAAAATCTACCGGAATTCGCACACTAATTATTGCAATATTTGCGCCCATAGTTTCAAAAGAGGCGTTAAAATCTTTTTTTGCGGTCCATGTAAGCAACTGGAACAACCGATTTTTCGGTCTTCCCCAGTGTTCTACTTCCACTCCGTATTCACCTTTCTTAAACCACTGTGATTGCTTACTAAACTGCATATCGTGTAATGTATCCAAATGCCGCCAATCAAGTCCGTTGGCAGTCAGAAAATGAGGATGATTATTTATGTAACGCGATGGAAGTCCGAGGGCGCGATACCGATTTGCATCAATATCAGGAATGTCAAATAACGATTCTGGTCCGTTGAAAATCCATACGTGACCATATTTCTCGGCGGTCGGATATGCCCTCACTCTTCGTTGCGGTATTTCTCTTTCATACGGAGCGCTTGCCACCCGCCCCTCAGAATCATATTCCCATTTATGAAGCGGACACTGCAAACAACATCCGACTACTTTACCAAGACTTAAATCAGCGCCCATATGAGAGCACCGAGCATCCAGAGCATAGATTCTTCCGTTACTATCCCGATAGAGAGCGATTTTTCTATTAAGAATCGTAAACCCTTTTACTTTTCCCGGCCTTACCTTACTTGAACGACAAACCGAGTACCACGATTGAACAGTTACATCAAAATTGTTTAGGTTTCTCCCGATCATGATGTTTATACTACCACAATGGGTTTTTAATAAAAAGTACGACGATTATTGCTCTTAAATAAAAAACGTGCTTTAATTAACCCCAGAAGATATCCGACCTATGCAATCTATACAAAATCAAGAAAATTTGCCAAGATCGTGGTACCCCGTCTGTCTCTCTCGCGAGCTTAAAAAAAATGGTTTGATGCCCATTAAACTTTTTGGGAACGACTGGATATTGTTCCGCGAATCGCATGGAACCATCGGAATGCTGTATCGATTTTGTCCACACATGGGTACTGACTTAGCTAATGGGTGCATTATAGAAAATTGTGTTCGTTGTCCTCTCCACCATTGGAAATTTGATAAAAATGGAATTCGTGCTGAATCTGGTTTCGGCGACTCCCCCCAACAGCCTGTGAAGACACAATATCTGCCCGTACAAGAAAAGTATGGAATCATTTTTGCATACTGGGGACGTAATCCGGAATTTCAGCCACCGACATTGCCCGACTCTCTTAATTTACTATATTCAAATCCAATCACAATGCAATTAAACAATAGTTATGTTGCGGTGATTCTGAACGCTTTTGACGTTCAGCATTTAACAGCCGTTCATAATAGAATCATAGATGGCGAGATTACATTTAATAACGAAAGTATCTACCATCTCGGGATAAAATTTTCGCTACGCGTAAGTCGCAAAAAATTGCTGGATTCTATGCTTATTATGTCCGGTATGGGATCATCGGAGATTCAATACAATTGCTGGGGCGGCAATTACCTAATAGTGCAAAACCCAACAACGAAATTCTGCGCTGTTATGATTTTACAACCAAGTGAAAGGGTTGATGAATCTAAGCTTTTCCTTGTCGTTGCTACGAGTATTGCGTCAAAAAATTTTATTAACGCGTTCATAACGAAACAGAAATTAAGAATTATGAGGTTTTTTGCAGTAAGTTTTTTACAACAAGATGTGAGGATATTAAAAAATATGAGACCCGTCTTAGGGCTGTCATCGCCTGAAAAAGATATCGGGGCAATAAAGTTTTGGGATTACTTCCAAAAATTGCCCCGGTTTTCAATTTCTCAAGACCCGCATGTTTAAAAAAAGAATGTTTGGTCAGGCGTTCATAGACGAAGTTGCGCTATTCGATTCAATAGCCGATTTTAATCTTACTGTTCCTCATGAACGACCCCTACAACAACTACTTCTCGAAGAGGGTATCGAGAAAACGACCGCGATTGTATATAAACACGTCTATCAAAAGCATCGTTCATTTATCGAGAAAGTAAATTCCTACCCCACAACCCCCGCGCCGGCGTTAACAATAAAACTTGTTGTGATTCCCGGGATGTTTTATAAAGAATATCCGGAAATGGGTTGTGATGGAATGCTAATAAAAAATATTGCGGAAAAATTTAATTTCGTATGCGATATACTGGATATAGATAGCCGCGGATCTATATTGAAAAATAAAGAAACTATAGTGCGGAAGTTGACAGACGATCCGCACGAAAATATTTGGATCGTATCCTTCAGTAAGGGGTCTATAGAAACACGTATCGGCTTGGAAGAAATATATAAATCCGGCCTAACTCGCAATAACATAAAAGGATGGATTAATGTGTCGGGTCCGATCAAGGGAACAGCGTTAAGCGATGAAAAATTGAACTCGGCCTTGAAATATTTCCTATGGCGGGTGTTTGCCGAAATGACAGGTATTTTCGGCAGGATGCCGGACGAAACAGCCAAAAGTAATGCCCTTCTCAAGGCCCCCGTAAACGTTCCTCCGCAACTCGAACAAATTCACCTGGTGGGGTTTCCACTTGCTTCTCATCTGCAACCATTTACTATAGGGAGATATAGGAAATTATCGACTTACGGCCCAAACGATGGTATAATTATGCTTAGTGAAGCGCTAAATTTAGATGGCCACGTATACCCGATTTGGGGCGTTGACCATTTTCTTAGGTCGAATCACATCAGCGAAATAATTTATAAATTATTAAATTATATAACTAATAAAAATTAAAATGAAAAAAAATATATTTCTATCAGTTATAATAATATTGTTCTTATACAGTGCTTCTGTTTTCGCAAAAGATCCTGCCGGCTCCGAGGATCCGCGACATGATGAACTACGTGCGGTTATGGTCGATCTGCAAGACGCATTGGATTCTAAGGACATCGAAAAAATCAAATCCCATCTTAGCCCAAACGTAAATGTAGTGTTGCAAGACGCGGAGGTTGCAGATGGCATTGAGGCTGTTGATGCGCTCTACAAGCGCTTGTTCGTTGGCAACGCTGCTATTCTTAATCTTAAAAGTTATAGTTCCAGAGCGCAGGCAGATGTTCTGTCTGAAATCTATGAAAATACGGCTGTCGTATACGGCACAATCACCGATTCGCTTTCTTTCAGTGACTGGAGGGGGGATATTCAAGTAACATCCCGATGGACAGCCACGCTATTGAAAGAAGATGGTAAATGGAAAATTATCTCTCTGCAGCTCGGTGCAAATTTATTTGACAATCCTTTACTGAATGCGGCAACAAAGAGTATTAAATACTTCGGCCTTGGAGGGCTCGTAATTGGACTTATTGTCGGATTCTTTACGGCAAAAATTTATCTAAAAAAGAAGCTTTCAACGAATGCACAACTTTAATGGTTAGTATCAAAAGCTCCCTAAACATAACACTGGTTTTAGGCATCCAAGTATTAGCTTGGGGGCTCTTGTGGTTTGCTTCTGAATTAAATCTGGCACTAAATATCTTTTTGGGAATTATCTTCTCCTTTCTTTTGCTCACAAATTATGCTCTCATGCATGAGTCCGCGCATCATCTCTTTCATCCATCGCAAAAACTAAATTATTTGTTTGGAGTACTTTCGACCAGTATTTTTCCCATGTCATTTACGGTATTTGAGCTTACACACCGCGTTCATCACAGAGGCAACCGAACAGATCCTGAACTATTCGACTATTTTTACCCCGGAGAAAGCAGAATTGTCAAAAGCATTCAATGGTATGGAATACTTACCGGTTTATATTATCCCTTCGTTCCCCTTGGCACGATTATTATGGCGTTAGTTCCATGGATCTACCAAACTCCACTATTCACGAAAAGACGAACATTTAAGGTGCTCCTTAAAGATTTCAAAAACAGAGAGGTATTTTTGGTAAGAATCGAGGTCCTCTTTATTCTTCTATATTGGATCGGTATGTACTATCTGCTCGGTTTGAATTTGACAACTGTTTTAATTTTCTACGGCCTTTGGGGAATTAACTGGTCAACTCGACAATTTGTTGCTCATGCTTGGAGTCCGCGTTATATTGCAGACGGCGCCATAGACTTGAAAGTAAGTAAGCCTCACGGCTGGCTCTTGTTACATGGCAATTGGGAACACGTTCATCACAAATTTACCCACCTTCCGTGGACAGAGTTATCGAACCGCAAATATCATACCAGCGTCGCGAGATCATACCTGAAACAGTGGATGAGTTTATGGAAAGGAATTCGACTAGTTACAGAGCCCGAACCAACTCCGATCATGAAGGTTAATGAACTTTCCCAAAGGGCTTCCCGCTGATGGCAAAGTAAACAATGAACGCAAGAAGCCCCCCGGATAAGATATCAAGTATATGATGCTGATGCGTAAAAACAGTAGAAGCGACTATGACCATAATCCACAATCCCAAAAAAGTTTTTACATATATGGACCTCAAAAAGTCTATGCAACTTATCAAATATAGAAATGAGAACGCGACATGTAGTGAGGGGAAGGGGTTTACGTATGGATCTATTTTAAACATCGTTTCGTAAAGCGAGGCGGTAAATCCAGCGGGAACAATTCTTGTGAAACCGTACTCGGACGGGAATATAAAGAATATTATTCCCGCACAAACTGTACAAAAAGCAAAAGCTAAACTCAATTTTTTAATTTCTTCTCTGGGGAATAAAAATAATGGAAACAGAAATAAGAAGCCGAATGATAAGTATGGTATAATCATCCAGCCCACCAAAGGAATATTCGTTTCCCACGCAAAATAAAGTTTTGCTTTTTCGTAGCCGAAGTTAGCGTGATTCAAAAAATATATAGGCAAATACAGAAATACATTAAAAAGAAGATATTTGCCGAAATATATTTTATCGTTTCTTGTAGACATTTTTATATAAGACGGAGATATAAATAATATAGCCAAGCCGACATTTAAAATATAACAAAAATACACAATAATAAAACCCTCAAACGAGGGTTTTAAACGTAATAACCAGAAAATTCTTTTGCCCAATTTTCATAGCGATGAAGCCTCACCATCTTTATCGCTCCAAAGCGCTGTCCAAGGCGATATGAAGTTTCAAGAAAAAACTCGGTAGCTGTCTTACTATCCTCCGGCTTAATAACAAAAACGGCAAGTGATGCCAACTGACCGAGACTCCGGGCGTATTGATAATAATAATTATCCTGAAACGCCTTTTCCGCCGATTCCTCAAGTTCTGTTAATTTCGCCGGTGTAACTCCAAATTTTGATTCCAAAAATAATACATACCGATAACACCCGCTGGATATTTTTTCCGGCGCTACCATCCAAAATTCCGCTTTTATATCAAGTAACGACAGTAATGCGCCGATTGCTTTCTCCACAAATGTCTCGTTGAGTTTTTCTCCGACACAATCAACAACCTTGTCTCCGCGACCTATGAACTTCAAAACAGGAACACCCCGCCAGAAATCATGGACTTCCACGATATCGCCGATATCATAGCGATACAGCCCGCCGTTTGTGGTAACAATCATCCGATACTGCTTGTTTCTTTCAACTTCATGCGCGAAAACAACCTGCTTCGCGCCGCCAACCTCTTCAAACTCAAAGAAGTGAGAATTAACGGACAGAACGGAATACCTCGAAAAGAAGGGGAACGATACAAACATTTCTGTCGCAAGAAGTCCTTTCGGCTGAATCGCGACGCGAGGAAGCATTTGTAGAATATCTTTGACCTGGCCATGAGCCAAACCGTCTGTCCAGCAGCTAATTACCGAAAGCTTGGGCCATATGCTCTCATAAAGAGTTTTCTCTGAATCCCGCTGCGCACAAACAAGTTCTTCCAGCTCTCGAATGCGCCCCGAAGGACAATGAAGTTTTGTTTCAAGAATTCGCCGAATTTCGTTTGGACATTTTGGAATTTTCCGAGAACGAAGACTGAGAACAAGCTCGGGCAATAAGCGCGGCAAATCCTTCAAAAGAATGACGAGGTACGTGGGATTCCAGACAGAAATAAGACGCAAATTTTTTCTTGCGAGAAGAAAGAGTAGCGTACAATAACGAAATGTTTCGATATCCTCAATCTTCTTTACTTCGGTCGGTGCTGCGCTCACGGTATCAAGAACCCATTTTTGTAACGCGCCAAAATATTCGCCATCTTCGCTAAATCCAATCGGAATACCGCATTCTGTATATCGATTCTTGGAATGCGCGGGGGTAATGGACCAATATACCGACCCGATGAACAATCGCGGATACTTCAAATACAAAGAAAAAATCCATGGATCGATTCCCCGTCTGAAATCGACCTTGAGGGAAGCGGTATAGGGAATCAATTTTGAGGCCGAAGCAGAACCGCTTGTGGGCTCAAACATACGAACTGGATCTTCGGTAAGAATCGATCCTCCTCCAGTAGCAACTTCGTTAATAAAAGGCAGAAAATCCTCATAGGTCTGGATAGGTACGCGCGTCCTAAATTCTTCAGGAGTATGAATCCGCCCAAAGGAGTGTTTCTTCCCGAATTTAGAGTTCTTGTTCGCGGCGAGAATCTGAAGAAGTATTTTCTTTTGCGTCCGTTCTACGTTACGAATCGCCCCAAAAAAACGAAAGGTGTTGGGCAATGTAGAAAGCCAAAAGAAGACATGAGCTATCAGAAAACGCAAGGTGCTATTCATTGAGTTTCACTCCTGCTAATCGAAGCATTCTCACGAACGCCGGAGCAAAATTTTTCACCGTTATTTCAGCGACACACACAAGCTCATTCCCCCGAATATGATCCGGGTTTCTCTGAACAAAATATTGAATATGCGGATCTTTCAGGCGACCCTCGTGCGCTTCCGCAACTCCAACCCGCAACACTTCTGCTTCCGACGAAGCAATGATAAGCCCTAAAGAGCCGTCATATTGATCCGGATACTTATATGCACCAAACATATCCATAACATTCCTAATTTCTTCCGGCGTTTCGCGGTCGTAACGCGGATACCATTCACGAAAGAATATGGGAAGAATTCGATACGTTCGGCAGCCCTTTGAAATAAGAATCCAATACATGCGTTCAAGAGGAAATCGTTGTACGGCCGTAAGAAAGTTTTTTCCGATTTCAACGCCCATCGTTGCGGTACGCCGATACTCTTCCCGTACAACGGTATCGCCCGAGAAAAACCCCTTCACCCCCACGCCATGTTCTCCCAGATCAAAAATTTTGAACGTGGAAAATCCCACGATCGCGCCGGAGCGCGAATCAAGCATCGTCATAACCGCCTCCTTTTCATCAAGGTCGCAGTTGAATTTTTCTTCAGTCATCCCATCATAATAATCCAGCATCAGCGAAAACATCTGTTTTCGTTCCGATGCTGTTACCGCCGGTATCGGCTTGGTCACGCCGTGTGTCAAAATCTCCATGACGCTTACTCCTTGCTTAATTTAAAAGAACGCTTGTTCTACAAGCGTTCTATCATAGATATAATTAATTGTCAATATCAGAGAATTGCAATTTCCAGATGCGGTAACCTATTTTCAAGTTCTGCCACTCTTTTTCTTCCGTCTTCCCAGCAAACCACATACATTCGGCTCTTAACGATACGATGCCGGACATTCAGAAGAACCGATCCCAGTGGGTCTTTCTCATTGAAACCAAACAGAGCATACTCGTAACTGGATGAATTCCAATCGCGATAGATGCGATGAAGAAACATCCGAAGAACTTCGGGCTCAGGAGGATTAATCGCAATAAAAGATATGTATAATGACCGTATCTGTTCACCGATCTGCGGAAGCTGTGGCGCGCCAATAAGCATGGCATACGCATTATACCATGGCCGCAGATATTTTAGTGTCTTACTATAGCCCTCAACCACCGTTTGTTTCGTACTACTCTGATCCCACACACCGACTACGCCAACGATTGATGCGCCAATACGCGCAACGTAGAAATTCTCGGGAACAAACCCTGAGAACATTCCCCTCTCAAAATCCGAAACTTCAAAACATGGAGCAAACTGAAATTGCGCATTATACACATTCAAAAACGCAACAATTTCAGGGATGATCTCCCGGGAGCCGCGGACAATCGTTCCTCTAAAATCGGGGGGGTTCCCGCGAAATGATCTCAACGTAACAATATGGGTATTAAGCGCGCCAATCTCCTGATAAGTCGGAAGCCCGGCACGACCCGAGGTAAGAAGTTTTTTTGCCGTTTCATTTTCATCAAAAATCGTTGTGAAGTAAAATGGGACTTTTCCGTCAGCGGCATGAAGCTCCCGCAATGCATTATACGCGCGGGGAAGCAGTATTCCTCCGCGAACTTCGGGAATTGCTCTTAATGATGAAAGATAGCCGATGTTTTCCGGTCTGCCGTTAACAAATACCCTTCTCACTGACCTTGATCCAAAGCCAACTATCTTACGAGATACCCGTTCGCGACAGAGAAGAACGTCGAGGGATTGAGCACCGATTCTTTCGGCGGCAAAAAAATCGGGCTCTTTTTGGAATACGATCCTCAAAGAGCCCTCCATTGGTATACTGCGGATAATATTCCGTAACGCCTTATCATCATCTCTGCCGGCCAAACCAAAATAGTATTTAGACATACGCGACTTCCTCAATCGGAACCGGCTCATACGGCTCATTTCCGAGCGGCAAATCGTTCTTCTGGTCTATCTCTTTTTTGAGAAGCAAATTTAGACCAAAGTACGTAGCTGTCATTTTTGCGCTTGACAAAACAACCGATGGGTTGAAACGACGCAAAATCGCGGGAAAGCCGTAAAACTTCTTTCGCGCCTCAAAACATGCCTTTCTCAATTCTTCGTGGGTACAATTTTTGGGATTGAACGGAATTTCATTGTACCGGAATTCCGGGCTCAGCCACCACTTCTTATACCGAAGTTTTCCCGCCTCTTCAAATTCACGGTACAAAGGAGTTCCCGGAAGAGGCAAAAGATGATTAAACGCCCCGATATAAAGTTTCATCTCAATCGCCCGCTCAGTCGTATACTGGATATCCTCAAGCGTTTCGGTGTCATACCCAAAGATAAATGTTCCGTAAATACCAAGGCCGTATCCATGAATTTTTGCGACCGCCTTTTCGTAATCCCCGATTACAATATTCACTCCCTTATCCATGAGCCTCAGAGTTGATTCTTTGAATGATTCAAAACCAATAAGAACTCCCTTGCAGCCGGATTCAACCATAAGCGACAAAAGCTCGTCGTCTTTTGCCATATTCACCGTGCCCTGACTCACCCAACGAATGTTCAGCGGTTTCAGGGCTCGGAAAAGTTCCTTGGCGGTTCGAATACTGCCAATGATATTGTCGTCAACGAAAAAAATATCTTTTCTCCCCGACAATTCTATCTCCTGAACAATTTCCGGAATCGGCCTTCGGATAAAGGTGGATTTCGTCGCGGCCGCAATGGAACAAAAATTGCACCGAAGCGGGCATCCCCGGCCCGTTTCTACGCAGGCAATATTGAAGTAGGGCTTGCTCTCAAAAATATCACGCCGCGGCATGGCAAAACGCATCGGCTGATCCTGAAGCCTTTTGTAGAACGGCTTAAGCTTGCCGACGGTCTTGAGATCTCCGAGAAGCTCTTCCCACGCCCCTTCGGCTGGCCCGACAACAACACTATCTCCGTAATGAGATACCTCATCGGGAATGAGGGCTGCCTGATATCCGCCAAACACAACGGGCACTCCGCGCTTCCGGAATTCAGCTGAAATTTCATAACCGCGTTTCGCGGTATATGTTTCAACATTGATTCCGACAAGATCAGTTGGATCATCAAAATCAATGTCTTCCAGACGCTCGTCATACAGTTTAATCTCCACGTCAGGCGGCGTAATCCCGGCAAGCATCGCAAATGCAAGTGGTTCCATCTGCCATGTCCTTACATACTCTTTTTTGTTCTTACGACCGATATGAGGAACAACAAATGTTACTTTCATTCGTTAACCTCCCCCAACACTAATGGCTGGTGCGCAACCGCATACTCAGGGGCGCTGAACCACGACCTCTCTTCGCATGGGATGGGCATATACGCCGGATACTTTCTTGCGTACACATTATATCCGAGATTGACGCCAACCGATGTCACGAAAACAAGCGGATTAAGCGAGGCGGCGGATGTTGCGATTCTCCGCGCAATTGATGTAAGTTTATACGCCTCTTTCCACGTTCTTTTGGTTCCTTCGTACAAACACTCTGGCGTTATTCCTTTGGGACGAAAAACAACATGCTGTCCGTCATACCACTCCCAATTCTTGTTAATAATACGTTTTTCCTGGTCAAGCATCCGATAAAGTGGAGTATTCGGAAACGGTGTTGCGATAGCGAAACGAGGCAAATCAATACTCGCCTTAAAAACAAATTCCAGAGTTTCATCAAAAACACGTTCTGTGTCGCCATCAATACCAAATACAAAACATCCGTTTACCGCAATCCCATGATCGTGCAGCATACGAATACGCCAAAGATTGTCGTCTGGCTTCTGCCACGACTTTCCCATGGCTTTCAAGGTTTTTGGGTTTTGCGATTCAATCCCAACCAAAAGCCCTCTGCAACCGCTCCGCTCCAAACGCTTCATCAATTTTTGATTATCTGTAATATCGAGCGTCGCAAGCCCGCCCCAATATTTCTGAAGCGGCGCGAATGCGTCAGCAAGCCGTCCGAAGTATTCTTGGTCTGACGACGGCGAAAGGTCGATCAGAATGAATGTCTTTCCCGAAAGCTCCGATGCCTCCCGAGCTACATCATCCGGATCCCGTTGATACTGCTTTGGCCACGCAGACGGCACAACACAAAACGTGCAACGATACACACAGCCTCTCGTCGCCTGCACCACATTCATTGTTGTATATTTTTCTTTCTTTAAAAGATCGCGACGCGGACGAGGATATCCATCAAGCGTTGTCGGTTGCCTGTCATAACGCTTTTTAAGAAGTCCCGTCGCAAAATCACGCAAAAGATCCGGCCACGCTTCTTCAGCATACCCGAACACAATGGCATCGGCATGCTGTTCTGCTTCGTCAGGACAAAGCGTAATATGAACTCCGCCGAGCACCACCGTAATACCACGGTCACGAAGAATACGGCTGTACCGGTATGCCTTCGGAGCATTTCCGGTAATCACCGTAATTCCCACAAGATCAGCGTCAATCGTATACGGGTCAAAATCGTCCGCCCACTCATCAATACATTTTACTGAAACATCGAGTTTCTGCGGTATCAAAGCAGCAAGCGTAGACATAGTTAATGGCGCATAACGAAGCCTTTGATCAAATGCGCCGTTCTTCCCGTATCGATTGGATTGCGGCGTAAGCAGTACGATTTTCATCTTACCCTCCATTGATTTTCAAAGTCCAACTGCCTGTCATTCTACCTAAAAAATATAATTTGTAAAGGGGGGCAAACGGGATATTGACAAAATGAATTATAAAAGATACTATAGAGATAGTTCAAATTTTCAAAAGGAGAGGGCTGTGATAACAATTAAAATATTTGAACTTCTTCTGTGGGTCGGCTTTGTGTGTGCGTTAGGCGGAGGTATCGCAATCACACTGCTCGCGTCTTCCGCCTACTGGATACGAATCTCTTTTGCCGCGATATTCCCCAGCATTATATTCTTTATCTTTCTTCTGCTTGGTTTGGACAAATCAATTTCTCCCGCGTCCTACGTCCATACATTCTACTCACTGCTCTCTTTGGCATATCTTGGCATCATATTCTTGGCTACGATGTGGGCATCCATCGGTATAACAAAATTACTTTCGCTCCTCCGATAACAACATCAAGAAAAACCGGCACATGCCGGTTTTTTAGATACAAAACAAAAACCCCAAAAGGGGTTAGGATTTTTGAAAAAATGGTTTGTGGAAAACAGTGACCCAAAAAAAATTCAGAAGATATAAGGCGAGTACGCGCATAATTCCCATACGCACAAATCGACGGGCTGACGACCGAACTACTATATCGTTGCGATATAACACCCTGCCAACTGAGCCTAAACGGCGTCCGGTATCGGTGTCATCCCCATAAAAAACAATTGCGGTATTAAATCCGTTAATACGCTCCATGGCGGATGCCCGAATAAACGAGTTGCCACCGACCATAACAGCACCCTTCCTCCATACGCGGTGCACAAGAAAATGCATCCCGCGATATCCGATCTTCTGAAATACAAGCGATGTCCGGCGAAACAATGGACGCGCATCATAATAATCAAGGGGTCCGGAAACGCCGACAATATCCGGGCGCTTAAAATACGTAGTTCCGTTTTTAAGCCAGCCCAACGGAGGAAGCGTATCCGCATCAAGATATACGAGAATTTCACCCCGCGCCTCTCTTCGCCCGCGCTCGCGCGCGTGCTGAACGCCCTTCTTCTCTTCACGAACAACTCGCACCCCCGGGAAAGCTGCCGCACGCGAACCGGTATCATCCGTACTTGCATTATCAACCACAAGAATTTCAAAATCGTCCTGAAAATCCTGCGCTTTTACCGCCGCAAGTGTTTGAGTAATATATGTTCCTTCATTATAGGCGGGTATGATGACGGATACTTTCATATTTGTTTCTCCCTTACACAAACCAGATACCAAGATGTCGTCCGCCAATTACAACAAAAACAAATCCGGCGAAAAGCATCGTTACGAATACCGCAGCGGCGGCAATATCTTTACTTGCACCGATTGCCTCATGCCGGCCAGGATGAAGACGGTCCAGCGCCTGTTCCAATGCCGTATTAAAAAGCTCTGCCGTAATGATCAAAATATAAGACATGACAAAAAACAAAAACTCAGGCATGGAAAGCGGCCAAACTATATAACCAAATACAAGAAAAATGGCGGATGATGCAAGTTCCAGACGAAAACTTATGTCGCACGAGTATGCCGCTCGAAGTCCGCGAAGCGCATACACAATGCTTTTAATCTTCTTTCTCACGGCTGCAACCCCCCTTGACGATACGTCAAATGAGCCAAAATAAAAATAGCACATTTCGTGCTATTCAACAAGCATTCAAGAATATTCAGTTATCGATTTCCAAAATCAAGCGAAATCGAATTTATGCAATAACGTTTGCCGCCTTTTTCCTGCGGACCACCCGCCTTGCCCGCAACGCGAGGCAGGTCATCAAATACGTGACCCAAGTGCGCTCCGCATGTTTTACACACAACTTCGGTGCGCCGCATACCGCCGCTCGTATCATCCCGCAGTTCAATATTTTCTAGATTTACCGGCTCGGCAAAACTCGGCCAACCGGTGCCCGAATCAAATTTTGTATCGGAAGAAAAAAGCTCATTCCCGCACGCCCGACACCGATACATTCCTGGTTCGTGATTGTCCCAATATTTTCCCACAAAGGGGGCCTCCGTCCCCTTTTCGCGCATCACGTGATATTCCTCGGGCGTCAATTCTTTTTTCCATTCGTCTTCGGTTTTTGTTATTTTTTGTTCATTCATACCTATGATTATAGCAACCGCCCGACAAATAAAAAAGCCCCGCAGGGGGCATGAAAAATTTTGTTTATCTCTTTTTCGCGAGGCCTCGGCTCGTGTATGCCGGATTATCCGTTACTTCGCGAATAACATTCAGAAACGGGGGTAAAATAACAGGGTCGTCTTTATCAAGCAATTCAATCTCAAGCATAAAAAGTCCTTTGTGCCGGCGGGGTGCCAGAAACTCATCAAGCTCGCAATACTGATTTTCCCACAAAAAATAATGGCGTATCTTCTTGATGATATCACATGACATATCCTTCTCTTCATGAAAAATCTTTTGATACCGCACAGCATCAATTCGCACTTCGGGGTCGGTGCGAATACCATCCGCAATCTTCTCTTTTTTCGTTTCGTAATACAGGAAGTAGCCGTCCTGTCCCCGTTTGCGAATACGCCATGTTATTTTTTTCAAACTCTTCAAATAGACCTGCTCAAGAGGCACCGGCACGACCCGAATACCCCGCTTCGCAAACTCACCAAACCGCGGCGCTTCCACCAAAAACTTTCGTTCTATCTCATATGGCTTCGGAAGACCGAGGATATGACACACAACCTGATACGCTTTTTCCTTCTTCTTCTCAAAATCTTCCATGCCCGGCACAACCCAAAGATGCGGATGTCCGATCCATACGTCTTTTGTGCACGCATCCCGTTTTGCAGCCTCTTGCGGCGTTTTTTCGCTACGCCAAGGATTATTTTCCCTCGTATAAGCCCCGGGTACGCGAACCCCGGCACTTTCGCAATGTACGACACCATCGTATGGTTCGTCCCGAAGTGCTGTATCATTCATACCAAGATGCCGCATAAGATTTATAAACTCCGAAGGTTCTATATAGACTCGATTATCTATGAATCCCCGATTGCATAAAAGAACTCCCCTCTGTTTTTGAACATTGCGCATGATGTCCAGCAAAAGTTCCCGCCATCGGGTTTCATGTTCTTTTTGGGCAAATAAAACATGCTTCTGAAAATCGGAAGAGGTTACGCCGTTCTCTCCCAGCTCAGCGCCGCTACCGAAAAACTCGGTTGCAATCTCGGGCACGCCAAGCGCGGGAATTCCCCATTCAGCCACCAGTCGCTTCCTGACATACGGAATAATACCGTCTTTGCCGCCGCCAGGACCCCCCGTCACCGCAATTTTTTGTATGTACACCACTACCCCCCTCTTGTATTCATATTTCAACGAACCGAAACCATCATACCAAAATGCGATATCCCGCGCAATTGAAAAATTTAAAAAAAACTGATATGATATAATAAGAACAAACAACATGGAGAAAGCCCGTGAAATACGATCCGAAAATCGTAGAAAAAATAGATTTTCTCAAATGGCATCTTGAAGTACTTACCCGATTAAGTATCGTAGCACCCGATACGACGACCTACGAATACTTCGCGGGAAAAGCAGAGGAAGCACGAAAAGAAATAGAATCATACGGACTTCTGGTACAGATAAAACGAGGTTTTACCCTTGATTCATCTGGAATGATACGGGGAGTAGCGGAAGCTCATATTTTGAAACCAAAAGAAAATCTATCACCGGAAGATCAAAAAATCTACAACGAATGGTTCCTGCGAAACGCGGGCATCAAGACAAAAGGAGATCAATAATGATCTCTTTTTTTATTCACATGGGCTACACACCACACAATATAACGCTAATCCTTTTTATTAATTTGCTTCCAAAGCCACGCGGCGGCAAGAATGCCAACCGCAAGCCATACAAGCCAGGTCAAAAGAAACAACAGCGAACCGCCGCCCCCCATAAAACCCGGACCAAAACCTCCCATCATATTTTTTAAAACACGAATTACTACAAGAGAATCGACTAAGTCCTCTCTTCAATACTATTACTAGCCGAACCACTCGCGAAGACGAGGGAAACGCGAGCATATCGGCAAATTGGCGCACCAGTTCTCAAGTCCCCACGCTCTTCCCGCGCGCACCGCCGCGAAGAACAACAGAACGAACGCGTAAATAATATGCTCATCCACGATATAGGAATGCGCGTTCGGATACGGAAAATCAAGAATCGGAAAATAATACAGCATCATCAAAACCGCCCCAAGAATGGAAGTCATCCGCACACCAATACCCAAAATCAACGAGATGCCGAGAAGGGTCAGTCCCCATTCATTTATAAAATTAACCACAGGAAGCATTCCCGGTGTTGTGAGCCATTGATAAAATCCGCCAAACGTTTTTGCACCCGCCAAATATCCCGCGGCAGTCCATTCAGGATTTAGCACCTTCGTAATGCCCGCGTAAAACATCATCCACCCCATGGAAATACGAAGAAGAAATAACGAAATACGAGAAAAATGAGACATACCCAGTATTTTAAAGAATTAAAAACTAAAAAGCATGGATCAATTCGACCGCTTGATCCTCTGGGCTACCATATGCACAACCTCATCGGGCTTCCAATCTTTTTTAACCAGAAAATCATACGCCCCGTTTTCTATAGCCCCCGCGACTGACTCACTATCGCTCAAATTTGTCAGAAGAATAACGGGCACGCGCCTTCCCCACGTATCTTCGCGAAGTTTCTGCAACATCGCAATACCGTGCATTTTCGGCAAAATAATATCAAGTAAAATAACGTCCGGATGATCCCGCAATGCCGATACGAGCCCCGCCTCTCCATCGGCCGCTTCTGAAACACTATATCCCGCCTCGCGAAATGCACCAGCGATAGGCGCGCGTATTGCTGCCTCATCTTCTATAATAAGAATAGTTGCCATATGCAAAAAAGATGGCGCGACATTTGCTACACGGAAAAAGTAACAACAAATGTCGTACCCTCCTGTTCTTTTGAGGTAAAATGAATCGTTACTCCGATTCTTTCCGCAATCATTTTTACGAGATACAGCCCAAGCCCCGTCCCTTCCGGCACCATGGTGGTCACGCTGGGAGAACGGAAAAATTTTATAAACACCTGTTTTTGTTCCGCCGCGGGAATGCCGTATCCCGTATCGGCAACGGAAAAATAAATCTTCCCTTCCTCCGCTTTCAGCACAAGCGTAACGCGCCCACCCGCGGGCGTATATTTAATAGCGTTTGAAAGAAGGTTCTGCACGATAATCCGCACGCCGCGCGCATCTGTTACAACGAGGGGCACGCCTTGCGAAAACTGCTTCACTATCTCAATCCGTTTTTGCTTGAGTGAAATAGCATAGTTTCGCAAAACATTTTCAACGATATCCGCAAGTTGCAGCGATTCACGACGCAGAGCAAAATTTCCCGACTCAAGCCGCCCGATATTCAAAAACATATCTACAAGCTCCTCCATTCCCTTGGAGGACTCGTAAATTTGTGCAAGATACCCCTTCTGTTCCTCGGTCAGCGCACCCATGCGCTCGCGCAGAAGCGCATCCGTATTCCATCCGATAACCGTAAGCGGCGTTGAAAGCTGATGCGCGGTAAGCGAAATAAACTCATTTTTCGCGCGGTCCACTTCTTTTCGCTTCGTAATATCGCGGATAACCGCCACGTAAAACAATATCACTCCGTCGCGCCGCATGGGAGAAATTGAAATCTCCTCGCGGTATTCCGTGCCGTCTTTACGCCGATTCACCACCTCGTCGCTCACAAACGATTCTCCGCGCTGCAACGCTTCCCACATTCCGCGGTATACATCCGAGGAAGTTTTTCCGCTTTTCAATACGCTCGGATTTTTGCCATATACCTCCTGAAGGATATACCCGTTCAGACGTTCCCAGGCAGGATTCACGTAAACAATTTTTGCGTCAACATCCGTAATCAAAATGGCATCGGCGGACGATTTCACCGCATCCGCGAACGTCTGAATATACTGCATCGCGGATGCCATTTTTTCCTCCGCGATATTTGAGGCAAATACATAGTCCTTCTGCAAAAGTTCAAACGCGTCTTCCGCCCACCCTTCGGCAGATGAACGAAGAAGCGCTTTGTCAAAAATTTTAATCAGATCGTAGCGCGCGATAATACCGACAACGCGTCTTGCCGTATCCACAATCGGAATAGGATTTACGCGATGATGCGCCCGGAATGTTTCGACCACTTCCTGAAGAGCCGTATCAGGAGCAAGCGTTAAGGGGTCCGTATTCATAACGTCCCGCACGACAAGCGATTTAATTTTTTTCAATTCTTGCGTGTCTTCTTCCCCGTGAAGCGGCAAAGTATGCAGAAGTTTTTGCAGAGTCGGCAAGTGCAACGCCGACCCCTTTGTCACAAGGTCGTAATCCGTCAAAATTCCGACGAGTACCCCTTTTTCATCCACCACGGGAACGCCTGAAAAATCGTGATCGCGCAAAACTTTCGCGGCATCAAAAAGCGGCGTTTCGGAGGATACCGAAACGACACCGGTTGTCATAATATCTTTCGCAGCTGCGATTTTCACCCCGTTAGAAGTCTGTCTTGATAGAACAAATGGTTAATTTCAGACAGACAAATTACCGTGATAATCCCCGCTATGCCCGAGCAGAAAAATTGTATCACAATTTTTCTGCCGAAAACTTCTAACGGGGTTCATGCTCCATTAAGCCGCTAACCACCCCCCGTCCACGTACAGCGTAGCGCCTGTCACATAGCTTGCTTCCTCCGATGCCAAAAATACAACTGCGGCGGAAACTTCCTCCGGCCTGCCGATACGTTTCAACGGAACGCCCGCAAGCATTGCTTTCATTGCGTCTTCGGGAATTTGCGCGGCTGAAACCATCGGCGTATCAATAGCACCCGGCCCAATCGCGTTTACGGTAATGCCAAGAGGCGCCCACTCAACCGCAAGAGTTTCCGTCATGCCGATAATGCCGCCCTTAGACGCGGTATAATGCGCCGCGCCGGCAATGCCAACACCAACACCCCCCGACGCGATGGACGCGATATTGATAATCCGCCCCCACTTATTTTTTGCCATTTCCTTGGCTGCACGCTGAGCGCATAAAAATTGCCCCTTCAAATTAATAGCAATCATCCTGTCCCACTCCTCTTCGGTAAGTTCAAGCGCGGGCTTTGAAAAATAAATGCCGGCGTTATTTACCAGAATATCAAGCCGCCCGAAATATTTTATTGCCTCGTCAAACGCGGCATCCACCCGCTCTTTTTTAGAAACATCCATTTCAAGGCAGAGCGCCGTCCCGTCGCCTCCCTTTATTTCATTGATAAAATCGGGGCAGTCTTTTTCAAGGCCGATATCCGTCACAATCACTTTCGCGCCTTGGCGCGCCAAGGCAATCGCATGGGCCTTACCCATGCCCTGTTTCGCACCCGTAATGAGCGCTACTTTTCCTTGTAGATTAAACATGGTGTTTATAATATTATTGTTATAGTTTTAGTGCTTTATGGTGTTATAAAGAAACGCAAAAAGCCAAACGGCTACCAGCGCGATACTATTCCAAATCACCAATCCGATAATAAATGTCGTGATGGTAAGAATATTTTGCCCCATATCAATGCCCATATGCAATCCGTATCTCATAAATCCGGGTCGAATTCCAGGAAACAGTGCCACGCCCGCGAAACAAACCACATAGACAACGCTAATCCAAGCTGATGCGACTTTTAATAAATGTTTTGTGTTAATCATGGTTGTATATATTATTTTGTAAACCATTCTCTAAAATTGCGCGGCCATCCGAGCATAAGCAATAACGCAAGCGGCGCTCCCCAGTTTGCCCACCGCTCCACAAAATCAAGCCATCCTACGCCGACCAGCGGACGCAGAAGTGCGGTCCAAAATCCCCAAAGAACCGCCCACAAAAGCGCTATGCGAATCGTCGGTTTCACCAGAACAATCAGCGCGACTAAAATATCCAAAACGCCTATCGCAAACAAAAATTGCGCGGCGAGCCCAGGGTCGTCCACGCCGAATTTCGCAAACCACGCTATCCAATCCTTTTTTCCCTGAAGTGCCAGCATGCCGTGGCCGAAGAATTCTCCGGCAACCGCGACGCGCAATACCCACTCAATTAATTTTGTATTCACTTTATAAGAAGTCTGCCCTTATATAACCTGAGTTAATTTCAGACAAACCCGAGTTAAATAAAATTCTATGTATTCGGCATCTGAAATGATGCCCGACCTTTATAGTATATCACGAACATACCAAGCGAAAAAAGCAGCGTTGAGATAAGCACGGAAACAAGGCAGTAAAAGCAGAACGCGTGAAGCACAAAGGCCTGAAGGTACAAAAGACCCAAAGAAGCGAGAAAGCCAACCGCGGTTCCGTATGCCACAAACGAAAAAAGCCGCGTACTCCTGTTTTCGAAATAAAGAAACGCCAGAATAAAGATAGCGGCATAATACAACACGCCGAAAAGTGCTGTCGGTATTCCCGCTATCGTCGCATACGGACTCCCGAGCACCTGATCACATCCCTCAACCAGAAAACACTGCGCGCCAATGCCGTTGTAGTGCAGAATCGAGAGATACGATGCGTCCAAAAAACCGAGCGCGCCGAGAACCAAAAACGCATGCGGAGCGTACTTATTGATTTGCTGCAGCAAGTGCTTCATTGATGGCATTTTTAAATTCGTCATAACTTCTTGGATTTTGTATTTTTCGACCATTCAAATAAAACGTTGGCGTTCCCGAAATACCGGCGCGAACACCGCTTTCATAATCGCGCTGGACGTTTTCTTTCACCCCCTGCGAATGGAAATCATTGACGAAGCGCGCCGTATCAAGTCCAAGCGCCCCCGCGTAGGAAACAAATGTTCCTTCCGCGTCGCGGTCATCCGACCATTCCTTCTGACGCTCAAACAAAACACTGTGCATCTCCCAGAATTTTCCCTGTTTGCCCGCGGCCTCTGCCGCGCGCGCCGCGTTCTCGGCATTCGCGTGGATTTGCCGCAACGGAAAATGGCGATACACAAAAAGCATTGAATCTCCTAATTCTTCATGAAGCGCTTGCAAAAGCGGCTCGTAACTGGCGCACGCGGGACATTGAAAATCGCTATATTCCACCAAAACAGCTTTCGCGTTTTCTCCCCCCAACTTCCAGTCGTCGGCAGAAGCCGCACTCAATAGAAGAGAAGCTGTTTCTTCCGAACCGCCTTTTTCCACGAGGCCAAACGAAAGCCACGCCAAAAGAAGTAGGATGAACAACCCGCCCCCGATAAAAAGAAGGCGACGACGCATTTGTTTTATAGATGTATATGTTTGCGACATAGTACTATATGGTTATGCTTTTAAAAAATAATACTTCGACATCCTATTTCATTCTGCCAACCGGCGCGAAACGCGCCTGGAAAAACCTGAGCGATTTTGGTTCATAGACCATCTTCAAGCCCTTAATATATTTTCGGCGCCGAAACACTTTTTCAATACCATCTACCACGATATCAAGATGCTCCCGATGATACGCTCTTCTTGGAATCGCGAGCCGTACCAACTCAAGCCCGTCATACGGCTCTTTCCCGTGCTGACCCGACACGATGCCGCGCTCCATAGTGCGAACCCCTGATTCAAGATAAATTTCCGCCGTAAGACGCTCGGCCGGAAATTGCTCTTGCGGGATATGCGACAAAAACCGTTTTGCATCAAGAAACACCGCATGCCCTCCGACGGGAAGCACAATCGGAATTCCGCGTTTCCGCAATTCCTTGCCGAGATACGCAACTTGTGACACGTAATATGCGACCTCTTCATCGCGGGAAAACTCCTTAAGGCCAATCGCGAGCGCCTCCATATCGCGCCCCGCCATACCGCCATAGGTATGCAAACCTTCAAACACAACCACTTCTTCTTTCGCCCTTCTAAAAAAATCCCTGTCGTTCATCGCGAGAAAGCCGCCGATATTCACAACACCGTCTTTTTTTGCGGACATGGTACAGCCGTCGGAAAACAAAGTTATTTCACGCGCAATCTCACGCACCGTCTTTTTACTATACCCTTTTTCGCGCTGCTGAATAAAGTACGCGTTCTCAAAAATTCGGGTGATATCAAGATATAATGGAATACGATATTGTTTTGAAATACGGCGGACTTTTTTTAAATTATCCAATGAAAACGGCTGCCCCCCTGCCATATTCACCGCGGCCTCCATGCTGATATACGCGATATTCTTTACGCCATGCCGCTTAATTACACGGAGTAATTTCTTTATATCTACATTACCCTTAAACGGGAAGGTGTTTTTCGGGTCATGTGCTTCCGAAACGGCAACATCAACCCAAACACCCCTTGCCAATTCCTGATGAAAACGGCGCGTCGTAAAATAAAGATTATTCGGAATAATCTGCCCCGGCTGAATGCAGATACGGGACATCAGGTGTTCCGCTCCTCTGCCCTGATGCGTAGGAACGACATAACGGTATCCAAATAATTCACGCACCGTTTTTTCCATATGATAAAAACTTCGCGAACCCGCGTATGCCTCATCGCCAAGTTCCAAGCCGGCTTTTTGCGCGTCGGATTGCGCTGACGTACCCGAATCAGTAAGAAAATCAATATATACCTCATCGGACTTCAGAAGAAACGTATTATAGCCCGCGCGCGCAATCGCGCGCGCTCGTTTTGCGCGCGTCAATGCGGCACCGGGCGTATATTCAATGACTTTTATCTTAAAAGGCGGTTTCAACATATACATATAAGAATTAAATTTTTAATTTGGGTTCGACCCGTTTTAATAGTACCGCGTTTGTCGCGACAATAATTGAAGACGCCGACATAAGCAATGCCGAAATTTCCGGGCGCAACGACCAACCAAATGAATTATAGAAAACACCCGCCGCAACCGGAATAGAAAGCACGTTATAAATCGCCGCCCAAAAGAGATTTTGTTTCATTTTGACCACCGTAGCTTTGCTGAGGCGAATCGCCGCGACAATATCATACGGGTCAGATTTCATAAGAACGATATTACCCGTTTCAATCGCAACATCCGTTCCCGCGCCTATCGCAATACCAATATCCGCTTGCGCGAGTGCTGGCGCGTCATTGATGCCATCGCCCACCATCGCGACGAATTTTCCTTCTTCCTGAAGTTTTTTTACATAGAGAGATTTTTCTTCAGGAAGCACTTCAGCAAAAATCCGAGTAATGCCCAATTCTCTGCCGATAGCTTCGGCAACTTTTTTATGGTCACCCGTAATCATCGCAACTTCCATACCGAGCTGTTGCAATGCCGCAACGGTTTTTTTCGCGTTTTTTCGCGACGTGTCCGCAGCCGCGACAACCCCCGCGAGTTTTCCGGAAACCGCGAGCAAACTAAGTGTTTTCCCCTCGCCAGCCAAACGGTCAAAAATATCCCGACCCAAGGAGGTATCAATGCCATTGTTTTGCAATAATTTTTCTTTTCCCGCATACACAACCTCTCCTTTTATAACGGCCTTTAAGCCGTACCCCGCGATGGATTCAAATTTTTCAATCGGCTCAAGCGGTAACGCATTCCGCCGCCCGGTTTCCTCAATGATTGCTTTCGCAAGCGGATGATTTGAGCCCGCCTCAACGCTCGCTTCAAAACGCAGCACGTCGTGCTCGCTCAAATCTCCAAACGCGACCACATCAGTTACGCGTGGCTTCCCCTCGGTAAGCGTGCCGGTTTTATCAAGGACAATCGCATTAATGCGCGATGTATTTTCAAGCGTTGCCGCATCTTTAATAAGAATATTATATTTGGCGCCAATACCCGTGCCGACCGCAACCGCCGTTGGCGTAGCAAGACCCAAGGCATCGGGGCAAGCAATAACAACGGTTGAAACCGCAAAAGTGAGTGCGACAAGCAACCCCGCGCCCGCGAAGAAGTACCATCCGAAAAACGCGGCAAGCCCCGAGCCAATCGCAACAATCACCAGCCACCCGGCGGCCTTATCGGCAATACGCTGGCCCGGCGCTTTGGAGTTTTGCGCGGTCTCCACAAGCTTGATGATATGCGCGAGGACAGTTTCTGCTCCAACCTGCATCGCTTTGAATTTTACCGTGCCCGTCTGATTCACCGAACCGCCAACCACTTTGGCACCGATGGATTTCGTAACCGGCATGGATTCTCCGGTAACGAGCGACTCGTCAATCGCGGTCTCGCCTTCCGTCACCTCGCCGTCAACCGGCACCTTATCACCCGGACGCAACACCACAATATCGCCGTGTATAATTTCAGACGTAAGAACTTCAATCTCCGTGCCGTTGCGGATAACCCGGGCTTTCGGCGGAACCAGATCAAAAAGCGCGCGAAGCGCATCAGACGTGCCGCGGCGCGATTTCATCTCCATCCAATGGCCGAAGAGCACAAACGTGACCAACAGCGCCGCGGCCTCATAAAATGTTTCTGTTCCCGGCCGCAAAATCGTCAAGAGAACACTAAAAAGATACGCCGCAAGCACGCCTGTCGCAATAAGCACGGACATATTTAAAACCCGCGCTTTCAAAGAATAGTAGGTTCCCGTGATAAAAATAGACCCCGTCCAAAAAACAATGGGGGTCGTCAAAATAAAAAGAAGCCAATGCGCGGGGATAGGCGTCGGCAGATCAAGACCGAAATAATTTAATCCGAGCGGAGAATACAGGACAATCGGAATAGAAAGAAAGAATGAAACAAAAAACCGGCGGCGCATGTCTTGCTCCATTTGCTTGGCAATCAACGGATTTGTCATCGCGGCTTCATGGTCCTGATGGCCCGCGTGGCTCATTTCTGATACATCATACCCGTTGCCTTTTTTCTCTGCCTTTTTCGGAATGAGCGCCATCCCGCACCCTGGGCAATTTCCTGGCTCTTGTTTAATTACCCCCGGATGCATCGGGCATGTATAGATTTTTTCTTGTACGTTATGATTATGCTGATTCATATGATTTATTTTATATTCCACGTAAATAAGCGCTCCGGAATGCCGCCAACGTCTTGAATCGTAATCTCAAAAGTCTGCGGCTGCGGCGAAATAACGCCAAAACTTAGCACGCCTTCCCGATGATGGCCCCCGAGCGGACTGCCATCCCACCGAATAGGCATATATTTTTTTCCGGTTTCATCCTTAAGTACTGTTACTCGAACCAAATCAGCGTCCAACGCTCCGGAATGAGTATCAAGCACGATCTCAAGTGATATCTCCAAAGATGAGAAGCGCGGCGTGACTTTTACCGTCACGCCTCCCTCGTTATTGATTTGCGACTCAGGGGAGTTAGACAAGGCCAGCTCCCCGTTCGTGTCCTGAAGAGAATCATTTTCTTGAAAACGGGAATTCAAAACAAGACCTGCCGCCACGACAATCGCAATACCCACGATAATAAATGGAATATATTTCACCCCGTTAGAAGTTTGCGATGGAATAAGTGATGACATTATATTTATATGAGCATCCCGCAGAAACTCGCAAAAGAGTACTGCGAAACTCTTTTGCTCCTACTATTAGGCAAACTTCTAACGGGGTTCATTGTTTTAAAAATTTGATGATACGGCTTATGATGTAACCGATACCAATAGCATTCGCCAGAAGACCGAACCAAAATAATTCAATCTGATACTGGCCGATAAGCGCGACCGCGCCCGATACGCCGATAAGCGGAATGAGATTTGCAAGATAATGTGCGCAACAGGAAACCATAGCAATGGTGGAAGTCGTTCCGGAAACGGCAATAATACCGCCCGATGCGCGCTCGCGAATGGCACCCCGCAAATATGAATAAAGCCCGATCTGAATACCGAATCCCGCCGACAAACTTACAATAAAATACCAAAATTGCGAAAATTGATTGAGGGCAAACGGCCATCCCGAAATAAAACTCACCACAGCAAAATAAAGCGCAAGCAGCGCAGCCATTCCCAAAAATCCCCGTAGTGTTGATTTGGTAATCATATTATTTATACTCCACAACCCGGATTGCCCCCTCCTCCGCTTGCCGGCGGAGCATCTCCCTCAACGCCGCAACCCGAGCCATTCTTTTGCTGTCCTCCCTGATCAAATTTCTCGAGAATTTTCACATACCCCGAGGCGCTTGAATATTTCGCCCCCAAAAGTTCTTTGGGGCTCACCGCGTCCCACGAACTGCCGATTGACTCAAGATACCCCGCAATCGCCATGTACGCGTCGGGAAACCAGAATGCGTTTAACTTCAAAGCCGCTTTATACATCTCGTCTTCCGAAACGCCTTGCGACGCCATCAGTTCCAGAAACCCGAGCATCGCCATACCATGATTGCAATCAGGAAAATACGTCGCGTTATTACAGCAGGGACGGTAAATATTTTTTGCAACGCGCTCAACCAATTGCTGTTGTTCTAATGTCAGAATAATGAACGGATGGCGGCCGTAGTGTTCCATCGCGTTACCTTCCGCGAGCGTCCATCCGCCGGTTGAAGCGAAATTTCCCGCGCCTCCGTATCGCGCATCCATCATAGGCCCCGATGTTAAAATATCGTTTTTTGTGCCAAGCCCCAATGCCCATAACAAATTTAGAATAACCCCCGCGTTTTCTTCCGTAACAGCCAAATTGCCGTTATCCGTACCGGAAAGAAGTTTTTCGCCTTCCGCGCCGAGGCCCCCGCGCGCGGCATACAGTTCGCGGAACCTGTTTTCGTCAATAACGCCGACACTTACCATCTTTGCTCCGAGGTCATTCCACCGAACCGGCAACATAACCCCCTCCTTTGGCGCGACACTCTCCGCAAAAGGTACTGCCGCGGAACCATTGTCATCAGAAAGTTTTTGCAGGCGTTCAGTCCGGCTGAATGCTCCCTCCGGGCTTGCGGTATATACCCAAGCACCCGCGAGAATGAGTGCCGCAAGAACGATACTTCGCGCAAGCGTGTGGTCGCTTTCCTGCGAAGAAATTTTTTCTTCATTTGTTTCTTCTTCTGTTATTTTATTTTGTTCCATAATTTTGTAATACCTAGCAACAATTTTTCATTTTTTTCTTCAGCATTTCAATTTGTTTATTATCTTCAGCGGAATTACGGCGGGAGCGCCCCCAACAGCTCAAAAGCCATATAGCCAAAAGCGGCGCGGATACCCAAAAACCGACCATCCATCGCGAAAGAATGCTATAGACCAGCACAAATCCCGTTGGAATAAAAAGCGTCTTCCACAAAAGGGGCGAACATCGTTCAGAAAGATATTTTTCCATTTGGTACGCGATACCGACAACGGAACCGCCCATAGCAAGTGCTGCTACCAGCGACCAGCTTCCGGCATCTAGCAGACCGAAAAACATTCCGATTACAATCCAAATCCACGTTCCGGAAACGCCCGCACAAATCGGACAGATATAAAATGGCAAAATCCTGTTTGCCGTCCATACAAACGCCGTAATGCCAAGAATTGAAATTGTCGCAATTATTATTTCCATAAACGTCTAGAGAAAAAATATAAGAATACCAAGAAGAACCATCGCGAGTCCCCCGCCAAGACGCATCATCTTTTTTTCGCCCGTCTGCCACGCCTGAACTTTCGCAAGAAGCGTTTTCTGGCTTGCCAAAAGAAGAATTACCACAAGAGGCGATATAAAGACGACGTTATAAAATAAAAGATACCAGATTCCTTTCACATACGTAGCCGTATCGTGCAGGAGCCCGAGCACCATGAGGTACGGGCCGCCCGTGCAGGGAAACTCGCACAAGCCCACAAGCCCTCCGAGCGCGAAGGCGGCAGGAAGCGAGCCCTTGTCCATAAGTTCCGCGATTTTGTGATGCGCGGATTGCGGAATGCGGAGCTTGATTGGAAACGCGGGAAAAAATTCATTTATCACATTAATGAGCCCGAACGCAACGAGAAGTGATGCCCCGACTTTTGCCATAAAATGCGGCGTGTTGAAAAGATGAAGCGCGTGGAATATCCCGAGTCCGATAAGCACATACGCGGTAAATATGCCAAAGATATAGAAGAGGCCCATTTCAAGAATGCGCGAACGCACAGCACCGATACTTAAGAGAAACGCTACGGTCAGAATCAGAATGGAAAACGCGCACGGATTGATGCTGTCAATGAGTGCCGCAAACCCAACCAACGGAAGAAGAAATGTTCCTTCGCTGCTGATGTTCCAAATAAACGCGGTGCCCCAGGCGGTAAAGCGAAGCAAAAACACTCCCCCCACAAGAAGTAGAAATACGAGCATCAGGGAAATAAATCCAAGTTTTGATTTTTTCTGTTCCATACGTGTTCGGTTAAGGAGTTACCGTTGCCGAAATATTAAACTCAAGCGTGGCTCCGGAGTTTTCCACAGAAACGACCCGCTCAATTCTACCAACACCCGCGGGACCGTGCGCCGCCGGGTCAAACGTAACCGCGAGCATCGCGCCCTCGCCCGCCCCGAGCATTTCCTGAACGCGTGGCAGAGCCACATGTCCCGGCATTCCAAACGGCCCCCGTACGACATCACCGATCTTTAAAGACGCTTCCGTACACATGCAGGAAGTATATATCTTTGAAATTTCTACCGGTTCAGTACCGTTATTTTTGATTATAAACTCATGCGTTACTTTTCCCGCGGCCATTGAAATCGCGCCGAAATCATACGAACGCTCCTCCAAAATAAGAGCTCCGCTTACCTCCGCGCCACCCAATGAAGCGTCATCTTCGCCCGAAGAAAAAGAACCGGAAACCCAAGCGATGCCAAAAAGCAAAGCCATGCCCGCTATAAGACTGATAATTATTTTTTTATTTTTTTGCATACCCAGTAGTACAACTTCGAATTATCAAAAGAGATAAACTCAAAATCGCTTCGCTAAAAACTTTTAATCCCCAGTAGTTTTTTAATACAATGTTGTACTACTGGTCATATCCCGTTTTCATAAATAAAAAATCCCTTCTTAAAGAGGGACGCGCGCGTGACGTAAATTCGCCGTTCGACAAACGGACTTACATCACACGCCTACATGTATGAAGGGCTATGCTCGTGAAGAGAAAACCACTTGGTTAACTTCCTTTCGGAAGGAAGAGATAAAAGGTCAAAAGAGGATGCGCCCCGAATGGGAGATAGCACGAGCAAAGAAAGAAGTTCTGTGCGCGTACTAAGAAAAAACCACGCGAAGAAAGTACTAAGAAGAAGGGCCGCAAGCGCGAAGGAAGAAGCGCCCGCCGTCGCGTTGGAAAAATTCTTAAGCGCTCCCACATGAAAATTCAGCGAAGCAATGGGGTCTTCATGGGGGCACGCCATTCCCCGCGCAAGTTCAGAAATACAGCAGGAACCGGTTTTTCCGTCGCATATCACGCCCAAAAATCCAAGCAAAGCCATGCCCGAAAAGACGAAAAGAATCGCTATGGCAACAAATGACTTCATAACCCTTTCATTATAGCAAAAATAAGGAAACGGCGCAACAGCAATTGTTAGCTCTTGACAAGATAATAAATATGAAATAAACTGATGGAAGTTCACGAAAATTCAAAGTTGGAGGAGTGGCGATGTCACGAAGAACCCGAACAGATAAAGAACCTCATTTCCGAAAATTCTGGTGTAACTTGTTCAACAAGAAAGCAAATAAAACCCGCAAAATACTTCATGCCGGACCAGAATTAAAAATGTACAAAGAATTTGCGCGTAAACTTGTTGATGACAAAGAATGGTTTCTTATCCCTCTGTATAGCGGAATGCAAAATCCTCTTTCTGATGCCATAGATTATCTTGCCTCAATCTCCGATTACGACTCAATTCCGCGGCTAAGAATACTGCTTGAAAAATATATGTCAGGCGCATCAGAAAAAAAGCAGGAGCATCAATGGGGCGGTTATCGTGTTACCGTTTCGTATGGACCAAGAGATTATATTTCTCAATCTATCCAAAATCACATCGTGCAAGCACTTCTGCAATTGCTTCCTATTAATGATGCGAAAGAATTCGTCAAAGAAGTATTCTCGCGTTTTGACGTCCGCAGTATGGCACACCAAACCATAGAAACACTCACTAACTTTGCAATAAAAAACGAAATGCACGAAGCGTTTCCCCTTCTGCAAAAACATGGTATAACCCTCAAAAATTTCTTCGATACCCAATGGCGCATATTTATATCAAGACGCGAGGGAGGAGTGTCGTATGACCACTTATACGCGTACGAAACACTTATCAACGGCGCGTATCAACTTACCAAAGACTCGGCAGAAAAAGAAGAAACGCTTAAAATCCTTATTGAAGAATATAACAATCCCGACGCAGATAGAGGCAATGGTATAGATCAACGCCCCCATGACTTTATTGATTTTATTATCTGTCGAATTATTGATTCCGACATCACACATCACGAAAAAGCCCTTATCACATCTCGCCTCAACCAAACACGTCTGCAAAAAGACATGGAATCCTATAAAAGGATATCTAAAGTCCGAGCAATAACAAAACATCGTATACAAACAAAAGGCGCCGAATAATCGGGCCTTTTTTCTTTTTCAACTTATCGCTTCTCCCCGGTCGC
>JAUSFV010000003.1 GCA_030649305.1 bacterium
CCAAAAGCCAGCGGTCGGGATTGAACCGACGACCTACTGTTTACAAAACAGTTGCTCTACCACTGAGCTACGCTGGCAAATTTTGCAAGAACATCGAGGACTCTCGATATTGTAACCAAATAAAAAATTTGGACAATATCGAAGCAAAACAGTTGTTCCTTGTTTGTCTGCGAGTATTCAACGAGCAGCTACAAACAGCAATCCGCCAAAGTTTCAACGACGGCGGGCTCTGCCGCTGCCGCCCCGACTAAAGTCGGGGCGAGCCTCGCCCCGCTGAGGCGGGGCGGGAGCTAAGGTGGCGAAAGATGACGAGACATATAAGCCGCGCCAACCCCTTACTTCTATTCTACTGAGGCGGAAGAAGCCCGTCTACTGATGAAGAATCCTCTTCATCTTGTTTTAAACCGTTCCTGTTTTTCTTCTTCCACGCATGAAGCCGATTCAGATACCGCACGCGCTTTGAGGAGCCGTTGCCATTTTGCCGATCCTGCACATGGCGCAGAAGCCAAAAAAGTCCCTGCTCTGCATATGCGATAATATCACGCAACGCCACGATCAACCGTTCAAGAAATGAAAAAACGAGGTAATGATGGTATCGTTCCTGATACCGTGCTTTCACCCGACTCAAAAAATTATCCACGTACGAAGGGCGCGTCACAAAACTTTCTTCAATAAGCTGGTCTGGCACCGTACGCAGAAGCGGCATTTTTTTCCATACAAGAAAAACCATCCCGCTAAGCGAAATAAGAAAAATTGCAAGAAAAATTAGTTCAACCATAAATATACAGATATACACAGATACCCTACAGATGATCACAAATCACAGATGCAACCACGCCAGATATAACACAATCTATGATCTGTATATATCTGTAAAAAATCTGTGAGTATCTGTTTATAGCTCGAAACGGACAAACCTCCCCACCTTAATGTTCTCCCCGAATTTTCCGACCGCTTCGTTCACCACATCCCCCACCATCTTATCAGGATTTTTTACAAAAACTTGCGTCATAAGGCATAACGCCTCAAAATGAGTCTTCAGTTTACCCTCCACGATAGTTTTGGCAAGCTCCGGAGATTTCCCCAAAGCCACAACTTCTTCCTCAAAACGAACACGCTCTGCCGCCATAACCTCTTCCGGAACTGATGTGGTATCAAGATACAAGGGGGCAGATGCCGCGATATGTATGGCAATATCATGCACCAACATTTTAAATTCGGGATTTCGCGCGACAAAATCAGTCTCGGAATACACCTCAACCAAAACGCCGATTTTTCCGCCATGGAGATAGCTATCAATGACGCCCGCATGAAGTTCGCGGGATGACTTTTTCGCGGCCATTCCGCCAAGCGCTTTTTCCAGAATCACAATCGCCTTTTCTAAATCGCCGCTACTTTTCTCAAGCGCTTTTTTGCACTCCGCGATGGAGGCGCCCATGCGCTCCCGAAGTTCTTTTATTTTTTCAGTTAATACCATGCGTGCACAGATTTATACAGATAAAAAACAGATAATCACAAATCACAGATGCGATACGTATAATCTGTGATCTGTATATATCTGTAAAAAATTTGTGAGCATCTGTTATTCCTTCGGTTCTTTTGAAACTTCCTTTACCATTTTCTTTCCCTCGAGAATTGCTTCCTTAATGCGTCCGACCATATACCGCACTGCCGGCAGAGCATCATCATTTGAGGGAATAGGATAGGTTATAATATTCGGGTCGGTGTTAGTATCGGTAAGGGCTACAATCGGAATCTTCATCCTGCGCGCTTCACGAACCGGCAGGTCGTCATTTGAAATATCAACTACAAAAAGAATGTCAGGAAGTTTTTTCAAATTCCGCATGCCGTCAAAAACATGATGCAGGCGCGCTAATTTCTTCTCAAGACGCATCTTTTCTTTCTTGGTATATTTTATAAACTCCCCTGCCGCTTTTTCTTTTTCAAGCCGTTCCAAAAGCTCAATTTGCCCGAAAATCACCTTGAAATTCGTGAGGGTCCCGCCCACCCAGCGAAGCGTGACCGCGGGCATCCCTGTCTCGGCAGACGCGTCTTCAAGCGCTTTTCGCGCCGCAGGTCGCGTTCCCGTCAAAAGAACGGTCTTCCCGCTCGCAACCGCCTTTTTCAAAAATTCGCACGCCTCATGCAGTTTCGTCTTTGTTTTTTCCAAATCAATGATTTCCACGTTATTCCGCACGCCAAAAACATATGCCGACATCGCCGGATTTCGCTTGGCTTTTGAATGCCCCAGATGCACCCCGACTTTCATCATCTCTTCAACTTCGGGGTCAGCCGGCGCAAAAACTGATGATTTTTGATTGTCTACGGTAATTTCAGCCACCAACACAACATATCACGAAACAACGCGTACCCGCAAGCCCCGAGGCAACCCTTGCATTTTTTTCTGCATTTTGCTACTATTTTTACTATACCCTCTTATATATTCTCTCATGGTCGGGTACAAGTATGCTTCATAACTTTGCTGGTTTTAATTTACAAGATTCTTGTGCCAGACATTAAATAAATATATAAAATGGCATGAAAACAGACATTCACCCCACATATCACGAGGCGACGGTGAAATGCGCCTGCGGCAATACGTTCAAGGTCGGGTCCACCAAAGAGCGGATTGATATTGAAATTTGCTCAAAATGCCACCCGTTCTACACAGGCAAACAAAAACTGGTTGACACGGCAGGACGCGTTGAGAAATTCAAAACACGAGCGGCACAACAAAAACCGAAGGCGAAAAAGAAGAAATAACCCCCTACAAATTACGAATGGCCGCGAATTACGAATTCGTAATTCGTTTATATTCGTAATTCGTAGGATTTTTAATTTTATGAACAACAAAGACGCCAAAAAAGAATACGACGACCTCGAGCAAAAACTTTCTGACCCCGAACTTCTCAAAAACCAAAAAGAATACGGGCTTGTTGCGACGCGCGCGGCAAAACTTGGAAAAATTCTTGAAGCCATGGATGCGGTACAAAAAATTGAAACGGAAATCGCGAGCGCCGAAGAAATGCGCTTGTCCGGAGACCCCGAATTGAAGGCAATGGCCGAAGAAGACATCTGGCGTCTTACTACGCAAAAAAAAGAAAAGGAAGCGCTCCTTAAAAAACTGACTACCACCGGAGGCGAAGAGGAGCCGACAAAAATCATCATGGAAATCCGCGCGGGTGCGGGAGGAGATGAAGCGGCTTTATTTGCAGCACAACTTTTTCAGATGTATACACGCTTTGCCGAATCAAAAAAATGGCGCGTTGAAATCATAGACCAATCCCCCACTACCATCGGCGGCATCAAAGAAGCGATTTTTGAATTATCGGGAGATGGCGTGTGGCGCGCGTTACAACACGAATCGGGAGTGCACAGAGTACAACGAGTTCCCGACACCGAAAAAATAGGACGCATTCACACCTCAACCGCATCCGTTGCCGTACTCCCCGAAGCAAAAGATGTGGATATGGAAGTGAAACCCGAAGACGTAAAGGTTGAATTTTTCCGCTCATCCGGCCCGGGGGGGCAGAATGTGAATAAGGTTGAAACGGCAGTACGCCTCACGCATATTCCGACAGGACTTGTAGTTGCTTCGCAGGAAGGCAGGTCGCAGGCAAAAAATCGTGAGCACGCCATGACTCTTTTAAAAACACGCCTTTTGGACGCCCGGCGCCAAACCGAAGAAAAAAAGATGGCGGCGGAACGCCGTGAGCAAATCGGAACGGCAGACCGCTCCGAGAAAATCCGAACCTATAATTTTCCACAGGACCGCATTACCGACCATCGCATCAAAGAATCGTGGCATCATATTCATGAGGTTCTCGCGGGAAACCTTGACCCGATTGTAAAAGCCATGATAAACGCCAACCAACAAACGCAATCATAAACGCCACCGAAACATGGGTGGCGTTTTTTATAGCGTATCAATTGGCGTTCCAATAGCTCCTAGATGGCTTTATCAATCTCGCGCGCAAGCGATGCCACCCGATTCGCATACCAATTGCACGCTCTCCCCGATACCGTGCGAGTTGAGCAGGTTGAACGCCCGCTAATGTAAATGCGCGCCGCGCGCATTTCGCCCGCCGTTGTTTTTGATGTGGCACCCCCATCCGCAAGAAAAATGGCTGATGCCGTAAACGCATCCTCAACATTCCACGGATTCGGAGGATTATGCCTCGTCAACTGCGCCACGCGCTCTTCAAACAAAAGCCAGGTCGTCGGAATAAATTGCGCGGGACCCATTGCCCCTCCGCACCCGTATGACGCGCGCCGCGAGACCGGCATCTTATCCGGATCCAACCCGAGTTTTTCCGTAATTACAAAAAATGCTCTCTTTTGCGCCTCAGCCGCGGAACGCGACCCTTGGCGAATACGGCAATCATACATATCGGTTTTCCAATTTCCGGTACCGACATTCGTTCCGACACTAATAACCCCGTCCTCAAACTGCCGTCCGGTTTCTACCTCAAGAAGTGCCAGAAGAAACGCAGGACGGATTCCCGTGCGTTCAGCGGCAAGTGTGGCATACCGAAGCGCGTCTTCCGCGGTCACGCCCGTCTTTTCAAGATAAAAAAGTTCGGTTTTTAAAGCGGCAATATCTTTTTTCTTTGCGGCAAGTAATTTCTGAAATATCGCCTCTTTACCTTTGGTGAGACGCAGGAGTTCATCCTTTTCTTTCTTTTTTTGGTTGAGTGAGCGCTGTTCGCTTACCTGAAGGGCTTTCAATGACTGCTGGCCTTTTTGAAAATCGCGTAATTCCTCCTGCTCTTTCTCCAATTCCTCCCGATCTCCGCGAAGTGAGGCGAGTAATTCTTTAATATTCAACTGAAGATTCAGAAGATTATCAATTGCAACGAAAAAATTTGAAAGGCGCGAATTCTTCAAAAGTATTTCAACCATTCCCTCATTTTCTTTCTGGGAAAGTAAAACGAGAGAAGCCGCGAGCGTGCGTTTGCTTGTCGCCATTTTTCCCTCAACAATCCTAATGCCCTCGGCTTTTTCCTTGATTTCTGACTCTGCCTGCTGAATGGCGAGCGTTATTTTTTTTATTTCAATTTCCTTTCGCTTGATCTCATTATTAAAAATGGAAACTTCGTTTGCGAGAGTGGTCGCTTCTTTCTGCGTTCCTTGAATCTGCGCGTCAATTACACCCGCCTCACGCTCCAGCGCCTCAATTTGATCTTGAATGGAAAGTTTTTTCTCGCCCGCACTCTGTCCTAAAACCAGAACGGGTGCCAAAAGAACCAATCCTAAAAGCCAAAAAACTTCTTTTGAAAGAAGTTTTTTACCAACCATTTGTAACTCATTTTTCATGTAATAGAGCAAAAATCCTCCCTAGAGATTTTCGCGGTTCACAAGAGTATAGTATGAACTACTTTTTCTCTTCCTCCGCTTTCTCTTCTTTCTCTTTCTCCGCCTTCACCTCTTGTTTTACCTCGCGCTCCGTCTTTACTTCCGTGGGCGATTCCGCAACCGGCGCTTCCCCAAGTGCCGCGATCTCTTCTTCCGAACGCGGCGCTTCCACAATCGCAATGACGTCTTCGGGAGATACTTCAATAACAACCCCAGCCGGAACTTTAATATCTTTGATAAAAATTCGCGATTCAAGTACAGCCATCCCCGAAATATCTACGTGCAATTCATGCGGCAAATCTTTCGGCAACGCTTCAATCTCCACTTCCTGCATGACTTTCACAAAAACGCCACCGTCATTGTTTACCGCGGGTGATTCGCCGATAAACTCAAGCGGAACTTTCATCTTCACTTTCTTATCCATCCGGAGCGCGTAAAAATCAATATGTTCCGGGTCGCCTTTCAACGCGTTCGTTGTTACATCATAAATCAACACATTCAGAGGCTTCCCTTCAACTTTCAATTCAACAACCGTTGATTCCCCCGCTTCGCGGTACACTTTTTCAAAATCTTTCCGCGGAACGGAAAGCGGCATAGTTTCAACACTCTCACCATATACGACGGCGGGAATAACCCCTTCTTTCCGGAGGTTTTTTACCTTTTTACCGAATATAGTTCGTTTTTCCGCGTGTAATGTAGTCATATGCAAACTATACTAAAAATGGCTAAAAATGCAAGCCTATCAGTCCGCCTAAGGCGGATCAGTGTGGAGTTAACCACGCAGTAACCGATATACAAAATAAAGTAGCGCATTAAACGGCAGATGCAACGAAGGGATTCGTTGAATTTCTTCTCCCCCGAACCCCCGCTTAAATGCGGAGACCCCGGCAAAACGCTCCGAAATCCCCCATTGGTCAAAGGCAACGCATCCGGCTTTTTTTGCTTCCTGCATTGCATGCCACCGGAGCAAATTTGCCGCCTTCAGATTGCTATACGCGCGATTCACCCCGCTTAAAAGATTCGTTGCGGTTCTGCCAAAAAATATAATTGCATTCATGCCGATACATGTATCCTTATAATATGCGCCGAAAAACCGAATACGCCCGCCACTTCCCTCATTGGTGCCAAAAACTTTAGCAAGCGCTTCATAATGCCTCATAGGATGCACAAAAAATTCTTTTGCCTCCGCCCTATTTTGCAAAAAATGAAACAGAAGTTTCGCGGTCTCTTGCGTCGGCGGCAATTCACGAATGGTTACTCCCCCGCGCTCGGCATAACCGATATTATAGCGCGTGCTTTTCTCCATTTGCTTTAATAATTCATCCTCCGTCTGCCGAAGGTCAATCACAAGAGTCCGCTCGGGCTGAATGCGTTTTTGCGAAATACGACATCCCGCATCGCAGAACATCGGCAAAAGCACCTGTTCTTCTTCGCTATCCTTCAACCAATCCGGCTCTAAAAATAAGAAGGAACCGTTAAGCGTTTTTTTGATTTCATTCACAAAAAGATGAATTGCTTCTCGCATCATTTTTTCATCCGCCAAAATCTTTTTTGCGACCACCGGTCCGAACGGCACATACGCGTATGAAAATCCGAACGGCAATTCATGCCGAATCACCTGTGCGGCAAGCGCAATCTCATCGCCATCCCCCACCGCAACCCTCGCCACCTTTCTTCCTTGCACCTTCTGCATCTCGCCCCATTCCCACGATTGCAAAAACGAAGCTCCCTCGCGGAGCATATAATCATTCCACCGATCTTTATATATCTTTGTAGTAATGGCCTTCATTATATGACGTAATAACGCTCTTTATATTTCTCGACGCAACCGCAGAACAAAATACCATATAAATACTCCTATAATTGCAATCACATTTAACACCTTCCAAACCAACAACCAATACATTTCCGGTTCAAAAAAGTTTCCAACATAAATCTCTAATACATCTGATACTCCGAACAACAAAAAAATAAAAAAAGCGAAAATTGCTAACTGCCTATATATTCCAATTTTTATATTACGTAGAAGCAATACCGCGCAACCAAGCCCCACCCAAAATGCAGCTTCCAAAATATTAAACATAAAATATGACATACGGCGTAATTTCTTTAGAATTTTCCGCCCGAGGCGGATCAGCCTCTGGCTGAAGAGTTTAGAATTTAGGATTTTAGCCCTACGGCTTTGCCACATAATCCAGTGGGTTCAGCGAACCGCCGCGCGGAACCGGACCGCAAAAAGCACTCTGATATATTTGAATCGTATTCGCGTCATACACCGTAAAATGCAAATGCGGCCCCGTAGAGCGCCCCGTATTTCCTGAATACGCAACATGGTCTCCGCGCTCCACGCGCGTTCCTACTGATACGCGCACCTGCGAAAGATGCACGTAGAGCGTTGCGAGATTATTATCGTGTTTTATCAAAAGCCACTTGCCGTATGCAAGACCCGGGCAGTATTTATCGCTATCCCCCGCCCCAAACACTTCGCCGCTCTCCCCCGCGTACACTTCGGTTCCAATAGGAACACCAATATCAATCCCGTTATGAAATCCTCCGCTGTGGTTATAAATGGGATTGCGCGAAGAAAATGATGTTACCCCATACCCCTGCGTAATCCTGCCGCCGTTCAAAGGCCACAGGAGCACGCCTTGGCGCGCGCGGGGCAGACGCGACGGGTCAATGAAGCGGCGCAATGCTTCTTCCGCCTCATCAATCTCGCGCTCAATCGCGAGTTTTTTTTCTTCGGTTGCTTTAATAAGTTTTTGATACTCACTCTCTTTTGATTTTGTCTGTGTGAGTAATTTTTCCTTCTGACTCTTCACTCCTTCCTGAATATTTTTTTTATCCGCGTATTGTTCCTGAAGGTTCTCTAACGTTCCACGTTCTTTTTCCGCGGCACCGCGCAAATTCTCAAGTTCCGCCTTTCGTGCTTCAAGCGCGTCATGTGATTCCTTGAGAGCCGAATCAAGCGATGCCAGCTGGTTCATATATCCGAACGCTCCGGAAATCTGCCGCTCGCGAAGTAACGAATACAATACGGGCTCGCGGTCTTTTTCAAATATCCGGAATAGAATTTCCGAAATGACGCTTCGCACCGTGTGTAACTCCTTTTCCTTCGCGATAATTTCAAGCGAAAGTTTATTGATTTCAAGTTTCTTTTTTTCAACTTTGCGCTCAGTAAGGGCAACCGAGTTTCGTAACGACGTAATCTCTTTATTCAAACGGTCAACCGTTTTTTTAAGCGTAACGCCCTCTGATTTCGTAGAAGTAAGATTTTTTTGATACTGCGCGAGCGCTACCTCAAGCTTTTTTATTGCTTCTTCTTTTGCCGTAATTTGCCCTTCAAGTTCCTGAACCGTTGCCGCATCTGCGGGCAGAGCAAAAAAAGCAGTACCGACAATCGCGGCTACCAACATAATACTCCCAAAAATCCGCTTCGCACCGTGATATCTCATATTGTTATCGTAACAAAAAAATCAGCATTTTTCCAACCCAATGCTCTTGCGTTAAAAAAAGAAAAAGGCGGAGAACTGCCGCCTTAATGATGATGACCCTCTTCAATCTTTTTACAAGGAGCCGGATTGCAAAAAAAATCTCTTACTGCCAAAACCTTGTTGCGTTTCTTGTCAAAAACTGCAAATCGAATGCCCCCTACATTTCCTGAATGAGAATCATGGCTTAAAAATAGAGGCCCCGCTCTCAATGAAAGATCGCCCAGAAACCCGACGGCAAAAACCCGAATATTTCCATTTTTAGAAAATCCGATATCAGTCAATTCTCCGCCGTCTTCCCCCCGCGTAACAAAATTATCCTTATCGGCAATGAAATATTCATCCCGTACCCCATCAGCGTAAACGCACAACACATACGTAAGTCCCGTATCCACGTGGGTCTTGTCGGGGAAAATAATTGCATAGGGATGCTCAGAACGCTCGATTGCCTCTGGCCTACAAAAATCTTTGAAATCCGCGAATGCGGATGGCGTGGCAACCGAAAGAAAAGAAAGGAACACTACATATGCGGTAATCCTTACCAACCATGTATTTTTTTGCACGCCCGCCTCCTTCAAGAGATGATGCAAAAAAAGAACCGTCCCCATGATACCACACAAAAACTCCGCGCGGCAAGACCACGCGGAGCTTCTTGTTCATCCCATAAAATTTTTAGATGTCACTGTATCCCCCGCAACACCTCCACCGCCTTATCCAGCTGCGGGTCGCGGTCGTTTTCCACGTCTTCGGGCGTGCGCTTCACCTCCACATCAGGTTCAATCCCCGTATCATTGATGGAAGTCCCCTTTGGCGTAAGCCATTTGGCAACGGTAATTTTTATAGACGTCCCGCGAGGCAATTCGCTGTATTCCTGCACTGAACCCTTGCCGAATGTTTTCTCGCCGACCAGGGTAATGCCGCGGATATCGCGAAGGGCGCCTGCCACAATTTCTGAAGCGGATGCCGACCCCTCGTTAATCAGCACAACAACCGGCATTGTTTCCAAAAATTTATTCCCGCTTGAGCGATACGTAAATTCATATCCGTCGGAGCGGCGTTCAATAGATACGGCTTCTCCCGCGGGCAAAAACCAGCTTGCAATATCAATCGCACGATGCAAATACCCGCCTGGATTATTCCGCACATCAAAAATAAGTTTGCGCCGTCCCGACAGAAGCATCTCCTGCAGGGCCTTCCGAAATTCAACCGAAGACGTTTCATTGAAATTCAGCAAATGAATATAGAAAACATCATTCCCAATCTTTTTTGTTTCAATAACCGGCACCACAATCGTATCACGCGTAATCGTAATATCTTTGATGGTTTCAGAACCGTTTCGCGAGACTGTGAGCGTTACTTCGGTACCCTTCGGACCGCGGATAAACCCAACCGCTTCCTCAAGCGAAAGCTCCGCGGTTGAGGTCGCATTAATTTTCAAAACCTTATCACCCGCCATAATTCCCGCGCGTTCGGCCGGAGACCCCTTGAGCGGTGTTACAATCGTCAGCACATCCTTGCGAATCCCGATTTCAGCGCCGATTCCCGAAAACGACCCGCTCACATCCTCCTGAAACCGCTTGGATTCAACCGGCGGAAAAAAAGTTGTGTACGGGTCACCCACCGCCTTCACCATGCCGCTAATCGCGCCATACACCAATTTTTCGCGGTCAATTTTATCATGGTCAACATATTCATCCTCAAGACGGCTCCATACATCCCAAAACAAAGAAAAATCAACCTCCTCGGGCTTGAGGGTTTCCTGATTCAACACGCTTTCCACCCGCTTAATTGCAGGATACTGGCTCGTGCCCACCATAACGCCCACGTAAAATATTCCTCCCGCAAGAAGGAGTATCGCAAATCCAAAAAGTATTTTTTTCATCAAAGGCTTCGTGATTACCATATTCTACATTCTATTTTCTACTTTCTACTCACTACTTACTATATCAACTTCTTTGTATTTTTCCAAATATCCCCCGCACCCATTAAAATCGCGATATCTCCGCGTTTTGCGTTTGTTTTGAGAAAACCCGCGATTTTTGTATGACTTCCAAGATACCAAACGCGCGAATGCTGTTTCTGAAGTTTCTCCGCAAGTTCCTTTGTTACTTTTGCTACCCTTGTTGTTGCCTTTATATTCTTTCCTTCCCTTCCCGCCACCTGATAAATATCAAGCAGAGCAACTCCGTGCGCATCGCCGAATGCTCCGGCAAAATCTTTCAAAAGAAGGCGCGTCCGTTCAATCTGATGCGGCTGAAAAATGCACCAGACGCGCTTTCCATAGAATTTTTCTTTAAAACCCCTCAACGTTGCTTTAATTTCTGTCGGATGATGCCCGTAGTCGTCGTATATGCGAATGCCCTGAAAATTGCCGCGGTATTCGGAACGGCGCCACGAACCCCGATAATTTCGCAAAACTTTTTTCATCACCACCTCTTTCACGCCAATTATTTTTCCTACACGCCACGCTCCAAGCGCGTTTGAAACATTATGCGCGCCCGGAACCTGCATCATTTTTTTTATTGCAGGAGCTTGGCGGTCTTTCAACGAATACCAAGACATAAAAATATCAGGGCGTTTTTTGGGGACAATACCAGCGATTTTTTTCAAATTCGGGTCATCGCGATTAATAACGACAACACCGCCTTTTTTGATACCAAGCAAAAATTTCAGAAACGCAGTTTTTACATTCGCGAAATTTTTATAGTAATCCAGATGTTCGCGGTCAATATTCGTTACCACCGCGATATTCGGACAATGCTGCAAAAACGAACCGCCATATTCATCGGCCTCCACAATCAAATACCGCGACTTACCGGCACGAAAATTTGTATTGCCAAACTCGCGAAGTTTCGTGCCGATAATGACCGTGGGGTCCAAACCGCCCCGTGTAAGCATCAATGATACGAGTGCCGTGGTCGTGCTTTTGCCGTGCGCCCCCGCAATCGCAATCGTAAAAAATCGTTTTGTTAAATCCCCTACCGCCTCCGCGTATGTCTTCGCTGCAATCCCACGGCGTTTCGCCTCGCGCAATTCCGGGTTGTCTTTTTTCGCGGCAAACGTATGAATTACAAGCGCGGCGCTTTTCGGAACATTTGTTTTTTTATGGCCAATGCGGATTGCGATACCGCGTTTCCGCAACATTTCCGTAATTTCCGAACGCGCAATATCAGAACCCGAAACCTGCGCCCCCCATGCATGAAAATACTGCGCCAGAGCGCTCATACCGATTCCACCAATGCCGACAAAATGAATATTCATGCCTTTTATAATAGCATTTTCAAATAGAAGTACGAATTATTGCATTCATAAAAAATCTGTGGTACAATACCATTCGGCACGTTTACAAAAACAGGAGGGGTAAAATGCTCTTTCGCCACGTCGGATATGCCCGCGATTTTGACAAAGCGCTACAACAGAGAATTTTCAAACGCGCCCGCATGATGCGTGATAGTTTTGCAACCAAAACAGGAAAAGACGCATTACGAAACATTTTGCCTCTGAAAGATAAGCGAAACCACCTGCTTATGTTTAAGGGGAAAAGCACGCGAACCGCCTCAACATTCATTGCGTCTATTCTTAATCTCGGAGGAAATGCCATCCCGCTTGGGTGGGAAGCGTCTTCCATGGCAAAAGGAGAAATGGTTCCCGCGATGGTGCGCACACAGCACGCGGCAGGATTTTCTTCCCTCATTATACGCTATGACGATGACGATAAAGACGTGATTGCCGAAGCAATCGCAACATGCGAAGAATGGAATCTTGATTTGTTCATTGTCAATGCGGGACTGGGCAACAGTGAGCATCCGACACAAATGCTTCTTGATATCTTCACGATTCAAGGACGACTCCCTGAAAAACTCCGAGAAGAAAGATTAAAAATCGCATTCGCCGGAGACCTTGCTTATAGCCGCGTTATTCAATCGCTTGCCGTCGGACTCAAAGAATACAAACCGGAAATCTCTTTTATCAGCCAGCCGAAAATCCGTATCCCGGAATGGGTCAAGAAAGAATTAAATGATGCGGGTGTTCGCTTTTACGAAATCCACGAGCCGCTGGAGCATGTGATAGGAAGCCTCGGCGCAGACATATACTACTTGACGCGCCTGCAGACAAATTTAAGAAAAGATTGGGGCAAAGATACTGCCGCCGACGAAGAACTGGAAAGCCAATTTCTTTTCTATTCAGGAATAACAGAAAAAGCCGCGAAAGCCGCTCCTGCTGAGACGCTCTTCATGCACCCAAAGCCAAGCGGCCCGGAATTGCCGGAATGGTTTGAAAAAGACCCGCGCAATATTGCGATAGAACAAATCATGAACGGCATTCCTCTACGAATGGCTCTCTACTACGAACGCTTTGCCGGAGACGATGACATTGAAATAGAACTTGCGCGGAGCATACCGGTAACATTTCATAGTAAAGACGGTGACGTTGTTGCAACAACGAGCGCCGAAATTCGTTCAGTTTGTTCCGATCCTACATGCACCGCGGTCAAGCTTCGCCAATCAGATGGATGGGGAAATATCAAACCGGCCGAACACGTCTCATTAAAACATACATCCAACATGCTCTGCCCAAAACATCGGCCTACGCCGCCCGACCGAATCAAAAGCATGAGCGGAGAAGAAAAAATTATCAACCCAAAGCCCTCATAAGGGGCTTTTCATTTGACCCCGTTAGAAGTCCAGCCGAGGCTTTCTTGAAAGAAAGCAGAGAGGCGAAGCTGACTTACGTCTTTGTTATTCTTTAAATCGTGGGGCTTTCTTAGACTTCTAACGGGGTTGACAAAATCTATCAAAAACGATACTAAGTAATCAAGACGAACTACCGCAAAAGGAGTGTGCACAATGTCCGATATGCTGAACCGCCTACTCCGCCCTCCTATTCGTTTCTTCTTTGACAATATATATCTTCACATCCCACTCCATCTAAAAACCCTCTGGTTTTTTTGTAAGCAATACTTTATTGAAGGGTGGAATGAAATAAAAGAGAATGACAAAATAAAAAAGGATTGGAGTCCGCTCACAGAAAAGCTTTCTACATTCACTCGCGCGGATTACAACGCACTTCTCAACTTCTGTACGGAAGACGCGACATCACTTCAAGAGGCCGCGTACACCCGCGATGTATATTGCGAATTCATTAATCTCGTTACAACGCTCAACCTTCAAAAAAATGTATCCTTGAGCATCAAGATGAGTCAATTCGGATGCTTCGCGCCTGATGGCCTTCTTGATGCTTTCGGACGGGATACCGCGACATATGTAGTGCGCTACGCGCGACAAAGAAATATCGCGGTTGTATTTGACGGAGAACGATTGCAACACGCGCCAGCAGTAAAAACATTCGTCCGCGAACTCGCGCAAAGGTATCCAAATATCGCAATCCGTCTACAGGGATATGACCCACACTTTATAGAAGAAACAACTCGATTCGTAGAAACAAATATTAAAATGGGCATCATAATTCCCATAAGTGTGTGCAAGGGGGCATATGATGAACCAGATGGGCTCTCAGCCAAAGAAACAGAGGTACATATACGCTGGGCCGCGCAATACTGCAGAAGAGTTGATTACCCCATAGAAGTTGATACGAACGACGGAGAACTTATAAGAACCGCACGAAGCATCAGCGTGGGCATGCTCTACGGCATCAAGCCAGCGCTTGCCAAACAGCTAAAACAAGAAGGGTATCGTGTCCATATTTATTTCCCCGTCATCACAAAGACACAAAACGACGAACAAAATCCCCGCTGGGAAAAATTCGCCATCCGCCGCCTCGTTGAGCGACCGCTCTATCTTCTGTATCCGTTCAAATCGCTCTTAGATCGTCTTCTCGGAAGAAACAGCTACTTCGGTCATAAAAACAAACGCAAAAACAAGGGCTGCACATTCCGTTCATAAACTATTTTTACTATTAATAGGCGCCCACGCGCCTATTTTCTTATCAGCACCCAACAAAATCTATTCGCTTATTCGTACGAATAAGCGAATAGATTAACGAGAGTTTTTTTAAACCGATATTACCGAAACGCGAATTTCTCCTGCAAGCTTTTGAAAAAATAGCCCTTTTCAATTTCGGCAAATTTCACAAGGCGCGGTGAGCGCGAAACAATAACCGTATCACCTTTTTTAAGAGCACATACGAGGTCGCTGTCTGATACCAAAAGCACATCTGCCCGCTCCCCTGTTTTTGTGATAGACAAAAGGCCTCGCGTACGAAAATCAAGAATTTTTAACACAATCTCACGATTTCTTTTAACCACGATACTCGGCGTCGGAATGTTATGGTCCAAAAGCTCGGTGATAATAAAACATTTAATATCGGGCATCACAATCGGACCATGCGCCGACAAATTATACGCGGTTGAGCCCGTCGCGGTTGAAACCAATAATCCGGTCCCGCGCACATACTGAAATGCGTGTCCTTCAATGCTCACCTCAAGCTCTACAATGCCAAGCGGATTTTGAATTGCGACATCATTGAGTGACGAGGCGGAAAATATGGTTTTGCCACGACGAATCACATGGGAAGCAAGCATCATACGTTTGGCAATACGATGTTTCCCCTTCAAAACCGCATCAATGCTTCCAAGAAATTTCTTCGGATTGCGGCAGGATGCCAAAAACCCGACTCGCCCTAAATTCAATCCGAGAATCACGGGGCCTCCATTTTGGTATTTCCGCGCCGCCTCCAAAATCGTACCGTCTCCCCCGAGCACAATTAAAACACGCGGCTTTTTTTCCACAATCCGCACCCACGAATATTTTTTCGCAAGAAATCGCCGAATTTTTGCTTCCCACAGGCGCGCTTTTATATTATCCGGCCTTGCGAAAAACCCAATTGTCATGTTTCGTTTTTTCATATTGTTATAAGACGCTTTTAGAGTATACCACAAGTGTTCTGCGGAATTCTAATTATTATATGCAGCACATCACAAATACCGCATGAAAGCTTGTATATTCGAAATTTCGTTTAGCATAATTAGTGTATAACTTACACTATTAATATAGCGCATCCCGAAAAATAACGCAAGAGGGTGCGGATACAGCAAAAAAAGACCCCTTCGGGGGTCTGTGCTCTTTGAATCATCCGGATATTTTGATGCCATACCACTATACATACTCCGCGTTCGGATAGCTCTTTGGCGCTACGCACTCCGAAACTCTTTTATCGGGACGCAAACGCTTAAAGTAGGCAGTGCGAAGTTTCCCGGATTTCGGGAAACGCGTATCATACTCAAATTCTATGACGAGCGGATACTCCGCTTCTTCCATAAGATGTTTTTTCATCGCATTCGTGAAACTGCCGTACCTTCGGCATGCAAATTCTTCGCCGGTAACCGGATCAATCTGAAGGAGTGCCACATCTTTGAAACGCGACGAATCCTTTTGGGAAGGAATCCAACTGCGCACAATGAAATCACCCTCCGTAAGCGGCTTCCACTTGTAACATCCCTCGGGGCGTTCCGGATTTTTACCATCCAAGCGATACGAATTAATGAAGTGCTTGTCATACAGGACAAGCCCTTCCCATTCTTTTTCGCGCACCAAGGCCTTTGCCGCGTCATACGGCATATCTAAAACTTGAACCGGCTTAAGATAATGAAGTTTACTTGCGCTTCGCGCGTGAATATCAGAAATGAGTTTTAAAATCTCATGATACGGTTTCGTGACAACAGGTTTTCCCTCAAAAAACACTACGCCGAACTGAATGAAATGAATTTTTCCGTATTCCTCCTGAAGTCGCAATGCGGTCGTTTCGTCACTTTGAAAAATTTGTCCAACAACAGAAATATCATCTGCATCATCACGATCCAAAACACCCTCTCCCACCAATACCGTCTTGGGAGGCAAATCAAGCTTGGTAAATTCTTTCTTCAGATGATCAAATCGGCTGTCTACCTCATTCAAACCAGACGTATAGATTTTAATTTTTCCACGATAGGAAACTACGAATAATTTCCAACCGTCGCGCTTGCGGGTCTTCAGAAGATCGCCCCGCTGTTCCAAATCATACACTACCAACTCATCATACTCGCCCCATTGAATGGGCTTTGCCAGTACAAATCCTTCGGGCAGGGGGTCAAATGGAAATCGCACTCCGCACCTCCTCTACAATTTTGTTATTTAGTTTTCAAAAAAACGAACAAATGCATTATAGCATTGCTCATTTTATAAGTCAAGAGGTTATACACCTTGCATAATATTGGCCTTGTGATATAGTGTATATAGAACACTAAAAAAGGAGAAAAAATGAATACTGAACCCACGCGCGATAAAATCCACGGCATGTTTCTTGGAATCGCTATCGGAGATGCCCTTTTTATGCCGGTAGAAACAATGAAGGCGGAGGAAATCACCGAACGCCATGGAAAAATCACGAACTATCTTCGCCCCGACGGCCACAAATGGTTTGACGGACGCGAAGCAGGAACATGGACGGACGACACCCAGCTTACACTCGCAATGGCAGAATCATTAATCGCGTGCAAAGAAATGAACATGGATGATATTGCCGCACGGCACGTCGCATCAATGCAGCGAGAAGGAGACCTCGGTTTCGGAGGAAGTACGCGAGACGCAATTCAGCAGCTTGCCCAAGGCATATACTGGTCACAATCCGGCATTACGGAAAAACCGAAACGCGGCGTCGGAAACGGCATCCCGATGAAAATCGCGCCCATCGGAGCATACCACGCTTCTCCGTATTACAGGAACCAAAAAGAAGACGGGTTTTTCTTTCTCGAAAAAATAGCGCAATGCGTCTTCATGACCCACCGAACGCAGTTGGCCCTTGATTCCGCATCCGCGCACATTGCCGCGATACAATATTGCCTTCGTACAAAATCTAATATGTTTTCTTTATGGCAATTTATTGAAACAATCCGTACGTCAATTGCGTTCGAATATCCCTTTAAAATAGGGGTGCAGAATGAACATACCTTACAAGAACGTCTTTTGATGCTTCGCGCTATTCCGCTTGAAAAAATGGAAGCAAAGGATTTCATGAAACTCTTCGGAGGCGGCACCTCGTATGTCTATAATTCCCTCCCCTTCTCGTATGCCTTTTTTCTCAAAAATCCGCAAAGTATTGAAACGCTTTACGATGTGGGCAATGCCGGAGGCGATACGGATACGAACGCCTCAATCGTTGGCGGACTTCTGGGAGCGCTGAACGGTACGGCGATTTTTCCCCCGCATCTTTGCGACGGACTCTGGCAGAAAGAACGAATTCTCAATACCGCAGAACGGTTTTGCGATACGTTCGGAATCAGGGCATAAAGGAGGGCAACCATGTATATCGTCTATACCGGAGAAGAACCACCCGAATCATTTTCCCAAGCCATTTTTCTTGCGGGTCCTACGCCGCGAACGAATAAAGTCGCTTCCTGGAGACCAAAAGCGCTTCGCATACTGAAAAAACGCGGCTTTGGCGGAGTCGTATTCGTCCCCGAATGGCGGGACGGCACTCACGCGCGCGCCTACGAAAAAGAAGAAATTTGCGCGTGGGAGCACCGAATGCTCCACATGGCTGACTGCATTCTCTTCTGGGTTCCCAGAAATCTAAAAAACCTTCCGGGATTTACCACCAATATAGAATTCGGGCTCTTTGAACATTGTGCCAAATCTGTATTCGGCGCGCCTCGCAATGCTCCCAAAAATGATTATCTCCGCTTTGTTGCAAAAACTCATTCTATTCCGGCGTGTAGAACGCTACCAGCAACGATTGATGTAGCACTTGCGCGCGTCACGCCGGGCGAGCTTCGCTCCGGGGGAGAGCGGCATATTCCTCTTCATGTGTGGCGGCATCCCGCGTTTCAAAACTGGTACGAAACGCAAAAAAACGCGGGCAACCGGCTTGACGGCGCGCGCGTGGAATGGCTCTCACGGGTACGGAATAAACCGGAAAAATTTTTCTGCTTTGCCATACATCCAAACGTATATATAACATCAGAGAATCGAAACAAACTGAACGATCCTGTTATATTCAGATTAGACATCTCAAGTGTCATTCTTTACAAACGGGCACCGGATATTTCCGATACGAAAGTAGTTCTAGTCAAAGAATTTCGTTTGGCTGGCGCGACAAAAGACGGATTTATTTGGGAGCTTCCCGGCGGATCCTCTCCTTTTCTTTCAGACCCGCTCCAAATTGCTATTGAAGAAGTACACGAAGAAGTCGGGCTCCATCTTGAACCCGACCGCCTAAAGCAAAATTGCACGCGCCAACTTGCTGGAACAATCCTTGCGCACAAGGCCCATCTTTTCTCCGCCGAACTAACCAACGAAGAACTCGCGTGGCTTGAAACGCAAAAAGGCATCCCGCACGGCGCGGATCTGGATAATCCGACCGGGGAACGCGCCTATACCGAAATAAAAACGCTTGGCGAAATTCTCTCCGAAAATCTCGTTGACTGGAGCAATGTCGGCATGATTTGCCAAGCGCTTCAGGAAATATCGTAACAAAAGAAAAAAAGGATGTTCTCCTAAGAACATCCTTTTAATATTTGCATTCTTCCTGAAACCTCGTGGTATAGCCAACTTCCTTCATGATCTTTTCTATATCCGCGGGGTCCCCAGTCGCTTTTGCGATATTATTGCTCAATTTAACAAGGCCCCGGCCATTTGCCCGGGTAGCTTTCACGACAATCGAAACGGGAGGAAATTTTGGTCCGAAATCATTCGTGAGATTCGTCCCCCATCCGAATACAACGCCAATCCGCCCCCTGAAGTGAGCCGCAATTCGGAGTATTGCCGGCAAATCCAGACCATCGCTGAATATAAGCGTTTTTGTACGCGGATCAATGCCATACGCCTCATACCAGCGAATGCACTTTTCTCCCTCTTCAAGAGGATCCCCCGAATCAATGCGAATGCTCTTCCAATCACGGGCGATTTCGGGAGGAGCGGTCCGGAAGAAAAACTCGCTTCCCCAAGTATCGTTTAATGCGACAGAAAGATCGTATCCGTACATATCCCACCACACACGCGATACCTCATTTTGCGCAAGAGCAAGATAATTAGATACACCATGATACAATCCCGCAACTATCATGGGCATCTCATGAGCCGATGTTCCGCTCGGCTTCAAGCCGTAGCGCATCGCAATGGCTACATCGGAGGTGCCGATGAATTGTTCCGGAAGTTCACGGGCAACGGTTCGTGCCACCTCTGCCTGCCACGCATATCCCGCACGCCGCCGTGTGCCAAAATCACTGAAGAATATGTAGGGATGTTCGCGAAGCAATGCGATCTTACGAGCGAGATTCGCTCTTCCAAGATCATACACGGCACGACGTTCCATACCATCGCAATCTTCCAGAAGAGAACGAAAATAAAGTTCATTCACAATCGCAAGCGCGGGAATCTCCCAATAGATGGCGCTCTCCCATGGCCCCCGGAAGCGAAGTGAAAACACTTCACTCCCCCATTGCAAATCATAGGGCGGAAGACGCAATTCTGCGAGAAACGAAAGGTAATCATCCCCAAAGATTCCAAACCCCTTCAAATACGCAAGCTCGTCTCTGCTAAAAGAAAGTGTCCGCACATGATCCAATTCACGCCGCACATCCTCTTCACGAATAAATCGCGCAAGCGAAACGCGTTTTGTTCGATTGATGAATTCGTAGGTCACATCGACTCCCCGATAATGGCGAAATACAGCCTGCCCCATGGTAACCTTGTAATAGTCGGTATCAAGGGACGATTGAATAATGGGGGCCACGGATATCACCTCCTTTCTTTTCACGATTCCCGAAAACTATTTACGCATCAATACGAATTTTTACATCCTCACCAAGATACGAAATGATGAATTCAGCACCCGCATCCTGCATCTTTTTGATTGATGCAAGAGACGCCTCTGTATCGGTTCCGCGAATAGCATCCAATAATACATATACGCGATACCCCAATCGCCGTGCGGCCAACACAGCAGCTACCACACAAAAATTCGTCGCAACGCCACATATCTCAAGAGTGTTCACATAATCTGCCTGCAAAACTTCATCCAAAGTCCTGCCATCCCCTGTTCTGCCGTCAAACGCAGAATATCCGTCAACTTCCCAATCCGCACCTTTTGCCTTAAGACCCTTGGAAACAATAATACCGTTTTCCGGCAATCTCAATAACGAGTGGAATTCCGCGCCCTCAGTATCCTCTACGCAATGCACGGGGTGTTTCTTAAAATGATCCGAATCGGCAGGATGCCAATCGCGCGAAAGAAAAACTTTCTTTTTCTCTTGTTCCGCTTTTTCTATTTTTATATTAATAGTTTCAAGAATCTCTTCTGCCCCCGCAACTGGCAATGTGCCCCTCTTAAAAAAATCTTTCTGTAAATCTATTACGAGAAGTGCTGTTCGCGCCATAACCCTTCCTCCTTTTTTTGCTCCGATGTTTTAATCGGAGCTCCGACCCACCCGACGTTATGTCGGGGGCGTCGGAGTTGTCAAAGAAATGCAGAGTTCTTCCGACATTCTGCCACTATTACCGGAGTTCGTCAAGCCATGCCCTTGCCTCCGCATCCGAGGGCATGCGCCAATCCCCGCGCGGGGAAAGCGATACCGACCCGACTTTCGGGCCATCCGTCGCGACAGAACGCTTCCATTGCGCCCCGAAGAAACGTTCTAAAAATAAACGGAGCCACTTTTTCAGCACGGCGTTGGAATACTTCTCCCCCCACGCGTGGCGCGCTACGAATAAAATCTTTCGGGGAGAAGCGGCGCGTCGAATAAAATGAAACAGAAAAAAATCGTGCAATTCATACGGACCGATAATATCTTCGGTCTTGTGAGTAATTTCATGCGGACGGCTTTTTTTGAGTTCCGGCGAAATAGGGGTTGCCAAAATATCATCCAGAGTGGCCTGCGTTTTTTTATCCATCTCTGTTTCCGAAACCCATTGCACAAGATATTTCACAAGCGTTTTTGGAATACTGCAATTCACATTGTAATGCGCAATGTGGTCCCCTGTATACGTATTCCACCCAAGCGCGATTTCCGACAGATCGCCCGTACCCACCACAATCCCCCGCATCTGATTTGCCTTATCCATCAGAGTATAGGTGCGATAGCGCGCCTGCGCATTTTCATATACAACACTTTCATTATTATGGTCATGACCAATGTCGCGAAATTGCTGTAGTACACCTTTCGTAATATCTATTTCTTCAAAACTCACGCCAAGGGATTCGGCAAGACGACGCGCGTTTTTTCGCGTGCGATTTGATGTGCCAAACCCCGGCATGGAAAATGCGTGTGTGTTTTTTAACGAAATACCGAGCGTTTCCATGGTTTTTACCGCGACAAGCAACGCAAGCGTTGAATCAAGCCCTCCGGAAAGCCCGATGATAAGGTTTTTGGCGCGGATTGCCTCAAGCCGTTTTGCGAGTCCCGCAACCTGAATTGAAAAAATTTCTTTTGCGCGCATATCGCGCTCCGCGGGATTTGCCGGAACAAAAGGATTCGGGCCTAGCAAGCGCTCAAGTTTTAAAATCGAAGCTGGCTCTATCAGCACATCAACAAAACGAAAAACTTTTTGGGGCGACTCATGTACAGATTCGCCGAAACTCGTCGTCCGTTCGCGCTCATGCAGGAGATATTCAACATCAATATCTGATACAATCATCTCGCCTTCGCGCGAAAACCGCTTTGATTCAGCAAGAATTGTGCCGTTCTCTCCGATAAGCGCATGCCCCCCAAATACGAGGTCTGTAGTTGATTCGTGCACCCCGCATGAGGCGTATACATATCCGAACATCCCACGCGCGGATTGCTGTTTGATAAGTTCACGTCGATACTCGGCTCTACCGACCCAATCATTTGACGCGGATGGATTCGCGATCAGAGTGGCACCCACAAGCGCCTGAAAGGAACTTGGCGGGAGCGGTACCCAAACATCTTCGCAAATTTCAATGCCGAGAATTGCTCCCGGAATACGCGGAAAACGAAAAAGAATATCGGTGCCTACGGGAATTTTTTTACCAAAAAGCTCAACTTCTTTTGCAAGCAAATCACGGCCAGACGCAAACCACCGCTCCTCATAAAATTCTTTATAACCCGGAATATACGTTTTCGGAACAATGCCCCAAATAGTCCCCTTATATACGAGGGCTGCGACATTAAAAAGTTTTCCTTCATGAGGAAGCGCAAAACCGACGACAGATGCCGCACGAATATTTTTTGACGCGCTGACAAACCGCAGAAGCTCTTTTTTTGTCGCGTCTTGCAAGGTTTTCTGAAAATGCAAATCAGCAACCGTATAACCGGAAATCCCAAGTTCGGGAAAAACAACAAGCGTCGCTCCTTGCTTCTCTGCGCGTTTAAGCCATTGCAGCATCTCATCAACATTAAAATGAGGATCGCCAACACGAAGCCGGGGTGATACCGCCGCAACGCGCACAAAGCCGAAATTTTCTTTTTGACTTCTCATATTTATTTTCTACGACATTCCAACATTCTCAAGAATGTTGGAATGTCGTATGATGACATTACGAAAAGAATCGTTTTAATTCCACGTACGTTTTCTTCTTAAATGCGTAGAGCCGAGCCGGACGCTGGCGAAGGCCTCTCCGCATTTTCGGAAGCGCTTTCAAAAGCCCCAAAGAAAAGAGTTTCTTTCTAAAATTACGCTTATCAAGACGCCGTCCCCAAATAGTCTCGTACAAATCCTGAATTTCACCAAGCGTAAATGCTCTCGGCAACAAGCTCCACGCGATATTCGTATACTGGATCTTATTTTGCAGACGCGTGCGGGCATACAGAAAAATTTTTTTATGGTCAAACGCAAGCGAGGGCAGTTTCCGTACCGGAAAAAATCGGGCATCTGCCGCATCCGATGCTCCGCGAACCTTCATTTTTCCGCGCGGGATAAGCGCGAAATATGCCGCTGTCACAACTCTTCCCCGCGGGTCGCGTTTCGGGTCGCCAAAAGTATACAGCTGTTCCAGATAACCGGCCCGCACGCCTGTTTCTTCCCGGAGCTCGCGTTCAGCCGCCCGCATTAATGATTCCTGTTTTCTCACAAACCCCCCCGGAATCGCCCATTTCCCAATAAACGGCGGGGCTTTGCGTTTTACCAGAAGCACCTTCAGCACATCATCTTCAAACGTAAAAATAATGATGTCTATAACCACCATAATCGGTCCCAATTTTTTAAAAAATGCTTTTTGATTCACCCCGTTAGAAGTCTGCCGTTATAGAGCATCCATGCTCATTTCCAACAGGCTTATGTTACTGATTGCCCCATTATTACCACGAAGAAAAAATTTAGAACAAATTTTTTCTTCCGAGGACTTCTAACGGGGTTCTCCATATAAGCGATTACGAATAATAAAACGAAATATTTCTGGGTCAAGAAATTGTTTTGCTTTTTTAAAATCTTTCTTAGCGATAGCTTTCCGAATAACCGTGCTTGAAATAACTTGACGCGATGGAGCTCTTTTTAAAACAATTATTTTCTCCAAAATTTTTTGAGGAACCTGCTTCATAGAAAAGCCCCTGCGCTTTGCGCCGACAAACTGGCAATGGTCCAGAATATCATACCCGAATTTCCACTTCCACGGCATAGATACTATCGCGTCCGAACCCACAATCCAGAAAAGTTTTGCGCGGGGATAGCGTTTTTTTAATTCCGCAATGGTATCCGCGGTATAGGATTTACCGCGACGCTTCATTTCCATATCCGAAACACCCCATCCGCGCTTTCGTGCGACAACACGCGCCATCTGAAGACGCATCCCCGCGGGTATTTCGGGCATATCTTTATGCGGAGGGTGCTTTGTGGGTATCAAAATCAAACGGTCTAACTTTAGAGTTTTTTTCGCGTATTCGCCAATTTCCATATGTTCCGTATGCGGCGGGTCACAGGCGCTCCCCAAAATCCCTATTGTTACTGGGTTTTTGGCTTTCATAGTTCATAGTTAGTGTATATCCTACACTATTAAGTATACTCCCACCGCGCATATCTGTCAATACCCCGCCGAGAAAAATGCTTGACATAAAATATAAAAAATATTATAATGAAATTAGAAGAAAACGCTCCTTGATAATGAGGTGATACCAATGACGATCAAAGCAGGAGATATTCTCTCGGCACGTGAAGCAATACTGCTCGCGGAAGCTGAGGCAGTGGATTTGAGCCCGCCCATTGAAATACCGCCCATTCCCCCCGAAGCGCATCCCAATTTTACACGCGACCAAAAGAAGCACGTCGAACTTATCGAAAACATCCAGAAACTCAAACGCGAACGGAAAGCAATCATTCTTGCGCACAACTATATGCCGAAAGATATTCAGGATATTGCAGATGTTGTCGGCGATTCGCTCCTGCTCGCGCAAAAAGGGAAAGAATCCAACGCGACAGTACTCGTAGAAGCGTCGGTTCGTTTCATGCAAGATATCCTTGCGGTGATGAAAAAACCCCACCAAACAGTTTTAGCGCCGGATCTCGGAGCGCTTTGTTCTCTTGCCGCGCACGCGAAACCGGAAAAAGTTCTTGAATGGAAGGAGGCATATCCCGACGGCATTGTCATCAGCTACGTAAATACCGATATCCGCATAAAAGCCATAAGCGATTATTGCTGTGCATCAGCAAATTCACCAAAGGTTATCCGATATGCAACCATACACCATCCCGATGTTCCTATCTTATTTCTCCCCGATGTGTATCTCGGCCTCTATGCCGCGGATATTCTAAAAAAAGCCGGAGAGTCAATTGACCGTCTCTGGCTCATGATGGGCGCGTGCCACGTGCATGATCGCATCAAACCAAGCCACGTGGAAGAAGAACTTCGAAAGAACCCGGGGGCCGCTGTCGTGGCGCATTCAGAATGCAGCTGCGTGAGTTCATGTATACAGAAAATTGCGTCAGGCAAAACTCCCGAAGCGCTCATGCAAATTCGCTCCACACAGGGCATGATTGATTTTGTACGAAATACGCCAAGCGATACGGTCATCATGGCAACGGAGGTTGGTAATATTTACCCGATTGAAAAGGCAATACCCGGAAAGCGCATCATCCCGGCCTCCAAAGAGGCGATCTGCGCATTCATGAAGCAAAACACGCTTGAAAAAGTGTACGCATCACTCCGCGACCTAAAATATGAAATAACGGTTGACCGGGAACTTGCCGAGCGCGCCCGCATACCGATCGAAAAAATGCTTGCGATTGTCTAATTGTCCAAATATCACCGCTCTCTGAGCGGTATTTTTTATCTCAACAACCGTGGCCGATCGGCCAAAAGTGTTGAGATAAAATTTTTGTCCCCCTTTTCTCTACGATGCAGGTGCCGCCACGCACGCATTAAAAATACTCACCTGCCCGTTGTATTTTTCAATCAGCGTTTTTACTTCTTCAACCAGCGCGTTTAATTCAATCACTATCGCGTTATACTCCTCCACTTTCGCGTTGTAACGCTCCCGTTCGTTTTTCGAAATGGCATCCAGCTCCGCCTTTTTAATTTCAGCAAGGGCTGACAAATCTTCAATTCGCTGTTTCTTCTCCTCAATGGATTCCTGAAGAAGTTCGTCCGGCACGGGGCACGCGGAAAGCGGACGCGCGAATATTTGCACCGCAAGCCAGGTATCTCTCCCTTCAAAGATACCCTTCCCAACGGCAATACCAATTTCTGTATAACGCGTACCCAAAATATTTTCTCTGTGTCCGAGCGAATCCATCCATGCCTGCACGAGTTCGGCATCGCTCTCAAAATCACCAAGCGCCAAATTCTCCCCGATATTTATATATTCGTACCCAGCGTCTTTTGCAAGATCTCCCGCTCCCCCTCCATCGGGTGACTGATGCGCGAAAAACTGCCGTAAAAACATGTCCTGTAACTTCTTACTTGCCGCCGCGTCAAGCAAAATATTTTTTTGAAGTACGGGCAGATTGTTTTGTATACGCTCTAAATTAGTTCCTATAAATATCCCGAACGGCGTTAAAACGACTGCGGGAGCGGGCGCTGGTTTCACTACGCGAAGAGGTTTCGGAGCAACAACTTCCGACTGCATTTTCTGTGGCGCAGAAGGAGCAGATGAGGGCAAAAAGGGTTCGGTCAAAACATCCTGCCTCATAAGTTCCCGCAACTTCTTCCCATTCTCTCCCCATGCGTTACGGCGGAGCAACGCGTTAAAATCATAATTTTTTGAAAAAACAAAAAAACTAAGCGCCACAACCGCGCCACACACAATTAATAAACCAAAATAAAAGGATGTTTTCCGCATCCTTTTAATATATCAAAAAATATATACATCATCTAACCGAATTTTTCTTATTTTTTTATCCGTATATCAATCTAAAAATGGTTTGAGGGCGATGTTGGAACATCGCCCTCAATGGTTTTTGATGAAAGAACTGTCAGCAAGCTACGCGCTTGCCACGATCCTGCTGAGGATCTCGGCCTTGCTGTAGTGCTTAGCCGGCACCCTGGTCCCGCCGATATGGCGCAGGGCCTTTGCGTAGTCAAACCGGGTCGTCTTGAGCGAGCCGACGCCGAGAGCCGTCACGACCTCGTTGAGAACCGCGGGGAGCTCGGAAGCGCTCGTGACCTTGGAGAACCGATTCTGACCCGAATCGCCCGGCTGCTTCCAGCCAAACTCACGGGTGAGCTTGCGGCCGATGACCGTGGCACCCCTTGACATCCTCGGCTCAACCCGGATGCGATAGTGGCCGGGCGCAACCTCGCGCACCGCCACCGTGCCCCGAGCCGTCTTCGCAACACCGACATACTGATTCGTGCCCTCGGTTCCGACCATCCTAAACCTGGACTTTGGCAACGACATGACTGCCTCCTTTTTCGTGCCGCTCCATTTTTTTCTTGCGTCAATGTGCGGCATGCACTAACGCATATATCCGATATTATCGGAGTTACTGGTACTTGACCGGCAGTAGTACTCCCTTGAGAGCAAACACCGCCTTGATTTGTTCATGCGTTTCAACGGCATGGCCGCAATATCTGCCGCGGGCAACCCCGACCGGATCCTTGATCCTCGGCTCGAGGACAGCGATGAGGGACGCGAGAAATGTTCCCGTCCGCCCATGGCCGCCGGCGCAGAAAGCAAGAATCCTGCGACCCTGTTTCAACTCATCTGCGACTCTTGCGATAAACAAAACCCAGTCATCGGGATCAGGAACACTGAAATCCCGAATGGGATAGTGCCAGATCTTCTCCTCCGGCACCATATCCGTAATGACTTGAGACAACTGTTCCTTAAACGGTATGACGAGGTCATACCCCTCAAGATCTTCCGGAGCGAAATACATCGTCCCGCCAAGAAACAGCTGATGTTGATACTTTCCTACCCGCACCGGGTCGCCCCGATGCGGTTGGTGAAGTTTGTGACCTGTACGCGCACGCCGGGCACAAACCTGAACGTTTCCGCTCATCGTGCCCTCCTTTCTCCTGCGTTGTTCACACGCACGTCTTTATCCCAAAGTCTTCCTTTTCCTTTCTGCCAAAGCATCGCCACTTCAGGAGATACATTGGGACTTTCCCAAAACGATTTCGGGGCGTCATATTGATAACTATCCCGATAATCATAATGGACTACTTCGAGTCCCGCGACCAACAGATCAATGGTCTTTTGACGATGCTTGCAATCAAGCTGATACTGCAACATATCTTCATTGGTTTCCGAAAGCATCCGGTGTTTATTGAAGAGACGGCCTCCGTTGTGACGAAGATCAAAAACTCTATCAGCAAACACCGTATCGTTCAACTCGCCACTCAAGTACTGAAGCCCCGCTTTCGCAATTGCCGCCCATCGTGGCCCGCCGATAGAGCCGCCCAACCACGTGTTAAACGCGGGAATGGCAAGCCGAAAAAATTCCTGCTGCATCTCGCGGTCTGCATTACGAAGCCGGTTCACCACCGACATCTGTGCTTCAGACCGACCAGAGCGCGCATCCCGAACGCTAAATTTCTCCTGAAGCACTGCAAACTCAGCGCCTCTCCATCGAGAACCTTCCCAACCGTGCCGCAATTCTCCGGAAACCGCAACGATGAGATAGGCGGCGAATACTTCCGCCGCTTCCCGATGTATGCGCGCCCGAAGTGCTCGCGACTCTTGCTCAAGGTCGGTACCAACAGCAACTGATGCCATGGCATCAGCGAGATAGAAGTTATTGAGGATTATATTTGCCGAATACTCGCGCTCCACCGCCGAGAAATCCACCCTCCCTCCGTATAACTCGGGCCGAAGCTCTTTCAGCCACTTGAGAAAGATGGAAATCTCTTTTTGGTCGGAACGATGCGTAAACGGCACGGACCCGAGCACAAGAAGCCCCAACGATCCGTCTACGGACACTGTGTCGCCTGCGGAAAGCAGAAGCCCCGACGATACGCTTGGAATGGGACCCGCACCGACAACCGCGGGCTTCCCAAGTCCCCGAGCAACAACGGCAGGATGCGAAGTGGCACCGCCCGTACTGGTAACGATGGCAGATGCCACAAGCATGCCGGGGAAATCATCCGGACTCGTCTCCGGCCGGATAAGCACAACCTGCTTTCCCTGCCCAGCGAATTCCTGGGCCTGCTCGGATGTAAACGCGACGATGCCGACCGCAGAACCGGGCGAGGCAGGAATACCTTTTGCAAGGACCCGCTTACCCTCAATCGCAAACTGCAACGCGCGCGGATCAAACGTAGCCTGACACAAACGCAGAGCTTCGACGTCATAAACCTTAATCTTGTCTACGGCATCCTGTTTCATGCAGCGCTTTTCCCAAACTGCCTGCACCGCAAACCGCGCTTCGGCAACAGGAGTGCGTTGTGCCACCCGATACTGCAGAATCCACAGCTTTCCCCGTTCAACCGTAAATTCAATCTCCACCACGTCATTCGTATGCCGTTCAAGAGCCTCCGCAAACTGCGTTAACTCTTGAAAGGCCTCGGGGTGACGTTTGGAAAAATTCGTAATGGGAAGTGGTGTAACACTGCCCCCAACCACATCTTCACCCTGACCTCTCGGATGGAACTCGCCATAGTGATGGTTTTCTCCGGTCGCGACATTTCGTGAAAAGAAAACGCCCGACCCCGACATTTCGTCGAGATTGCCAAAGACCATGGCCTGCACGATCATAGCAGTTCCGAGATACTCGGGAATGCCATAGAACCTACGATACTTGACGGCGCGGTCATTCAACCACGACTGGCAGACCGCCTCAAAGGCGAGTTCCAGTTGTTCCCACGGATCATCCGACGCATCCGACCCCACAACTTTTGTGAAACTTTTCCGAAACCGCCGTACCGTATCATCTACGAAACGATCGCCGCCAAACTTTTTAAGCGCTGGATGCGATCCTTCCGTCATCCCGAGATTGAGAATGCTATCCATCATCCCGGGTATTGACACGGGTGCGCCCGAACGAACTGACACGAGAAGCGGGTTTGAAGGATCTCCAAACCGCTTCCCGGTCTGCTTTTCAAGTGATGCAATACATCGCTTGATCTGCCACTCGAGCCGCTTCGGGTATCGCGCATGCTCGAGATATGCGCGACACACGCCGGTTGTAATTGCAAAACCAGGAGGAACCGGCATTCCGAACCTAGTCATAGTAACAAGGCTCATCGCCTTGTTGCCGATCAAATCCGCAGTAGCATCGCCCGCCTCGTGAAAGAGGAAGGCGACCTGACGATTGCGAGCCATCAAGCTCCTCCTCTCCGCCCGGTTTCCGGGCATTTTATTCGTGAGTTTGTGAGACAGAAAAAGTACTGCCTTGTTTTTGGGGGTTGTCGCGTCAGAAAAATGCACGTGCGGTTTTTGTTTCCATGAGATCCGAAATATTCGGAGGGATCCTCACGTTCCCTTCTCGCCCGAGAACTGTTTTTCCGACACCTAGACGCTCCGAAAAAATCAATTCGGCCCATCTCCCCAAAGCCTGATGTCTTGGTATCAAGCCTGTCTAACACCCGTATTCCAGCGGCTATTTTGTTAGCGGATTACGGTATATATAAGGCATAAAAAAGCCGCTGTAGAATGTTAGTCAAAGCCCGCCCTCAACCCTTGCTCTGATTGCCCAGAACGGCACTCGGCAGGTGCCCTTAAGAATGCCTTTCCTCCCAAGAAGAAAGACACGCACGAGTCATCAAGAAAACGGCAATATATTCTGATGACTGCTGTCGCGACCTCAGTAGAATTTTTTCAGAGGCCCGAATTCCCGGCATGACCGGAACGCGGATTCACTACCGCCAGCCTGCTCTTTTTGCGACCCCTCTTTCGTATCCCTCAAGAAGAGCATAGAAGGACTCTTTCGCCGGCGCATTTCCACCATACGCATCCGGCGTTTCGTTCCGGATATACACCCGGAACTTTTTTTGCGTGGCCAACTGATCGCGATTGGACCACCGCCCTTTTTGTTTTTTTCCGCAAAGCGTTTCCCTGGCGAGAGAAAACAACTTTTTGTACTCAAAACCCAAGCGAGCTCGCTTGGCGCACTCCGTTCCTTCCGGCGCTTGCTTCATTCACACCTCGGCAAGACAGACACGGATGCGATCTCGTGCCGTTTCCTCCATAAAAAACTATTTTTAAAATAGTTTTTAAATTTTGGATCGCGGCCTGTTACGGTCGGCAGCGCGCATAGAGGAGCCGCCCCTATGCACGGCGCTTATGTTATTCCGAGGATGCGGATATACATAAGCACGGAGATTTCCGGATTGTCTTCACATACGCAAGAGCATCGTCTCCCCCTTGTCTCTTCGCGTACGCGCCTCATGCCCACTCCAACACCATCCTTGATGTCAAAGCTCTCGGGGTCATTGCATGAGAATGGTTTTTTTCTGCGCTCTGAAGCGCAGTTTGTTTTCGCTCGGTGAGCCCCCGCTCTTACGAATCCCACGTTCTTAAACCCTAAAAAGGGCGACCGCAAGAATAAGAGTCGCGCCGAGCTTCATTCAATTATGATGGTTAATCATTCTGACTAACCTCCTTTCTATCCTGCTTGCGGCAGGATTTTCTTTGTTAAGCAGCCTTCCGTTTCTGGACCGATCCTGCTCCTTTATAAAAACCAGAAAAAGTACGGGGTCGGTCCACCCAATTTTTACTTAAAATTGGGAGAAAAACGCTTATTAATATAATACTTAAATTATAGCATAATTTTATAATAAAGTCAATAGATACATGGTTAAACGCAAAAAATCCTTCCTAAATGTTCTTTAAAATGGAACGGCTCACCTCCTGGGAGGTGAGCCGGTATAACGCATGATTCCGATAGGCATTTGTCGCATCAGGGCACATAATATTCCCCAACGCCTAGGTATCGGAGTCAAAAACCAGAATCCGAAACCAGCCTAAGCCCTAAGGTGCCATTCCTAATACAGGGGGTAGTGGTAACGGACATAGCGTGGTGTGGTGTTTGGTATGGTGTTTGGTGTTTTTTTACATAATCAAATTTTTTTCAATAACCCCCTCTATCCGGACGGCCTTCCTTCCACCGCAATTGCCTGCGGCTGCGCTGGCCATACGCACTTTCTACCGTCTCTCACGAGTACGGCGTACTGTCTGTCAGACACCCGCGGGCGAGCAATCTCCCGCGAATCCTGTTGCCGCCTTATGCAGAGTAAGGCAACTCGCTCTTCTGGACATACGCATATTCCCCCCAAAGAGCCTTGAGGGATCCAAACGAAGAAGGGGTATCTGCCGTTCCCTCCTCTCCGACACTGCCTCTAGCTGACAGTGATTTTGCGCAAAGCGTTTGTCCCCTCCCGCTCTGCCGCCTGGTATGCGCCGGTAGAATAACAACAAAACCGGAACATACAGTCAGTTCTGCAAAGGAGTCGTGTTGGCGAAGCGTATTGTTATCCGCGCCTTCTCCTCGTCTCACTGGCCGCCTTTGGCGCTACCAGCTACACACGGATTAAAAACGCACACAACAACTCTCCGGCAATACGATTCTGCCCCCGCATCATTGACCCCCGGGGCTGGCTCACCCCGAAATTCCTTACAAAATTTTAAATGCTCATTAAAATGAGCTATTTATATTATAGACGATATATAAAAATTAGTCAATACCCCGTCTCAAGAACATCAAGGAGCCCTGAGTCGTGTGGATAAACAAATAAAAAAGTCCGGTATATATCCGGACTCCCTCCGACTCTATCCCCCCATCTGCCATTGCTTGATTGCCTCAAGCGGATACAGAAGCATAATAATATTGAGCGTCAAATTGTCACGAATGAAATATCCGACAAAAAGCTCCATCACAATAACAAGTAAAATCGTGAGCCACACGGGTGCTTTCCGCGCAACAAAAAACCCAGCCGCCATAAAAAGCACATCGCTCACCGAATTAATGACGCTATCACCGTAGTAATCAAGCGAAATGGTCACTTCACGATACCGGTTGATGATAAAATCGGTATTTTCAAAAATCTCCCACGAAATTTCAAGAAACAACGCTCCAAGAAAAAGGAGCCCGACGGGCAATACCCATCGTTTTTTGGTCATGCGCAACAGCCAATAAAACGCAAAGCCGTGAATGATGTGCGAAAATGAATACCAGTCGGAGATGTGCTGGGAATTTTCGGAACTTACGGTCACCCCGTGCCACAATTTCACATACCCACATTTACATATCGGCACCTGCCCCATCAAAAAAAGAATAAGCACAAATATAAAAATCATCCCCACCGCCGTGAGGATATACGTTTTCAAAGAAATGCGTTCGTACCACTTCATAGCCCCTCCTCTCTTTTAACTCTTTACAACAACCTTCTCGCGCGGAGCGATAACAAGCGCCTTCCCTTCCGCAACCGACTCGCCGTTCACGTTCGCGCCAACCTCAAACAGCACCCGCCCTTTTTCTTGCTTTTCTTTAACTTTTACATATACAACAAGCGTTTCGCCCGGCTTCACCGGTTTCAAAAATTTCAAACCTGATTCAAGCCAAACCGTACCAAGACCCGGCAGTTTCGTGCCAAGCAACTTTGAAATGATATTATTCGTGTAAACGCCGTGCAAAATCATGCCGCCGAATTTCGTACCCTTCGCATATTCATTATCCATGTGCGCGCGATTCGTATCGCCCGAAGTGATACCAAAAAACGTGATGAGGCCTTCCGTCACCTCAACTAACTCGTTCGCCTCCTGTCCCACTTCCAAAGCATCATACGGAATGCTCTCCTGCGCTGTTTTATTATTCCGATATTCCTCCTGACGCCGAACCAACTCCTCCACAAGAGGTAGATCTTCTTCTCTCACGCGCTCCCACAAAGGAGTGCCTGCTCCGTCTTTCGGAGTTTTTTCTTTATGAAAAGACGATTCCATATATCCGCATACTAGCGCATATGACCTTAAAAATCAATATTACAAAATGCCGGCCGTGACTTGAAAAAGCTCCACCACACCCGCGGCATACAACGTATTGAACACAAGATTTCCCGCAAACACCGTCGGAATAATATAGACAATACGATATTTCAAAAATCCGAGAGGAACAACGAGTATCTCATTCGGAAACGGAACCAACGCGGCAAATAAAAATAACACCGCCATGGGCCCGAACCGATGGCGTTCCCGCATCTTCTCAAGCCGAAGAAGCACGCCGTCTCCCGTAGAATACGAAATTACCTGGCGGCCGACTTTGCCGAGAAAATACGCGATAGTATCCGCAAGCGTCATTCCCGCCCCGATGAAAAAAATCGCGGCCCAAAAATTCAGTCCCGATTCAAGAAAAAGCGGCAGAAACGCTATGGCAGGAACCGGAACTGCCAAATTAAAACCGCTGATGACAGAGATGACAAAAATACCCACGTATCCATATCGGGCAACCACGACTCGCACGGCTTCACTCTCCTGCGCTATACGCGTCGCATACAAAGCACCCGCGAATATCGCAACAAGCACCGCTACCTGCAGAAAAATTTTTAATATCTTGTGGTTCATATGATTATTTCGCCGCTACAAATAACACAACCCACGCGAAAACTATCAATACCGCTCCCGCGATAAAGGGCGCCTGAATTCCGATAGCGCCCGAACTGACGCCCGCAATCAAGGGTATAACCCCCTGCGAGAACGCAAAGAGCGAACTGTTAATGCCAAGTGCCGCTCCTTGTTTTTCAGAAGATACGCCCCTGCTAACGAGCGCCCCGAGATTTGCCATGGAAAGCCCTTGCGGTACCGCAAAAAAAGGAAGCAAAACATATACGAACGCAATGCGTGGCACAAACGGATACACGGCCAACGCAAACGCTACAACCGGAAATGACCAGAGCAATATCGTCCGCTCCCGGTATCTCCCCGAGAGTATGCGTATAATAAAAAGCTGTGTTACAACCATCCATATGCCGGCCACGCCAAAATATGTCCCTACTGACGCCTCGGAAAGCGCGAATCGGGAAACCAGAAGAATTCCGATAAAAGAAGTAAAAAATACAAAACCCGACGCGTAGAGAAAACTCGTGAGATATACCGGCCGTGCGTCAACATCACGGAAAGCGGCTACAATATTATGAATCCCCCTAAGAAAGGTAAAAGAACGGCGTTCAGTTTTTTCCGTATGCGTTTCAGGAAGAAAAAATGAAATAAATAAAACGTTTATGATGCCGAATATCCCCGCAAGCCAAAAGGGTGATGCGGCATCTCCGGTAACATGCGCGATCCATCCGCCAAGAAGCGGCCCTAAAATAAATCCAACGCCAAAAGCCGCCCCGATAAGTCCGAAGTTCTTCGCGCGGTCTTGCGGCAAAGTCACATCAGCAATGCTCGCCTGCGCGATACTAATATTCGCTCCGGCAAACCCCGCGACAGCACGGCTAAAAAATAAAAGACCGAGAGATGCGATTTCCACGCCAAACCCGAACAGAAGCTGAGAAAATGCCAAAACCCCGACACCAAGCGTTAATAGGCGCTTTCTGCCGTAGACATCCGAAAGTTCGCCAAGAATGGGGGACGCAATAAACTGCATCAGACCGAAGAGTGCTGTCAGGATTCCCGCGATGAAATACTGCCCGCTTTGCGAGTATCCGTGCAGAAGAAAAGAAGGCGAATTCGGGTCGGTAAAAATAATCGGTATAATCGGAATGATCATCCCGATGCCGACCGTATCAATCAGTAATGTCACAAACAATATAGGAAGTACTTTTTTCTGCATGAGATATGTTCTAATCGAATTTCTTTAAAAAATGTGCGAGGTCGCTTTTAAAGCTCATAAAAAATTATAAGTGTTTTGTAATTTTTCATATCACCTACCCTTCCGCGCCGAACCGCGCAAGCATTCCGGTGCGCACGATCATTCGGTACGTACGATTGAAAAAAATATACGCCAAACCAAGAAATAAACACGCAAGGGCCAATCCCGGCGCGAGTGCCGAAAAAGAAAAAACGCCCGATGCCAAAACTTCACGCATACCCTCGAAAACATACGAAGTAGGAAGCAATCGCGAGATAAGGCGCGCAGGAAGCGGGAGGACGGAAACCGGATAAAACACTCCGGAAAAAGGATATAACAGGAACGGAAGCGGCCAACCGATCCATTCAGCAGACGGCCCCCATCGCAAAATCAAAGCAATAACAAATATTCCGAGCGTCATGCCGAAAAGAAATAGGACAAGAAAAAAAGGAATCAGCGGCATGCCAATACGGAAAAGCGAAAATCCAAAAAACCCGACCGCGATAGAAAGCATGAGGATGAGTGACACAAGGACCATCACAACGCCCGCAACCACGAGTCCCGCAAGGTATTCCCCGATCGCGATGGGAGATGCAAAAATATTCAAGAAATTACGCGACCACACATCTTCAAAAAACGCGGTCATAATACCCTGCTGAACCCGAATCATAAAATTCCAAAGAATAATTCCTCCAAGAAACAGCGCAATAAAATCAAGACCGGAAACTCCGAGAGTATTCAAAAATTTTGTAATAAAACCCCACAAAAAAATATCCAAAACCACCCACAAAAACCCCGCAAGGCGTGCCGGGTTGCGGCGCATCAAAAATACCTGCCGGAGAAATATTGCGTATATGCGAGTAAGATTCATAGCTATTCGAGCTCCAACGAAAGCGGCTCACGCGCAATCGTAATAAAAAGCTCTTCTAAATTCTCTTTGCCGTACGTCCGCGGAAGGGTTTTTGGGTCGCCTTCAAGCAAAATTTTTCCACGCGACAGAAATAACACCCGATCACATACCGTCTCAACTTCATGCATATTATGCGATGTCCACAAAACGCCACCCGCGCCCGTCGCGGTCCACGCACGAACTTTCTCACGAATGATGCGCGCGGCACTCGGATCAAGGGAGGCCGTCGGCTCATCCAAAAGCAAAATGCGGGGCTTATTGCTCATTGCTTTTGCGAGATGCACGCGCGTCTGCTCACCCGAAGAAAGACGGCCGCAATTAATATCAGCAAACTTCCCTAATTCAAATTCACGAAGCAATTCGCGCACGCGCTCACGCGCATTTTGTACGCCATACAAAAGACAAAATATGTATAAATTTTCATATACGGTAAGATTCCATGGAAGTTGCGCATATACCGCTGAAAAATTAGTACGGCCAAGCGCTTCCTGCCTATCTGATTGCACATTAATCCCGTCAATCAAGACCGACCCCGCTGTCGGCTCAAGTACGCCAAGAATCATGCTAATCGTGGTTGTTTTTCCTGCGCCATTCGGTCCAAGAAGCCCCACAACTTCGCCTGCCTGTACAGAAAAACCCACGCCCTCCACAGCGCGCGCGTCCTCATAATTTTTTGTAAGCCCCCGTACTTCTAATACCGTTTGTGTGTTCATAACATACATTTATACCTTCACGCTCCAAAAAAGAGAAACGATGAAGAGCGAGGTTCCGAGAAGAATAATGGAGGGGCCCGGAAGCAGGCCGAACGAATGCGCAACTAAAACGCCGAGTGCGGCAATTGCCATACCGAGCACGGCGGAAATAACGATATATGCTTTCATGCCCCGCGTAACATTTCGCGCGATTGCCGCGGGAATAATGGTAAGCGCTCCCATCAGAAGCGTCCCCACGAGCTTGATACCGAGTGCCACCACAATCGCAAAGACAATAAGAAACAAAAGATTGTTTGTTTGCTTCACCCCAGATGCCTCGGCAAGCTCAGGTGCAATAATACGAAACGCGAACCTCCGCGTTGAGAAAAAAACGAACGCGGTTGCGATAAGGGCTGTTGCCACAATAAGCATCAGAAGATACGCGGGCATCAGGGGAAATTCACCGAAAAGCGAATGGATAATTTCTTCATCCGGAATCGTGAGAATACCGACGGCCAAACTCGCGGTAAACAAAAGCCCGACCAAAGCCTCGCTTGGCAATTTCGTTTTTGTCTCAAGCCAGAACACCACAAACGCGGCACCAATGAGCGACACGGCCACGCCCCAAAACGGGTCAAATTCGTACGCCAAAGCAAGCGCAATACCGGGAAGTGCCACGTGCGAGAGCGCGTCTCCCACAAGCGCCATACGCCGAAGCACAACGAAAGCGCCAACACTTCCCGAAGCAAGGCCAACGGCAAGGGCAATAAGAAAAGATTGTGATAAAGAAATTTCCATATATTTTATCCTTTTGTTTCTTCGTGCAAATACAATTTTCCTGAACCGAACAAACGCGCGAGTTCTTCGGGTTTCAACACCTCCTGCGGAGAGCCGTGGCACACCATATCTTTATTTACACACAACACCTTTTGCGCGTAGCGATACACAAAATTAAGGTCATGCGAAATAAGCAAAACAGCAGTCCCCCGCTCATCCTGCACGCGGTGAATCAGCTGATACACCGTCTCTTCAAACCCGACATCAATGCCCGCGGTTGGTTCGTCAAATAACAAAACATCCGGGTGCCGCAACATTGCCCATGATACGAGAAGCCGCTGCAGTTGCCCTCCGGAAAGTTCCCCCACGGGCTTTTCCAAAATGATTGGGTCAAGTCCCACGAGACGGAGTTCGTGTTCCAAATGGAAAAGAAATTCTTTCTGCGGCATCCAAAAATGCTCCGTCTGCAAAAGAAAAAATTCTTTTACGGTGAGAGGCGCTCCCCGGTCTACCATAAATTTTTGCGGCACATACCCGATTCGTATGTTGTCCGCCCACGCAATCGTTCCCTCATAAGGAACAAGCCCGAGTAATGCGCGAAACAAAACGGTTTTCCCCGCGCCATTCGGCCCGATAATCGCAAGCGCTTCTTTTCGCTTTACGGAAAACGAAATACCGCGAAGCACCGCTTCGCGTTCAAACGCAACCGAAAGATTTTTTACTTCAAGAACAACATCTTTTTCCATAATAACCTCCTATGTTCTCTATGCTACCGCGAATGATAAAGCTCCGCAATGCGGGATGCGTGCAAATCGGAAGACATGCCACCTCCCCGCGCGCATGATTTGCATATTCCGTAAAATTCAAGCGAGTGCTGTCTTATTTCGGAAAAATGTTTCGTTTTCCGTAAAATTCCGCTCTGCAATTCTTCAATACCGCATCCTGAAATATCCTCAATCCTTCCGCATCGGAGACAAATCAAATGATGATGCTCTTTTGCGTTTGCCAATTCAAAATGCGCGTGATTATGGCGCAGGTCAACCTGCCGAATAATACCTTTTGTTTTGAGTGCGGTGAGCGTCCGGTACACCGTTGCCTGGTCCATGGCTTTTCCAACCGAATCAATAATTTCCTGCGCGCTCAAGGGATGGCGCAGACGCCGAAACACCGCAAGTATCATCATGCGGGATGACGTCGCTTTATAACCGCTTTTTCTTAATAACGACTGAAATTCGGGGTTTTTTCTCATAATACCCATTATAATCTAAATGCGAATTATTTGCAAATAATTTGACCGACACTGCTCCCCTGCTATACTGAATGCAGTAACTACCAAAATAACAGGAGAACAACTATGCCAGTGGCACTCTATATCCTCGGAAGCGTTGCAGTAGTGAGCCTCGTTTCGCTCACGGGCATCTTCGCCATTTCGCTCCGGCACGAACGCCTTATGAAAGGACTTGCGTTCCTCATCCCTCTTGCAGTAGGAGCGCTCTTGGGTGATGCATTTTTCCATCTCATCCCGGAAGCGTTTGTGGAGGCAAAAAATCCCGCGACGGCATCTTTTCTTCTCTTACTTGGGGTTGTTTCGTTCTTTTTTCTTGAAAAATTTTTGCGATGGCACCATCATTCAGAAAGACTGCTTCCCAATCCAGCCGCCCCGCATAACGAGCAAAAACATCTCGGACCTCTTATCCTCATCTCCGATGGGATTCATAATTTCATTGATGGCGTTATTATCGGCGTGAGTTATCTTGCGGGCATTGAAATCGGCATTGCGACCACGCTTGCGGTTTTGTTGCACGAAATTCCCCAGGAGATCGGCGACTTCGGCGTATTGCTCTTTGCGGGGTACGGAAAAACAAAAGCGCTCTTCTATAATTTTTTGTCGGCATTAACCGCGCTTGCGGGCGCCATACTTGTTCTGCTTGTAGGCTCGCTTCCCGAGTCGTTGCTACAAGGAGTTGTCCCGTTTGCGGCAGGTGTTTTTATCTATATCGCAAGCTCCGACCTCGTGCCGGAATTGCATAAAAACGGAAGGGGCAAAAGCGTCTTCCCTGAAATTGCAGGAATCGGCATAGGCGTTCTTGCTATGTATCTTCTGCTCTTTCTTGAATAACTACAGACATACATTAAAACTGCTCCGATTCAATTCGGAGCAATTTTTAATACAATTGAGTTTGGGGCTCTTGCTTATCTCCTACTCCGCGGACGGCGGTGATACCCGCCGCCAAATGACGGGCGAGAACCTTGCTGGCCTCTTCCCCGCTGAGGTTGCGCGTAGGGACCCACCGCAGGTGCTACCGCATCCATGGGGGACGCCCCGGGCGGAAGTGATACGCGAAGCGTCTGTCTGATAAGACGCTCAATGGAGCGGATTTCCTGATGCTCTTCGGGAAGCGCGAATGAAATCGCATGGCCCTCGGCACCCGCGCGCCCCGTGCGCCCAATGCGATGCACATAGTCCTCCGACTTTGACGGCAGGTCAAAATTCACAACAAGCTCAATCCCCCGCACATCAATACCGCGCGACGCAATGTCGGTTGCAATCAACACGCGATATTTTCCCGACTTAAAACCATCAAGCGCGTCTCGCCTTTGCACAAGCGAGCGGTTGCCGTGAATTTCAGCTGACCGATGCCCCATGTCGCGCACAACGCGCGCGATTTTTTTTGCGCCAAATTTTGTCCGCGTAAATACGAGTGTTGACCCCTTATACTCACCCAATATTTTTTCAAGAAGCCGGAGCTTTGCTTCTCTCCGCACAATAAAAATTTCCTGCGATACTTTTTCTGCCGTGGTACCCGAGAGTGCCACTTCAATTCGCACGGGAAGCTTCATGTATTGCGCCGCAATCGCCATAATTTCGGAAGGAATGGTTGCGGAAAAAAGCATAGTTTGGCGGTCTTTCGGCAGATGCGGAAAAATGCGTCTCAACTGCGGCTCAAATCCCATATCCAGCATGCGATCCGCTTCATCCAGCACAAGAATTTTTACCGAATCAAGCTTCACGGTTTTTTGTTCCAAGTGGTCAATCAAGCGGCCCGGGGTTGCGATAACAATGTGGGGGTTTCTCCCGAGCGCCTGCAATTGCGGCCGCATGGAAGCGCCACCAATAAGCACCGCGGTTTTCAAACCCAAAGGCCGCCCGATTTTATGCAGCTCCTCTTCAACTTGTAATGCAAGTTCGCGCGTCGGGAGCAAAACAAGCCCCTTGCCTTTTTCGCGCGCTAAAAGCTGGAGCATAGGAATGCCAAATGCGAGTGTTTTGCCCGTACCCGTCTGTGCCACACCAACCACATCCTTCCCCTCCATCGCCGGAGGAATTGCCTGATACTGAATGGGGGTCGGAATTGTGTAGCGCAATTTTGCCAAAACCTCAAGAAGCCCCGGGGCAATCCCGAGACCGTGAAACGTAAGACCTGATTGTATGTTTTGCGGAGGCATAATATATAGTATATACATAGTAAAGCATACTTCGGCGAAAAACTCAAGCTAGTGTCTTGTATTCATAAAAATTATTTCGTATTATATCAGCATGGCTACACAAACCAAAAAACGTAAAGGTCGAATAAACAATTCGTCAAAAAAACTTCATATGAAAGAAATACAAGAAACACTGCTCACCCTGCCGGTTATCTTTTCGCTTGTCGCCGTGGGAGCACTTGTCGCGTTTGCAAAACCGATTACCTGCGCCACCATTCAGAACAGCACCATCACCGATTCCGCGGGTAACGCCGTTACACTCGGATTTGACCAGTTCGGCTATAATTATCAGGTGCATCAATTCAACGGCACGTATGACTCCTCCGACCGGAATCTTGACGGCACCTACTGGGGTGATACGGCAGATTATGTGGACGACAATCTCATGATGCAATGGTCCGACAGCTGGCTTGCTAACAAGGACTGCAACGGCGACAACAAACTTGACCGCGGACTTGTCGCGCGAATTGCCGACGGTACAAGCAAGGGGTGGCTTACGAATCAGGTAGAAGGAGATTATCTTGATACGGAAGGCGCCTCACAGCACTACACCTATTTCACAAAAATAGTGTGGACCGGCCCGGGAAGTCCTCTTTGGGGACAATATACGGTCATACAGGAAATCTACAACGACCCCGCGGGCGGATTTACCGGACCAACATTCAAAGCGGCAACGCCGGGATTCGGTCTGAACGACCACTGGACGCAGTAATCAGCAAAGAACACGGAATTTTAAAAACGCCCTCCGACCTCGGTCGGGGGCGTTTTTGTAAAATTAACAACTACACAATATACGGCGATATCGTATGCGCCATCACAACGGTCACCACGTAATACAGCCAATGAAGCGTATATGAAATAGTAAAACCGTTCGGCGCCTTCAGCATAAGCCGGGGAAATATGAGCCCGAACGCCATGGCTGAAATAATAAATCTAGTCACATACCCGAACGGCAATCCCCCGAATGAAAGCGCCAGATGCGCGCCTCCGAAAAGAATCATGCTCCAGAGCGATATGGCGCGGATGCTATACCCGCGCGCCGAAAACGCAAGAACAAGTGCTGCAATCAAAACCTGCTGGAGAAGAATTTCAATGGCTTTCGGCAAAAAATACCAATGATTCGCGACCATCAGTTCCGGCGGGTCCCACGACTCAGTCCAAACAATGGAGGGCAATTTCGGCATAACGAATAATGCAAATAAAACCAGACCCGCGAAGGAGGCCAAAAGAAACATATAGGCGCGCGGCACATTCACAATTGGCCTCCACTTTTTAAAGATGGGCCAAAACGTATTTACGGAAACAGCAACCCAAAACGCGTAATAGAGCGCGATGCCGACGGGGGCATTTGAGTAGCCCGCAGAAAATCCAAAGAGCGGCAACACGATATAGTAGCCGACATCCGAGGCAATCCAGAGTGCCGCAATTTCTGAAAGCGTCCGTATAAGAGAAACTTGATTGGCCATACGCTATTGAATAAAACTCTATGACTTTTCCCACCCGATAACCGGACGAAGCTCCCACCAAGAAAACTCGACTTTCCAACCATGCTGTTCAAGATATACAACAGCCGTACATCAAGTGCCATGCGTATGAAATTACGGTATAAAACGAAGTTCCTCTAGAACCCCACAGGAAGCGCTACCGACTGAAGAAACGCCGGAATGACCAGCGGCAAAACCAAAAGCGGCAAAACAACAACGACAGCCGTAATAATCAGCGTCCACAAAAAATATTTCCGCATCTTTTCGGAAGATTGAAAAACCGCATCCGTCTTTGCCGCAAGCTCGTTTAATTTCTCCTCAATATGTTTTAATTGTTCGTCCATATATTATAGTATAACCCGAGTGCGCGCATATAACAAATGACTCCTGAAAACAGGGGCCGCGTCCCGTTCTATTGTCCGCTTGAACTCAATGGCCGCAACTGGATCATCCCGGCAGTAACGCTTCCGTCCGAATTCGCGACGCCATTGACGGTGATATTTTTCCCGATTGCAAGGTCGCCCGAAACGCCCGATATGGACTTTACGATTTCTGTCACATCGGAAAAAAATACAATCTTTGACCCGCCATCCTGAAGTTTCAGCGTAACGCTCTTATCATCTTTGGAAATGATTTCTCCGGCGATAAATCCTCCGCCGCCTTGGCGCGGACGAACGTCTCCGGCATTCGCGCCGAATTGCTGTAATCGCTGCTGGCGTTCCTCGGGCGAAAGATTGGCAAAATTTCCGCGCCCCCCTGCCGCTCTACTTTGCGCGTACTTCATACCACCGTAAAACGCTCCCCCGCCAACCACCACCGCGACTGAAATTACAACTAGTATTAATTTATTCATAATTTTATAAAATTTTTATTTTATAATTTTAACTTTTACATTTTTATCATTCATACCGCAACGCTTCTATCGGATTCAACGAAGCGGCGCGCCGCGCCGGATAATATCCGAAAATAATTCCAATGGCCGCGGATACGCCGAACGCCAAAGCGATTGACGAAAAAGAAACTTGTGTAGCAATACCCGCGA
>JAUSFV010000046.1 GCA_030649305.1 bacterium
ATTGCCTGAACTCGGTCAACATCCAAACAGCGGGGCATTCACGAAGAAACAAATAAAAAGAGGACGAAACGTCCTCCCTAATTATGCCCGCGCACATAAAAAATAAGACAGATAAAATATGAAAGAACCGTAAGAAGGGCAAGAATAATGAAAATTTTATTCAATTTCCGATTTCCGGTGACAAATGCCGGAAGACCGACTACTGCCAAAAGAAATGCGCAAAGATAAAAGAATGTATGCAACCAAGGGCCACACAACCACTCAAGCCACCCCCACAGCAATTGTCCCATCTTTATACCTCCTACGGCGCAAAAAAGGTTCTATTTTCAGCTTATACCGAACCAAATAAAAGTCAAAAAATCAAAAAAGCCACGCAAAGCGTAGCTTAACTTGAGAACTCATAAACTTACAAACTACTGAATCACTCCCCCGCCAATCAATTCATCGCCCCAATACAACACAAGCGACTGGCCCGAGGTAACGGCATACTGCGGCTCTGCAAATTGAACGCTATGCGCATCCTTTGCGGCCTTTGTAACTTTTGCCGCAACCGGTTTCGCATGATACCGCACAACCGCATCACACGAAAACGGCATTTCCGGTTCCGCACCCGAAATCCAATTGACTGACGCAATGTTAGCGCTCCCTGCAAAAAGTACTGAATGTCCTTCGGGTGCAACAAACATATCGCCCGATACCATGTCTTTTCGCGCAACGTACAACGCACCCTTCCCGTCGCCGAATCCGCTCCGCTCGCCGATGGTATAAAACTCTAAACCATCGTGCTTGCCGAGTACTGCTCCCGTATCAACATGAATGGCACTTCCCCGATGCGGCTCTTTGATAAACTCCTTAAGAAGCGATTTAAAATCAAGCGAGCCTACCATGCATAAGTCCTGACTGTCTTTTTTATCGGCGGTGGCAAGCCCGAATTGCCGAGCCATTTCGCGCACCTCGGTTTCCTTGATATAATCACCCACCGGAAACAAAAGATGCAACAAGTCATCCTGTATTAATGTCCACAAAAAATACGACTGGTCTTTGGAAGCATCGCGCGCTTTCAAAAGATGATAACCCTGCTCATCTTTGCTGATACGCGCATAATGCCCCGTTGCAATTTTTTCCGCACCCAACTCCCGCATGACTCGCTCTTTAAATACGCCAAACTTGATATTCCGGTTGCACCAGACATCGGGGTTTGGCGTACGCCCCGCGCGATACTCCGCGAGCATCGGCTGAAACACTTTTTCTTCGTACTCGCGCGAGAAATCAAGCATCTCAAACCCAATACCGATTTGATTATTTGCCACGTGCATCGCATCACGCCGGTCGTTATGCCACCCGCAATCTTTCAAAAAGTCCTCGGAAAAATTCGGGGTGTTTTTCATATACAAGCCGACTACTTGAAACTCTCCCTTTTTTTGTAAAAGAGCTGCCGAAACAGACGAGTCAACCCCGCCCGACATTGCAACCGCGACAAGCGGTTTTCCGTTTGTTTGTATCTCTGCCATATCGTTTTCCTCGCCTTTTCTGAAACATGAATATGGAGTTCTTCGACATACGTCGGAGCTAACTCCATTTCACCCCGTGAGATAGGGCGCACCGCGCCCATCTCATGGGGTTTATTATTTGTAGCCATAATCGCTTCGCAATTCTGGACAAATAATAAAATTATTATACCATATCGTTTTAAAAAAGAAAAGCTTAAGCAAAATGCTCAAGCTTTGTTTCTTCTATGAAAGCACAAAGGGCCTCGCCCACTTTTTTCAAATTTTCAATACGAATCCGTTCTGGAATATCAAACTTGGTATGCGCAACACTACCATCACTG
>JAUSFV010000052.1 GCA_030649305.1 bacterium
TGCCCGCACGGCGTACCACCATGGTACGCAAAACTAATTAAAAAATCAAAACCGGATGCCCGGGGTCGGAGTCGAACCGACACGTCCTTGCGGACAACAGATCTTAAGTCTGTCGTGTCTGCCAGTTTCACCACCCGGGCAAAATCATCCATGAGGCGTCGGCGGGACTTGCACCCGCGAATGGGGGTTTTGCAGACCCCTGTGTTAGCTGCTTCACCACGACGCCAAAAATTTGTGCGGGGCAGACCCCCATATTAACTATTCACCCGCCTAAATTTTTTATCAAAAATTTGGGCGGGCAAACCACATGACCACCACAATATTATAACTCATTTTTTTCAACTTGTCCAAGTAGCTCCTCAATGCGCTGGCGTTTCAATTCCTCCTCATCAATTAAAAACCGAATGCGCGGCACGGGGCGCGTGCGAAGCTGGCGATTGAGCATCCGTTGTAAAAAAGGAGTGGCCCGAAAAAGCAAATCTAAAATTTGGCGCCGCATCGCATCCGTGTTATCACTGCCCCCCAAAAGCGAAAAGAGGACTTTCGCCTGCTGCTTGTCATCCGTAATTTCAATGCGCGTAATAGTGAGTAAAACTCCCTCGGGCAACTCAACTTCGCGCAATATCTGTTGCGCAAGTTCTTCCTTGATAACTTCGGCCATGCTTTCTAATCGCTTCATGCTCACACTCGACACCAATACACAAATAACTCACGAATGTCACGAATACTTACTATCCATTAGTGTCATTCGTGCCCATTCGTGTATTTGTGGCGGGTTAAAGCTTGCGTCTAATTTTTTCCTCCTCAAATAATACCATAATGTCGCCCTTCGCTATGGTAACATCCGAATCAACCGCGCACCCGCATTCAGCACCCTTCGCCACCTCATCAACGGAGTTTTTTTCCCGCTGAAGACCGGTAAGCTTGCACAAACCCACACGTTCCTCCCCGCGCATGATTTTGCATTTTAATCCCTTACGCATGACTCCTGCCCCAACTCTGCCCCCGATAACTTGCCGCGTTCCATCTTTTTTAAAGGTGGCAAGAACCATAAGGCGCCCGACTTCGTTTTCTTGGATTTCTCCCGGCAGAGCGTCTTCCATCGCCTGTTTCACTTCAGTCGCAAGTTCATAAATCACATCTTTTGTAACAATACGAATACGGTAATTCTCGGCAAGTTGTTTTGCTTCAGATAAAACCTCCACGCGAAATCCCGCGATAAGCGTAACACGCGCCGCAATGGCAAACTTTACATCCGACTCATTCACGTCTCCCACGTCACTCTTAATAAGTTTTAATTCAATTTCGGGATAGTGCATAGCGCCAAGCATCGCATCAAGCGCTTCTTTGGAACCCGCTACATCTGATTTCAAAATAAGGGAAAACGACATGGCCTGTTTCGTCTCCTTCGCGGCCCCTTCCTCCGCCGCATCTTTTTTCTCCTCTGTCACCTCGGCGGAG
>JAUSFV010000013.1 GCA_030649305.1 bacterium
CGTACGCAAATCAAACTTATCCGCGCCGAATTTCTCAAGTGCTTCCGCGTATGAAAATACGGGAAATGGTTTTTCTTTTAAGCGAGCCCCCACTGCTCCACATGCCGAAATTATCAATCCCTCAACCATCCGCATCACGTCTTTCTGCTCAACAAAACTCATTTCCAAGTCAATCTGCGTATGCTCAAATCCCCGGTCTGCCCGCAAATCTTCATCGCGCAGGGCACGCGCCATCTGAAAATAACGCTCAAATCCGCCCGACATCAAAAGCTGTTTATACTGCTGGGGTGATTGTGGAAGCGCGTAAAACATTCCCGGCTGAAGACGCGACGGCACCAAAAAATCGCGCGACCCTTCGGGCGTTGATTTTGTCAAAAGCGGAGTTTCAATTTCGGTAAATCCGTTTTTAAAAAGATACTCGCGCGCGGCCTGTACAAATTGCGAACGCAAGCGGATATTTTTTTGCAGACGTTCACGGCGCAAATCAATGTAGCGATATTTCAAACGAACCTCTTCATCAACATCAAGCCCGTCGGTTTCAACCGGAAACGGCGGCGTTGTTGCCTCATTCAATATTTCCAAAGCCGCTGCTTCAATTTCAATATTGCCCGTTGGGATTTCATCATTTTTCATTCCTGCCGGGCGTTCTTTCACAAGTCCCGTAATTTTCACCACCCACTCCGAACGGAGTTCTTCTGTGCGAGACAAATGTTTCCCGTCTTTTGGCGCAAACACAACCTGTACGATGCCGGAAGCGTCACGCAAATCAATAAAAATAAGCTTACCGTGGTCGCGGCGCCTATGCACCCAGCCCGAAAGCTCAACCGCCTCCCCCGCCCTATGAATGGTTTCTTTAATAAAAATACGCATACCATTGTATGATATGCGTTTTGAGAAAAAACTTCAAATCTTACCAAATTCGTCAAAAAATGATGACCATTCGCGCAGAAGATCTCCTGCGCACCGAACAGTGCGACCCCCCTCATCAAATCGGGGGTTCACCTCGGTCAGATCGCCCTTCACCGCAAGACCCAGCCTGAAGGCAACTTCATGGAGCCCGCGAAGGAACGCTCGTGCCTGGCGATAATTCCAACCACCGGATGCCTGACAACCCGTGCCGGGAGCAAGCGAGGGATCAATGACATCAATATCAAATGCGCAATAAATCCCTTTTATTTTTTTTGCCAATTCGGTATCCGCAATAAACAAAAAGTTGAAAAGCGAAGCAAAATCAAGCGGGTTATGCATAGGAATCTGGCTATTTTCCAATGCGGACATGGAAAAAACATGGTTAAAAATTTTTAAGCGCCGCAAATAATCATATTCCGAACCATCGGCATCTCCACGCCGATCATTCGCACGCGAACCAAACAGAAAATAATTTTGGGGATCAAGCGAACCCTCTTCAATCAACTGACGCACCCAGCTGGCATGCGGATCCGAACTCGACAGCATGTTTGGATCCCGACAATCGGGATGGGCATCTGCGTGAACCAGCATTACTGGCCCGCCGAATTTTTTCACGACAGCACGATACCCGGCGATACTAATACTATTGTCACCACCAAGAATAATATCAAAATTATATCGTGCAAGCTGTTCTTCCGCATAAGGAAGAAAAGAATCGAAATTTTTCGGCATATCAGCGAAGATTGCGTCCCACATAAAAATCGGAGATAACCCGTTTTCTGCGGTTCGCCAATCATTGTTTCCGAGATACCGAGAAATATATTGTGGCGCGATAGCACATCCTTCGCTTTTTTCTCCCCCACCGCCATCAAAAGGAACTGCAACAATCCGAATCAGACGCATTGATTTTCCTCCCTCATAGTAAAAGGTCTGATACTATTAATACCGCAAAAC